>JAOPXO010000138.1 GCA_025965115.1 Aeromicrobium sp.
GACGCCGCCCTGGCCGCGCTCGCGTATGAGTACGTCTCGCTGGTGGAAGCCGGCATACGTACGCCCTCGAAGTCACTGGTTGAGCGATTCGGCGGGACCGCTGGCACCTGGACCAATCGGGTCGCCGAGTCGCGCAAGCGCGGCTTCCTGACGCCCGTCGAGCAGGGCGAGGCCGGGGGAGCGCTGACCTCGAAGGCCCGCAAGCGTTTGGGACTCGGCTGACGGGGTAAGTCCCAGACTCAAGCCGGGTGGGTCATGGTCTTTCGCCATGGCCCGCCCGCCCAGTTTCAGGGCCGGCTCACTCGCCGGTGCAGCTCGCGTAGGCCTTGGCGAACGCCGGCGTGTCCTGCATCGGGGCAATCGTGGGCTTCTTGATCGTGCCGCCCGTGTTGGCGTAATAGGCGTCGGCGTAGGCGACGAGCTGGGTGCCGTCCTTGCACTTCGTGACGTCCTGGGCGCCGAGCGCGCCGTCGACGACGCACCTCGTGTAGGTCTTCGGCAGCGTCATGCCCTGCTGCCAGATGCCCGTGCACGAGGGACCGCTCGGCACCGGAGTGGTCGGTGCGCTCGACGTGGCGCTGGTAGTCGTGTCGGTCGCGCTTGGCTTGCCGCCGTCCGATGACTGGCACGCGCCGAGGAGGAGCAGGGTCAGCAGTGTCACAGGCACGAGAGGAAGGCGCATCACCTGACCCTAACCCGCGAGGGACTCGCTCAGCCCGTCCCGAAGATCAGCCGGAACGGCCTGGAGGCCAGGGTCAGCAGCGGTTTGCGGCCGGCCAGAAAGCCGATCGGCCCGTCGGCGGCAAATGCCCAGCGACCCAAGGCGCGGCCGAACCGGATGCGGCCCTTGACCGGCGAGACCAGCAGCGAGCCCTCACGATCCTGCGCGATTCGGAAACGGATGGGCAGCGCCCACGGCAGGCGGCGTACGCGCTTGACCGCCAGCGAGCCGATGCCCTGCGCGGCGTACGACGTGTGCGGCACGACGTCGAAGTCGGCGAGGTCCTTCGGGATAGCCCACAACGCGCGGCCGCCGTCACGTGATGCCTCGCTGTCGACCCAGATGTGCGTGATCGAGACCCGGAGGCGCCAGCCCTCGCGGACCAGCACGGTGCTCATGATCTCGTTGTACGTCAGCGGGCTGGGCTCTTCGTAGACGAAGAGCCCAGCGCACACGATCGCGCGGCCGAAGATCGTGACGACCTTGGTGGCCGGCGAATGGGGTGCCGGTGTCCGGTCGCGCGGCAGCAGCCACACCCCGACGTAGGCGTGGCCGTGCAGGTCCCAGGGTTCGGGCGGGTACGCGCTCATGACCAGCTGAACGCTTGGGGATCGAGCACCTTGGTGCGCTTGGCGAAGGGCAAGGTGGCGCCCGGCCAGTTGGAGGTGATGCGACCCGACGGATGGCGATACCAGTTCTCGCAGTGCGACCACACCGACACATCCAGCAGGTCCTGGATCTCCTTGTCGTATGCCTCGTCGGCCGCCGCGGTGACCTCGACGGTCGTGAACTTGCCGGCCTCCAGCCGGTCGACGGCCTGCCGCATGTGCCGCGCCTGCGCCTCGAGCATGTAGATGATCGAGCCACCGCCGAGGTTCGTGTTGGGTCCGTAGGTCACGAACAGATTGGGGAAGTTGGGGACGTACATCCCGAGATAGGCATGCGCTCCGTCGACCCACTGGGTGGCGAGCTTCTGGCCGCCGACTCCGGTGATGTCGATCGACTCCAGGAAGTCCTGGGCGTCGAAGCCGGTCGCATAGATGATCGCGTCGACCTTGTGCTCGACACCCTCGGCATCGATCACCCCATCTGGCGTCACCGCCGTGACCGCACTCGTGACGACATCGACATTGGCCTGTGCGAGCGCCGGATAGAACTCGTTGGAGAACAACACCCGCTTGCAGCCGATGGGGTAGTCAGGCGTGAGCTTGGCCAGCAGGGTCGGATCCTTGACCTGCTTCTTGAGGTGGCGCATCGCGATGCCCTTGTTGACCTTGCCCGTGCGGGAGTCGTCCCTGAGGCCCTGGGCGAACTGCTCCATGATCGCCCAGATGCCTCCGCGCTCGACCGTCTGCGTGACGGGCGCGATCCTGAACAACGTCCGGTGGACTGCTGTGTAGGGCTTGTCGGGCTTAGGCATCAGATAGTTGGGGGAGCGCTGGAAGACCGTCAGCCGACTCGCCTCGTCGGCGAGCCGCGGCACGAACTGCACCGCGCTCGCGCCGGCTCCGACCACCGCGATGCGCTTGCCCTGGGCGTTGAAGTCGTGGTCCCACTCGGCGGAGTGGAATGACGTGCCCGTGAACGTCTCGATGCCGGGAATCGCGGGGAGCCTCGGGCGTGACAGCTGGCCGACCGCGCTGATCAGCAGATCGACCGCGTCGGTCGTGTTGTCCTGGAAGGTCACCGTCCACTGCGATGTCGCCTCGTCCCAGGTGGCGGCGACGACCTCGCGGCCGTAGCGCACCAGCGGGGTGATGCCGTGCTTGTCGGCGACGCCGCGGATGTAGTCGTGGATCTCCTGCTGGAGCGCGTAGCGCCGGCTCCACCTGGGATTTGGCTCGTACGAGAACGAATACAGCGGAGACGGGACATCGCAGCCGGCACCGGGATAGGTGTTGTCGCGCCAGACCCCGCCGAGGTCATTGGCTCGCTCCCACAACCTGAGGTCGGTATGTCCCGCCCGCTTCAGCTCGACAGCAACAGCCAACGCGCCGAACCCCGAGCCGATGATCCCAACCGATGTCATGTGGTCTCCCTAGTACGTACGCGAGTGGCACCGCCCGAAATGGTGACACTCATAGTGTCATCCAGGCGTCGCCTTTTGCGCCGTGCCTCGTTGACAGAGCAAACGGCGATCCGCGATGAAGGGCAAATCTCACATGGGTGAACAGCAGGGCGTTTCACGGCGGGGACTCATCGGCGGAGCAGTGGCAGGTGGTGCGGTACTCGCGATCGGCGGCCTCGGACAGGCAGCGGAAGCGGCTTCCTCGTCTGGCTCCATCCCCAAGAGCGTGGATGTCGTCGTCGTCGGTGGAGGACTCTCGGGTCTCGTCGCCGCACGCAACCTGGTTGCCGCCGGCAAGAGCGTCCTGGTGCTCGAGGCCCGCGACCGGGTCGGCGGACGGCTGCTCAACCACACGCTGGCCGGCGGATCGGTCATCGAGTCGGGCGGAGCCTTCGTCGGTCCGACCCAAGACCACGTCTTGGCACTGATCAAGACGCTCGGCCTCCAGACATTCAAGGAGTACGTCGCCGGCCAGAACGTGTATGTCTCGAAAAATCTCGGGACGCTGAAGTACACCGGCACGGTCCCGCCCGATCCGCTGATTCTCGCCGACGCGGCGATCCTCCAGCTGAGGATCGACCAGATGTCCAAGGCCGTTCCCGTCGACGCGCCGTGGACCGCCAAGGACGCGGCGACTCTCGACTCGCAGACCGTCGAGACCTGGCTCGAGCACAATTCGCTCGTGCCCCAGGTGCGGGAGGTGCTGAAGGCGTACTTCCAGGCGTCCTTCGGCGTGGACGCCTCTGGTCTGTCGATGCTGTTCTTCCTTTGGTACATGGCCACCGCCGGCAACGAGACCAATCCGGGCACGTTCGAGCGCTCGTCAGGGACGCCCGACGCGGCACAGGACTCACGCATCGTCGGCGGTTCCCAGCTGATCCCGTTGAGAGTCGCCGCACTCCTCGGCTCGCGGGTGGCGCTCAACGCCCCGGTGCGCAAGATCACCCAGTCGGGCTCTACCGTCACCGTGGTCAGCGACCGCGGCACCGTCACCGCGAAGCGCGTCATCGTGGCCGTGCCACCCCCACTGGCACTCGGCATCGACTGGTCCCCGCTGCTACCGGCTCGGCGCCTACAACTTCTCCAGCACATGCCGATGGGCACATTGATGAAGGTCGACGCGGTCTACCCGACGCCGTTCTGGCGCGCGGCCGGCTTGTCAGGGTCAGCCGTCTTCGACAACGGGGTCGTGCGTACGACATTCGACAACAGTCCCAGCGACGCCAAGGTCGGCGTCCTGCTGTCGTTCATCGGCGGCTCGTCCTGGCAGCAGTGCGCAATGCTGCCGCTCGCCGACCGGCGCAAGCTCGTGCTTGAGGCATTTGCGAAAGTCGTCGGCCCCGCGGCCCTCAAGCCGATCGATTACGTCGAGCACGACTGGACCCAGGAACGCTGGACGATGGGCAGCCCTGTCGCGTCCGTGCAGCCTGGAGCGACAGTCGCCTACGGCTCGACGATCCGCGAGCCATTCGGCCGCGTGCACTGGGCCGGCACGGAGACCGCGACGTACTGGTCCGGCTACATGGATGGCGCCGTCCGTGCGGGTGAGCGCTCGGCCGCCGAGGTCGCCAAGCTGATCTAGGCCACGGAGAGATACGGTGGGCGCAAGCAGTACGCGCCACCCGTAGGGCGCGTCATACCGAACAGAGGCGCGTATGTCCGAGATCTCCATCGTGGTCCCTTCGACAAGCTCAGGGAGCAATACGTCGCAGCAGGTCGATGCCGGCACGAAGGCGTGGCAGCTGTTCGCCGAGCAGCCCGAGATCATCGCCGCACGCATCAACGGCGAGCTCCGCGATCTCGCGTATGAGCTG
>JAOPXO010000152.1 GCA_025965115.1 Aeromicrobium sp.
TCGCCAGCTCTCGCTTGGGCAGCCTGGCGCCCAGCGACACGATGATCGGGGCGCCGACGACGACCCCGAAGGCATACGCGGTGATGAGGTGCCCGGTTCGTGGGATCGACTCGTGGATGCCGACCGAAATGTTCTCCAGCAACCCCATCGTCATGAACTCGGTGGTGCCGATCGCGAAGCCGCCGAGGGCAAGCGCCAGCAGGGCAAGGGTCAGGTGCTTGGTGCTGACAGCATGGCTGGAATCGACGGAGGTCACGACGTCATACAACCGTGTTCGAGACGGCTGGCATTCCCCGGCTTGCTGCGCGATGGGTCACACCGCCTCGCGCCTCGCCGCGTTGCGCTCGGAGGTGCTGCGCTAGGCGTGCGGCTTCCAGACGCCGAACCGATTGCCAAGAGGATCCAGCAGGTGGGCGAAGTCAATCTGCCCATTGTCCGTGAGAGGCACCACGACAGTCGCGCCCAGCCGCACCGCGCGATCGACCGCCTGCTGGACGTCATCGACGTGTACGTAGAAGATCGCCCAGCTGCCACCATCGGCGTCGGACGTGTCCCACAATCCGCCGCGGGCCTCATCGACCATGGAGTAGGGGGAAGGACCTTGGGGATCCTCGATCTCCCAGTCGAACAACCCTCCGTAGAAGACCTTGGACGCAGCGGGGTCGGGCGAGCCGATCTCGAAATAGTCGATCCGATTTGTCACGAGCTCATCCCTTCAAAGAGGTAGGTGCTGGATGCTATCGCGGCCCACTGACACATTGAATTGACTGGCAGTGCGCCGCAATCGCGGTCCGCAAACGTGTCAGCCGACCATGAAAGGCTGCACACAGTCGACGAAGGGGAAGAGCATGCGATCGTTCAACGCAGCCGAGCGACGCACACGTCTCGGTCGGCGCCATGCCCTGTCGCCGCAGCACCGGGCGGCCGATACGGTCGAGGCGGCGCGACGGGTCGTCGCCCTTCACGGCACCGATCCAGCGACGACATTCCTCTCGGCGGTGCAGCGTACGACCGATGGCACGATCGCCCAGGTTGAGCGGGCGCTGTACGACGACCGTTCCCTGATCCGCGTGTTGTCGATGCGCCGCACAGTGTTTGCCGTGCCGACGGATCTGGTGTCCGCCTGTCACGCCGGCGCGTCCGACATCGTCGCCCGTGAGCAGCGCCGACGGCTCGAGAAGCTGCTCGGCGAGTCCGATGTCACTGACGACCCAGTCGGCTGGCTCCGCGAGGTCGAGGCGATCGCCGTCGCTGCGGTCGAGGCGGCCGGCGAGATCACCAGCGCCGAGCTCGGCAAGCTCGACGAGCGCCTCGCCACGCGGGTCGTGCTCGCGGCGGGCACCAAGTACGAGGCGACGCAGGCCGTGGCGAGTCGGCTC
This sequence comes from Aeromicrobium sp., assembly GCA_025965115.1. Taxonomy (GTDB): domain Bacteria; phylum Actinomycetota; class Actinomycetes; order Propionibacteriales; family Nocardioidaceae; genus Aeromicrobium. Next base: position 1,380 of record JAOPXO010000152.1, read on the forward strand.
CTCACGCTGATGTCGGCGGCCGGAGAGATCGTCCGCGTGAGACCGCGCGGTGGCTGGACGTCCACCCAGTTCCGCTGGAGCACCCTGCACAACTGGTCACCGGAGGCGACTGCGCCCTGCTCGGTCGAAGACGCCGCTGCCGAGATTGCCCGGCGGTGGCTCGGGGCATATGGCCCAGCCACCGAGGACGACCTCGCCTGGTGGACCGGGTGGACCAAGGCCCGGACGCGCGCAGCTCTGGCGGCCGTCAACGCCGTTGAGGTCGACCTTGAGGGCCAGATCGGCTTCATACTCCCTGGTGACGACACATCCGAGCCGGCGGACGACGAACCGTGGGTGACGCTCTTGCCCGCGCTTGATCCGTCCACGATGGGCTGGAAGCACCGCGACTTCTATCTCGACCAGCACCGCGATCGGCTGTTCGACGTCAACGGCAACGCCGGCCCGACAATCTGGCACGACGGTCGGATCGTCGGAGGCTGGGCGCATCGCGATGACGGCGAGGTCGCAGTCGAGCTGCTGATCGACATCGGCCGCGAAGCCGCCGAGGAGACCGACCGCCAGGCGGCCGCGCTCGCCGAGCTGCTCGGAGACGTACGCCTGAAGGCGCGCGCCCGAGGGTGGACGCCGTCAGAGAAGCATCTGCGGAGCTAGCTCAGCCCAGACGCGACGAGAGGTCAGCCAGCACTCCGGTGAATGTGTCGGACGGACGCATCACTGCCGTCACCTTGGCGTCATCAGGGCGGAAGTAGCCGCCGATATCGGCCGGCTTGCCCTGCACCGCGAGCAGCTCCTCGTTGATCTTCGCCTCATTGGCGGCGAGATCGTCAGCGACGGCGGCGAAGCCGGCCGCCAGCTCGGCGTCCTCGGTCTGCTTCGCGAGCTCCTGGGCCCAGTAGAGCGCGAGGTAGAAGTGGCTGCCACGGTTGTCGATCTCGCCGACCTTGCGACTCGGTGACTTGTTCTCGTTGAGGAACGTGCCGGTGGCCCGATCGAGGGTGTCAGCGAGGATCTGCGCCCGGGCATTGCCGGTCGTCGTCGCCATGTGCTCAAAGCTCGACGCCAGCGCGAGGAATTCGCCGAGGCTGTCCCAGCGGAGGTGGTCCTCCTTGATGAGTTGCTGCACGTGCTTGGGCGCGGAGCCGCCGGCGCCGGTCTCGAACAGTCCGCCACCGTTGATCAGCGGGACGATCGACAGCATCTTGGCACTGGTGCCCAGCTCGAGAATCGGGAACAGGTCGGTGTTGTAGTCACGCAGCACGTTGCCGGTGACCGAGATGGTGTCCTCGCCCTTGCGGATCCGGTCGACCGAGAACTGGGTGGCCTCGACCGGCGACATGATCTCGATCTGCAGACCGTCGGTGTCGTGATCGGGGAGGTATTTCTCGACCTTGGCGATCAGGTTGGTGTCGTGGGCGCGGGTTGGGTCGAGCCAGAACACCGCCGGAGTCTTCGAGGCACGGGCCCGGGTCACCGCGAGCTTGACCCAGTCCTGGATCGGGACGTCCTTGGTCTGGCACGCGCGCCATACGTCACCCGGCTCGACGGCGTGCTCGAGCAGCACGGCTCCGTTGCCGTCGACGACCTGGACCGTGCCTGCCGCAGCGATCTCGAAGGTCTTGTCGTGGCTGCCGTACTCCTCGGCGGCCTGTGCCATCAGGCCGACATTGGACACCGAGCCCATCGTCGTCGGGTCGTACGCTCCGTGGGCGCGGCAGTCGTCGATCACGGTCTGGTAGACGCCTGCGTATGAGCTGTCGGGGATGATCGCGAGCGTGTCGCCCTCGGCGCCGTCAGGACCCCACATGTGGCCGGACGTGCGGATCATCGCCGGCATCGATGCGTCGACGATGACATCGCTCGGCACGTGCAGGTTGGTGATGCCCTTGTCGGAGTCGACCATCGCCAGTGCGGGTCCATCGGCGATGCCCTGGTCGATCGCGGCCTTGATCTCGGCGCCATTGGGCAGCGCGTCGAGCCCGGCGAGGATCGACCCGAGACCGTTGCTCGGGCTGAGCCCCGCGGCGGCGAGGTCGTCGCCGTACTGCGCGAACACCTCGGGGAGGAATGCCCTGACGACGTGGCCGAAGATGATCGGGTCGGAGACCTTCATCATGGTGGCCTTGAGGTGCACCGAGAACAGCACGCCCTCGGCCTTGGCCCGCGCGATCTGCTCGGTGAGGAATGCGTCGAGGGCGGCGACCCGCATCACCGTGGCGTCGATGACCTCGCCGGCCAGCACCGGGAATGCCGGCTTGAGTACGGTCGTGCTGCCGTCATCGGCGATGAGCTGGATCTCGATCGTGCCATCGCTCTCGATCACGACCGACTTCTCATTGGCCCGGAAGTCGTCGTCGGTCATCGTGGCGACATTGGTCTTGGAGTCGGTGCTCCAGGCACCCATCGAGTGCGGGTGCTGGCGGGCATAGTTCTTGACCGAGGCGGGCGCGCGGCGGTCGGAGTTGCCTTCGCGCAGCACCGGGTTGACCGCGCTGCCCTTGACCTTGTCGTAGCGAGACCGCACGTCGATGTCCTCATCGGTCGACGGGTCATCGGGATAGTCGGGAAGGGCATACCCCTGGCTCAGGAGCTCGGCAATCGCCGCCTTGAGCTGTGGCACGGAGGCGCTGATGTTGGGGAGCTTGATGATGTTGGCTTCCGGCGTCTTGGCCAGTGCGCCGAGCTCGGCGAGTGCATCGTCGATCTGCTGCTCGGGGGTCAGGCGGTCGCCGAACAGGGCGATGATGCGACCGGCCAGCGAGATGTCACGCGTCTCGACCTCCACGCCAGCAGTCGAGGCATATGCCGCGATGACCGGGAGGAAGGAGTAGGTGGCGAGCAGGGGCGCTTCGTCAGTGTGGGTGTAGATGATCTTGGCCATGGGTACAGCGACTCCTATGCGGGTGCCAAAAAGATTGCTTGACATCAAGATATCCCAATATGATCCGGTCACAGCCGCCCGGCTGTGACCGGCAGGCAAAGGAGCCTCTGATGGCAACACCGACCACCTCCCACAAACTCGGCGCCGAGGCACTCGGCACGTTCTGGCTCGTCCTCGGCGGCTGCGGCACGGCAGTCCTCGCGGGCAAGGACGTCACCAATCTTGGCGTCGCGCTCGCCTTCGGCCTCACCGTCCTGACCGGTGCGTACGCCTTCGGCCACATCTCCGGCGGGCATTTCAACCCTGCCGTGACGATCGGTCTGGCTGCGGCAAAGCGCTTCAAGTGGAATGACGTGGGCGGCTACATCGTCGCCCAGGTCGTCGGCGCCACCGTCGCCGCGACCGTCCTCTTCGTGATCGCGTCGGGCCAGAGCGGATTCGACGCCCACGCCAGCGGATTCGCCTCCAACGGTTACGGCGACCATTCCCCCGGCGGCTACAGCCTGCTCGCCGCACTGATCACCGAGATCGTGCTGACCGCCTTCTTCCTGTACGTCATCCTCGGCGCCTCCGCGAAGCGCGCCGCGGTTGGCTTCTCAGGCCTGTCGATCGGCCTGGCACTGACCCTGATCCACCTGATCAGCATCCCGATCGACAACACGTCGGTGAACCCCGCGCGGTCGCTCGGTGTGGCCTGGTTCGCCGGCGGCGACGCGCTCGGCCAGGTGTGGCTGTTCATCGTCGCGCCGATCATCGGCGCGGTCATCGCGGGAGTCACGCACGCGATGATCGTCGGCGCCGACGACTGAGCGCTGCCGCGAGTTCCGTACGTCACACGCAGCCGCCCCAGGGAGGAATCCCCGGGGCGGCTGCGCTAGTTTCGGAAGGTAGACCACCTCCGCACCTCCCAAGGAGCACCACCCGTGAGCACAACCCCCGTCAAGGTCGCCGTCACCGGCGCGGCCGGTCAGATCGGCTACAGCCTGCTTTTCCGCCTCGCGAGCGGATCTCTGCTCGGTCCGGACACCCCGATCCAGCTGCAGCTTCTCGAAATCACCCCCGCGCTCAAGGCGCTCGAAGGCGTCGTCATGGAGCTCGACGACTGCGCGTTCCCGACCCTCGCCGGCGTCGAGATCGGCGATGACGCCGAGACGATCTTCGACGGCGTCAACCTCGCGCTGCTGGTCGGCGCCCGTCCCCGCGGACCCGGCATGGAGCGCAGCGATCTGCTCGAGGCCAATGGCGCGATCTTCACCGCTCAGGGCAAGGCACTCAACAAGGTGGCCGCCTCAGACGTACGTGTTGGTGTGACCGGCAACCCGGCCAACACCAATGCGCTGATCGCGATGACCAATGCTCCCGACATCCCCAAGGAGCGGTTCAGTGCCCTGACCCGGCTCGACCACAACCGGGCGATCGCGCAGCTCGCTGCCAAGGCCGGCGCCCCGGTCACCGACGTCAAGAAGATGACGATCTGGGGCAATCACTCGGCGACCCAGTACCCAGACATCTTCCACGCGGAGATCGCCGGCAAGAACGCCGCCGAGACCGTCAATGACCAGTCGTGGCTCGAGGGCGACTTCATCCCGACCGTCGCCAAGCGTGGCGCCGCGATCATCGAGGCGCGTGGCTCCTCGTCCGCCGCCTCCGCCGCGTCCGCGACGATCGACGCCGCCCGCGACTGGTTGCACGGCACCCCCGAGGGTGACTGGGCCTCGATGGCGGTCGTGTCCGACGGTTCGTACGGCATCCCCGAAGGCCTGATCTACTCCTACCCCGTCACGACTTCCGGCGGCGACTGGACGATCGTCCAGGGTCTGGAGATCGACGAGTTCTCTCGTGCACGTATGGACGCCACCGCGGCCGAGCTCGTCGAAGAGCGCGACGCGGTCAAGGAGCTCGGCCTGATCTAGGCCCCGCCGTTCTCTGTCCCGTGATGTGTGCTAGCCGGGTTGGGAAGGGATGACGATCGCCAGGACGATGAGGGCGACCCCGAGAGTGGTCATCCAGAACATGTCGAAGGCTTTGCCTCGTACGCGAAGCATGCCGGTATGGCTGACCGGCACGACCGAACGTGCCGCGGCGCCCACGAGGAAGGTTGCTCCGACCACGACAATGCCGACCCGCCAATGGCTGGCCACCACCAGCGCGATGCCGATGAACACGCCGAGCAGCTGCAGCAGGTAGATCTGCGAGCCGCGACTGCGCGGAGTGATCACGGATTGAGCCGCTCGGCGGTGTCGACCACGTTGGAGAGCAGCATCGCGCGGGTCATCGGACCGACCCCACCGGGGTTGGGCGAGATCCAGCCGGCGATCTCGCGTGCGGCCGGGTCGACGTCGCCGACGATGCCGTTCTCGTCACGGCTCACGCCGACGTCGAGCAGGGCCGCTCCGGGCTTGACCATGTCGGCAGAGATGATGCCCGGCACGCCGGCGGCGGCGATCACGATGTCGGCGCGGCTCACCTCGGCGCCAAGATCCCGGGTGCCGGTGTGGCACAGGGTGACGGTGGCGTTCTCGCTCTTGCGGGTCAGCAGCAGACCCATGGGGCGGCCGACGGTGATGCCACGGCCGACCACGACGACGTGCTGGCCGGCGATCGGGACGTCGTGGCGGCGCAGCAGCTCGATGATGCCGCGTGGGGTGCACGGCAGGGGCGCTCCCTTGCCGAGCACGAGCCAGCCGAGATTGGTGGGGTGCAGGCCGTCGGCATCCTTCAACGGATCGATGCGACCGATCACGGCGTTCTCGTCGAGGCCCTTGGGCAGCGGCAGCTGGACGATGTAGCCCGTGCACGCGGGGTCGGCATTGAGCTGGTCGACGGCGTCCTCGACCTCGGCCTGGGTCGCGGTCTCTGGCAGGTCGATGCGAATCGAGTTGATGCCTACCTCGGCGCAGTCGCGGTGCTTGCCCGCGACGTACCAGAGGCTCCCCGGATCGCTGCCGACCAGGATCGTGCCGAGTCCGGGCGTGACGCCCTTCGCGGCCAGGGCGGTCACCCGCTCGCGGAGCTCGTTCTTGATCGCGGCCGCAACCGCCTTGCCGTCGAGGATCTGAGCTGTCACGAGGACGAGTCTTTCACGACCGCCGTGCATACAATTCCTCCGGCACGGCATTCGGTCAGCCGATGAACTGGTACGAACGTACGAATGGGACGGGGCGTCAATGGGCAGCAAAGCGCAGCTGACGCAGAACCGCAGCCGGGTCCGCCGCGACGAGCTGCTCGCCGCCGCAATCGAGCTGTTCGCCGAGGGCGGTTCGCGCGCCATCACGCATCGGGCTGTTGCCGCCCGGGCCGGCCTGCCACCGGCGTCGACGACCTACTACTTCGAGACGATCGACGACATGATCCGCGAGGCACTCGGCGCCCACGTCGACCAGTGGACCGCCGACCTCACGAGCCTCACCCAGGTCGAGTTCGAGGCCGATGTCAGCATCGACGACGCCGCCGCATTCGTGACCGCAGTGTTCGCCGCGCGTGGCCCGGATGTTGCCGCTCTCGAGCTCTCGATCTTCCTCGCCGCCGCCCGGGTGCCGGAGCTGCAGGACACCGCCGCGAAGGCGATGCAGGCTCTCGAGTCGCTGGTCGGCTCGATGCTCGCGCGGGTTGGCGCCACCGACTCCGCGCATCTCGCCGCCGCGATCGTCGCGCTCATCGCGGGTACGGCCCTGCGGCGCCAGTCAGGCCAGTATTCAGAGCAGTCCGAAGCGCTCCTGCTGACCTCGGCGATCCGTGACCTGGTCGCTGCCCACGTGCTCGGGCCCGACACTGTCGACCACGCGCTGGCCGAGCTCCGGAAGGCCAAGGCATGACCGTGAACCTCGGGTCGCTGGTCCTCGGTCCGCTCGACAATGAGCTGCTGACTCCGCTGGTTGCGGCCGCCGTACACGCCGTGCCCTCCATCGCGGGCGCAGCTCATACCGTCGCGATCAACCCCGACCTCGCCGACACTGCGGCGCTGATGGCGGAGTACGACCTCCCAGCCGAGGCGTCGGCCAACTGCGTCATCGTCCTGGGCAAGCGCGGCGGAGAAGCTCGCCCCGCGGCATGTGTGCTCCTCGCCAACACCCGCGCCGACGTCAACGGCCTCGTACGACGCACGCTCGACGTCCGCAAGTGCTCCTTCGCCCCGCAGGACTGGACCGTTGCGGAAACCGGCATGCAGTACGGCGGCATCACCCCGGTCGGCCTTCCTGCGGGCTGGCCGATCCTGATCGATCGTGCCGTGACCGAGCAGCCATGGGTACTGATCGGCAGCGGCCTGCGGCGCTCGAAGCTTGCGGTGCCCGGTAAAGCCCTGGCCGACCTGCCCAATGCCCAGGTGCTCGACGGTCTCGGCCTCGCCTGACGGGACTCAGTGGAAGAAGTGCCGCGTCCCGGTGACGTACATCGTGACGCCCGCGGCCGTGGCCGCCTCGATGACCGCATCGTCACGGATCGATCCACCCGGCTGGACGATCGCGCGTACGCCGGCGGCGAAGAGGATCTCGGCACCGTCGGGGAACGGGAAGAAGGCGTCGGACGCCGCGACGGCTCCCGCAGCGCGCTCGGCGCCAGCGCGCTCAACCGCGAGCTTGCAGGAGTCGACCCGGTTGACCTGCCCCATGCCGACGCCAACCGAGGCGCCGTCCTTGGCGAGCAGGATCGCATTGGACTTGACCGCGCGTACGGCCGTCCACGCGAAGCCGAGGTCGGCGAGTGTCGCCTCATCTGCGGCATCGCCGGCGACCAGCGTCCAGGTGGACGGATCGTCACCTGGCGCGTCGACGTGGTCGACCTGCTGGACGAGCACTCCGCCGCTGATGGCGCGGAACTCGGTCGGGTCGGGGTGTTCGTCGGCAACCACCCGAAGGATGCGAATGTTCTTCTTGGCCTGCAGGATCTCGAGCGCGCCGTCCTCGTAGTCGGGCGCGACAATGACCTCGGTGAACACCTCGGCAACCTGGGTCGCCATCGCGGCGCTGACCGGACGGTTGACCGCGATGACGCCGCCATAGGCCGACACCGGATCGCAGGCGTGCGCACGTGCGTGCGCCTCGGCGACATCGGCACCGACAGCGATGCCACACGGATTGGCGTGCTTGATGATCGCGACGGCCGGCTTCTCGAAGTCGTAGGCGGCCCGGCGCGCGGCGTCGGTGTCGACGTAGTTGTTGTATGACATCTCCTTGCCGTGCAGCTGCTCGGCGGCGGCCAGGCCGCCGCGCCAGTGCTGGTAGAGCGCGGCCGGCTGGTGCGGGTTCTCGCCGTAGCGGAGCACCGCCGACTTCTCCCAGGTCGCACCGGTGAACTCGGGCCAGCCGTCCTCGGAC
>JAOPXO010000163.1 GCA_025965115.1 Aeromicrobium sp.
CCGGTGACGACCTGCGATTCTCCGGCGTGTCGCATGCCGACCAAGCCGCGCTCGAGATCGCATTGCGGCTCGGGGAAGCGCTGGGGTTGGAGGTGCTGACCATCTCGGCCGGACCCGTCGGTTGTGAGCGGGCGCTGCGCGACGCCTCGGCATGCGGAGCGCAGCACGTGCTTCGTCTGGACATGCCATCGGTCAGCGAGTCGCGCGATGTCGCGGCGGCGTTGGCCGAGGCGGCTGGAGCGGCAGCCGTGATCGTGTGTGGCGATCACTCCATCGACCGGGGCAGTGGCTCGGTGCCGGCGTTCATCGCACACCATCGACAGGCGGCTCAGGCGTTGGGCCTGGTGTCGCTCGATCTCCCGGCGTCCACGGCCGGAGCGTTGCGCGCCGTACGCCGCTTGGACGGCGGGCGCCGCGAGGTGCTGTCCGTGCCACTGCCGTGCGTCGTGTCGGTCGAGAGCTCGGTTGCGTCGCTGCGACGAGCGTCGCTGCGGCGGGCGTTGGCCGCCGAGTCGGCGACAGTGCCGTCACGCTCGATCACGGTGGCGCATCGTGCCGAAGCAGGCGGGTCGATCGCCTCGTTCCGCCCACGGCCGAGGGCATTGTCGGCACCGTCGGGCGCGGCGCTGGACCGGGTTCGACAGCTGACCGACGCCGACACCGCACCCGCGCACGGCGAGACCATCGACCTCGAGCCCCGAGCAGCCGCCGAGCGCGTCCTCGCCGCCCTCCGCGACTGGGGCTACCTCTCCCCCGACCCCGCCCGTCCGACTCGGCCCCGTGATGAGAGATGAGGTCCGGAACGGGCCTCATCTCTCATGGCGAATGGTTCTCGGGCAGCGGCAGACCCGAGCGATGAGAGATGAGGTCCGGAACGGGCCTCATCTCTCATCGAGCCTCGGACTCAATCTCTCATCGAGCCTCGGACTCCATCTCTCATCGAGCCTCGGGCTCACTGGGTCCGGGGGCTCGCTGAGGCTTGGCAGTATCGTGTGGCCATGTCGCACGTGGACATTGTCGGAGTGACGCTGCTCACCGGAGGCCGCGCCACATCGTGAGCGTTCGGCTGGGCGAGCTGGGTTGGCCAGACCTGTGCGATCGGGCTCATCGACCGATCGTTGCGGTGCCGGTGGGCTCGTGCGAACAACACGGGCCGCACCTCCCGCTCGACACCGACACGAGAGTGGCGGTTGCGCTGGCCGAGGCGTTGGTGCAGTCGTTCGAACCCGGCGACGTGGTGGTGGCTCCGCCGATCACGGTGTCGGCCAGCGGCGAGCACTCCGGTTTCCCCGGCACCCTGTCGTTCGGCAACGCCGTGGTCGAATCGATGATCGTCGAGTTGGTGCGCAGCGCCGACTGGAGCGCCGGAGTCGTGCTGGTGAACGGCCACGGTGGCAACGCCACGGCGGTGCGCCGTGCCGTCTCGACCCTGGAATCGGAACAGCGACGCGTGCTGGCCTGGTGGCCGCACGTCAGTGGCTCCGACGCCCACGCGGGGCACACCGAGACATCGCTCATGTTGGCCATCGCACCCGAACTGGTCCGCCTGGATCGCGCCGAACGCGGCCGCACCGAACACTTCACCGATCTCATCGACGAGCTGCGCGCCAACGGCGTCAAGGCCGTCAGCCCGAACGGTGTGCTGGGCGATCCGCACGGAGCCAGCGCAAGCCATGGCCGCTCGTTGTTGACGCGCCTGACCATCGATCTGGTGGCGGCGGTCGACGACTGGCGAGTCTGAGGCATCGCCCACGATGCCCGCCGATCAGTTCACGCTCGACTCGTCGTATCGACGGCCGCGCGATGGGCACACCGTCATCGCGGGCTCGCCGCTCAGGCTGTTCACGCTGAGCGACGCGGGTGTCCGCGTGGTCCAGGCGATCGAGCACGGCCGGCCGTTGCCGGCCAACCACCGGCGGCTGACCGATCGGCTGGTGGACGCGGGCGCCGTGCATCCGCAGCCGGACGCGTCGGCCGAGGTCGATCTCGCAGCCGGGGTGACCGTGGTGGTTCCCGCCTTCGGCGCACTGCCCATCATCGGCCCCATGCCGTGCCGCACGATCATCATCGACGATGCCAGCCAGCCGCCGTTGCCGTCGGCCGACGGCGCGTACGAGATCCATCGGCTCGAGGCGAACCAGGGTCCGGGTGCGGCACGCAATGCGGGGCTGGCACTGGTGGACACCGAGCTCGTCGCCTTCGTCGACACCGACGTACAGATCGACGTGGCCGAACTGACCGAGCTGCTGCGTCACTTCACCGATCCACGGGTGGCACTGGTCGCACCACGCATCAGGCCGATGGATGCACCCGGTGCATTGGCCGCCTTCGAACACCGGCACTCGCCGCTGGACCGCGGCGCCCAGGCCGGCAGGGTCGCCCCCACCACACGAGTCAGTTTCGTCCCTGCCGCAGTCATCGTGTGCCGCACCGCGGCCGTGCGCGCGGTCGGCGGCTTCGATGCCTCGTTGCGGTTCGGTGAGGACGTCGACCTGGTGTGGCGATTGGTCGCGGCCGGACATCGTTGCCGTTACGAGCCGTCGGCAGTTGCGCAGCACCGGGTGCGACCCGACCTCGCCTCGTGGCTGCGTCAGCGAGTGGGCTACGGCTCGTCGGCCGCACCGTTGGCCGAGCGTCATCCGGGCGCCCTCGCTCCCTTCAGGATGAGCGGCTGGAGCGCGGCCAGTTGGACGGCGATCGCCGCCGGCTTCCCGATCGTCGGTTCGACCATCGGCGTGGGCACCGCGCTGGCACTCGCCCGCAAGCTGCGTTCGATCCCGGCCGCCGAGTCGCTGCGTCTCGCCGGGCGCGGCAACCTGTTCGCCGGCCGACTGGTGGCCGGTGCGCTGACTCGAGCGTGGTGGCCGGTTGCGTTGCTGCTGGCACTGTTCTCTCACCGCGCTCGACGAGCTCTGGCCCTCGCAGTGCTGGTGCCCG
>JAOPXO010000171.1 GCA_025965115.1 Aeromicrobium sp.
CCGGTGAGGTAGACGAGCAACGTCAGCATGAAGAGCCTTTTCCGGCCGAAACGGTCGGTGAGCTGGCCGAAGAACAGTGCACCGAGGCAGGCGCCAGCCACATAGATCGCGCCGGCCCGGCCGACGTCCGAGCTGGTCAGGCCAAGTCCGTGGCGACCGTCCTTGAGCACGTCCGACAAGTTGCCGACGATCGTCACCTCGAGGCCGTCCAGGATCCAGACGGCGCCGAGACCGATCACGATCATCCAGTGCCAACGGGCCCACGGCAGGCGATCCATCCGCGCCGGGGTGTCCGTCGTGATGCGACCCATCTCGGCGCTGGAGGACGACTTCTCAGAAGTGCTCATAGGCTGTGACTACCCCTGTGACGGGGGTCTCAATCAGCGCGACTCCAAGGTCTCCTTGATCTTGGCGATCGCGAAGCCCCACGCTTGCCCCACGGAAGTGCGACCCGGGATCGAGATCTCATCGGGATTCGTCACGACGTCCAGAAGCACTGGCCCCGGATGCGCCAGCGCCTCGGCAACGGCACCATCGAGCTCATCTGGGGACTCCACGCGTACCCCGTGCAGACCGCATGCCCGCGCGACGGCTGCCAGGTCCGGATTGTGCAGGACCGTGCCGAATTCCGGGAGTCCGCCCTGCTCCTGCTCCAGCTTGACCATGCCAAGCCGGCTGTTGTCGAAGACGACCAGCTTGACCGGCAGATCGTAGGTGACCGCCGTGATCAGGTCGCCCGTCAGCATCGTGAGGCCGCCATCTCCGCAGAACGCAATGATCTGCCGGTGCCGGTCGAGTGCGGAGGCGCCGAGGGCCTGCGGCATGGCGTTGGCCATCGAGCCGAGGTTGAACGAGCCAACCAGGCGTCGGTCACCTGTCATGCGCACGAACCGCGCGAGCCACACCGTCGACATCCCGGTGTCGGTCGTGAAGATCGCGTCCGCGGCGGCATGCCGATCGAGTGCTGCCCCCACCGCCTCGGGACGGATCGCGTGCTCCGGATTGTCGAGCGCCTTGCGGATCCTGCCGAGGCTCTCGTGGTCATATTGGGGTTCGGCGAGGTGGGACTGGCGGTCGCGCCACGCGTCGTATTTGTGCCGCGCCGAGTCCAGGTGGTCGCGTGAGGTCTTGGCGGTGAGCTGCGGCCGGAGGGCTGCCAGAGTCGGCGCGCAGTCGCCCACCAGGGCGTGCTCCACGTGGGTGCGCCGACCGATGTTCTCGCCGCGCCGGTCGAGCTGGATCACGGTCTTGCCCTCGGGATACCACTCCCGATAAGGGAAATCGGTGCCGACCAAGAACAGCACGTCGCAGTCCTCGAATGCCGTCTGCGCAGCCGGATTGCCGATCAGGCCCGACTGGCCAACCTCGAACGGGTTGTCATCGTCGAAGTCCTCTTTTGCCTTGAGCGTCACCACCATCGGCGCAGCGAGGGTGTCGGCGATCGCGAGCACATCATCGTGGGCATCGCGCGCGCCAAGGCCCACCAGCAGCGTGACCTTGTCGGCCGCGTTGAGTACCGAAGCCACCGACGCCACGTCCTCGGCACTCGGCATCGTCGACGGCTGAGCCGTGACGAAGCTCGGCGTGGCGGTGCCCTTGGGCACGTCGAGGTCACCGACGTCTCCCGGCAGGGTCAGGACGGCGACGCCTTCCTGCTGCAGCGCGGCGTTCACTGCCTGCTCGATCAGGAGCGGTGCCTGGGCCGGATCGGAGATCGTGCGGGTGAAGACCGCGACATCGGCGAACACCTGGTCGTTGTCGACCTCCTGGAAGAAGTCGCTGCCCAGCTCCTCTCGCGGCACCTGTCCGCAGATCGCCAGCACCGGGGCGCGAGACTTCTTGGCGTCGTACAGTCCGTTGAGCAAGTGGATCGAGCCCGGGCCGACAGTGCCGGCGCACACGCCGAGAGTTCCGGTCAGCTGGGCCTGGGCCGACACCGCGAAGGCGGCGGCTTCTTCGTGACGTACTCCGATCCACTCGATGCGGTCTTCGGTGCGGATCGCGTCGGTGACCGGATTGAGGGCATCGCCGACCACCCCCCAGATCGACGTCACCCCGGCGTCGGCGAGGGAGGTCACAAGCATGTTGGCGACGGTGGTCATCGGCTCTCCTGGATGGTCGGGTGGAATGAGTCAGGGTTCGCTGCGGCCCAGTCGTGCGCCCAGGCCTCAGGCGGCTCGGCCAGCAGCTCCCCGACATCGAGCCAGTCGTACATCTCGGCGTATGAGCGGGTCTGCAGCTGCCCGACGATGCGGCGAAGCATGTGCGGGCGGAGGTCGTCGGGAGTACGCAGACCCATTGAGGCGATGATCTGGCAGGCCTCCTCGACAGTGGAGCGCTGATATCGCTCAACTCGCTGGCTCTTGTCGCCGACGTCGAGGGCACGCTGGCGGCGCGGATCCTGCGTCGCGACGCCGACCGGGCAAGTGTTCGTGTGGCAGCGCTGGGACTGGATGCAGCCGGTCGCCATCATCATCGCCCGGGCCGCATTGGTGTAGTCGGCGCCCTGAGCCAAGCGCCGTACGACGTCGGCGCCGGTCGCAACCTTGCCGGACGCGCCGATGCGGATCCGGTGGCGAAGCCCGGTCCCGACCAAGGCGTTGTGCACCATCAGCAGGCCCTCCGTCAGTGGCGTTCCGACCCGGTTCTCGAACTCCAGCGGCGCCGCACCGGTACCGCCCTCACCGCCGTCGACCACGATGAAGTCGGGGGTGATCTGTTCGAGTCGCATGGCCTTGCAGATGGCCAGGAACTCTTGGGACGACGAGACACAGAGCTTGAAGCCGACCGGCTTGCCGTGCGCCAGCCGGCGCATCTCGGCGACAAAGAGCACCAGCTCACGCGGGGTCGAGAACACCTTGTGGGCCGGCGGGCTCACACACTTCTCACCCTTCGGCACACCCCGCGTCTCGGCGATCTCGGCCGTGACCTTTGCCCCGGGGAGCACTCCGCCAATGCCGGGCTTGGCGCCCTGGCTCAGCTTCAGCGACACGCACTTGATCGACTCGTGTGCGGCCTTGTCCTCGAACTGCGCCGGGTCGAAGTCACCGTCCTTGGTCCGCGTGCCGAAGTAGCCGCTGCCGACCTCCCAGATCAGGTCGCCGCCATTCTCCAGGTGGTACGGCGAGACACCGCCCTCGCCGGTGTCGTGGGCAAAGCCACCGTTGCGGGCACCGAGGTTGACCGCCCGCAACGCAATGGCCGATAGCGCACCAAAACTCATCGCCTACACGTAGAGCAGCGCCAGTTCGTAGGGCTGGGTGCAGACGGGGCCGCCGACCAGCACCCGGAACGGATCCTTGACCGGCTCCACTGGGGCGGTGGAGTGCACGAGGTATTCGTAACCCACCTCGGTGAGATCGAGCTCGGTGCCGAACGCCTTCTCGCCGTGGATGCCCTTCGCCCGTTCGTAGATGATCGAGCGGGTGTCGCGGTCATACGGCCGGCCGTCGAAGTTGCGCTCGATGAAGTACTGCTGGAGCTCGGGACGGAGTTTCTCCAGCAGGTAGCGCAGGTGCCCGATGACGGGATAGTTGCGCAGCACTGAATGACGTCGTTGGGCGACGTCCCACACTCCGAGCAGGATCAGGACGACCGCGAACACGGCCAGGGTGATCCACCCGACCGATCCGAAGATTCCGGCGAGCGCGACAAGCACCACGACGGCGCCGAACAGGATTGCGAGCAGGAAGCGGGCCACTTTGCAGTTCTACGCCCGCACGCCAACTGCCGCACTTTCTGAGGCCGGCCAGCGATCAGCAGTCAGCAGCTCGAGCTAGCAGGAAGTCGCGCTCCCGCTCGTTCTGCGTCAGCTCCGCCGCCCTCAGGAACTCCGCCTTCGCCTCCGCGTCGCGGCCCAGCTTGACCAGCAGGTCACCCCGAACGCTGGGGAGCAGGTGATAGGCCGCCAACGTCGGGTCCCCGCGAAGCTCGTCGACCAGGACCAGACCGGCGGCCGGGCCTTGAGCCATCGACACGGCGACAGCGCGGTTCAGCTCGACGATCGATG
>JAOPXO010000172.1 GCA_025965115.1 Aeromicrobium sp.
GTCGTATGCCTGGCGGGCCCCGCTGCCCTTCGCAGCCGTCCCGTCATCGGGCAGGGCAAGCTGCATCGAGGCGACCGGAATCGCAATGACTCCCGCGACGAGCAGGCCGGCCACGAAGGTCAGCACCCTGTTCTTCGTGACGAACTCGGCCCAGCGACGTCCGTTCGTACGCCGCGTCGCCTGGTCCTGGGGGTCAGGGGTGTTGAGGAACCGAAGCCTGCGGGTGATTCGATGGCCGGCGAAGCCGAACAGCGCGGGCAGCATTGTCAGCGCGATCAGCACTGCGACGGCGACCGTGCCCGCAGCAGCGAGCCCCATCTCGGTCAGGAACGAGATGTTGACGACCGTGAGTCCCGCGAGGGCGATGATGACCGTCAACCCGGCGAAGATGACGGCAGAGCCCGCCGTGCCGACGGCACGCCCGGCGGCCTCCTCATAGGAGTGCCCGAGCTTCACCTCATGGCGATAGCGCGACACGATGAACAACGCATAGTCGATGCCGACCGCGAGCCCCAGCATGGTCGCGAGGATCGGAGTTGTGGAGCCGAGCGACATGAATCCGGTCAAGGTGGTGATTGTCGATACGCCGATGCCGACGCCGATCAGGGCGGTGAGCAGTGGCATACCGGCGACCAGCAGCGAGCCGAACGTGATGATCAGCACCACGATCGCGACGAGGATGCCGAGTCCCTCGGTCGCACCGGTGTCGGGCACCGCTTGCAAAGCGTCACCGCCGATCGCGACATTCAGCCCGGCCCTTTCGGCCGCCTTCGGAGAGTCGCTGAGAGCTGTCCGATCAGCATCGGTCAGCTCGACGGATTGCTTCGCATAGGAGACCGTGGCGTACGCCGTGCGACCGTCCTTGGAGATCGTGCCGGCCACATAGGGGTCAGTCGAGCTGACCACGTTCTTGGACTTGATCGACGCGATGGCGTCCTCGACGACCGCCTTGTTGCGGCCGCTGTTGAGGGTCTGACCTGCAGGCGCCTGATAGACGATGCGTGCCGTCGCGCCATCCGGCGCAGCGTCGGGCGTACGCGACTTGATCAGGTCGAATGCCTTCGTCGACTCGATGCCGGGCAGGCTGAAGCTGTCGGAGGTCTTGCCCGAGAGCGTGGTGGAGCCCACGGCCATCAGGATCAACAGGCCGACCCAGAAGCCGGCGACGTAGCGGCGGTGACGGAACGACCAGCGTCCGAGGCGATAGAGGTGCCAGGCCATGGTGTATCTCCCGAGAGGGTTGTGGTTGGAGGTGCGGGGGTCAGGGGGTGGGCGGTGTGATGCCCAGAGCGGGCAGGATGAGCCCGTCGATGTAGGAATAGAGGAACTCGGCATCGGGCTCCGCGCCGGTCAGGCACTCCTGGAGCACGAACGGTGCGAGGAGCGCGAGGTTGACGTGCGAGATGGCCGGCGAGTCGGCCGCGATCTCGCCCCGCTCGATCGCGCGGTCCAGGAACGTCCCGATCCGGTCGTGGACCGGCTGCATGATCTGCTCGCGTACGGCCGTCGCCAACTCGGGATCCTGCTTCATGGCGTGCAGGATGGCGCCCATCAGCTCGGCACCACCGTCGTGTTCCTTGTCGCGCATGGCGAACATCTCTCGCAGGTCGCCGCGCAGTGTCCCGGTGTCGGGCAGCTCTTCCATCGCCCCCGAGGTGCACTGCAGCGCCTCGACCACGAGGGCCGCCTTGCTGCCCCACTGGCGATAGAGAGTTGCCTTGCTGCTCTTGGTCGCCGACGCGACCTGGTCCATCGTCACGTTGTCGAAGCCGTGCTGGGCCACGAGCGCGAGGGTGCCGAGGTAGAGCTCCTCGAGCCTCTCTGGCGTCATTCGACTCATGCGGTCTCCTAGTGAACGAAACTGTTTCGTTTCGATACTAGGGCGTAGTCGACCAATCCACAAACCCGGTGGAGATGACGCTGATCACACCGCTGGAATGCCGGCGGGCCGGTCCCCTGATATACAGAGAGACGTTGTGGCGTGGGTCACAGTTGGTGTGACACGGAGACCACACGGGGCATCGGGGGAACGATGACTGCAGCGATTCAGACGAAGGCACGGCGCACACAACTCGAGAGCTATCCGGACACCGCCCGAAGGTATGTCTGCCTCGGCATCGTGGTGATCGCCACGGTCATCCTCTACTACCAGTTCTATCTGGCCGGAGCGGTCGCCGCGGGCACAGACGGCAAGAACGGCATCCTCGTCGACTACAACATGTCGTTCGTCTACTACGTCAACATCGCAGTGGTCGGCTACATCCTCGGCGCCGTCGCCTCCTTCGTCACCGGGATCGCTGACAAGTACGGTCGGGTCACGATCATCACCAGCGGCCTCGTCATCGTCTCGTTGTTGTGTCTCGTGGGCATACCGCTGGCCGACAGCAAGATCGGCTTCGCGATCGTGTTCGCCGCGATCGGGCTGGTCGAGGGCATGATCCTGGTCGCCACGCCAGCCCTGATCCGCGACTTCAGTCCGCAGCTCGGACGCGCCTCGGCGATGGGGTTCTGGACCCTTGGTCCGGTCCTCGGATCGCTGATCGTCAGCATCCAGATCAGCAGCACGAGCGTCGACACGCCATGGCACCACCAGTACATCGCCGCAGGCATCGCAGGCTTGGTCGTCGCGGTGTTCTCCGCCCTGTTCCTGCGCGAGTTGTCACCCAGCCTGCGCGATCAGGTCATGGTCAGCAGCAATGACCGCGCACTCGTCGAGGCCCGCGCCAAGGGAATCGACATCAAGGCGTCGCTCGCGCATCCGTTCCGGCAGATGCTCAAGGCCGACATCATCCTGTCTGCGTTCTCGATCAGCGTGTTCCTGATCATCTACTACGTCGCGGTCGGCTTCTTCCCGGTCTACTTCCAGACGATCTTCGGCTTCAGCCAGTCCAAGGCCAACTCGCTCGGCAACTGGATCTGGGCATTCAACGCCGGTGCCCTGATCGCGATCGGCTACCTGTCGGACAAGATCCGCGTACGCAAGCCGTTCATGGTGGTCGGCGCGATTGGCGCGATCGTCATGACGATCATCTTCGCCACGCGGGCAACCCACCCCGACACCAGCTACACCTCGTTCGTCGTGATCCTCAGCCTGCTCGCAGTTTTTCTCGGCATTGCGTACGCGCCGTGGATGGCGAGCTTCACCGAGACCGTCGAGAAGCGCAATCCCGCACTGGCCGCGACCGGGCTGGCCGTGTGGGGTCTGGTGATTCGCATCGTGATCGCCGTGTCGGTCTTCATCGTCCCGCTCGTCGTCACGACGGTTTCGCAACTGGTCGAGAAGGGTCCGATCGCTCAGGAGCTGTCGGTGAAGTACGCGACCGAGCTCGGGACGGCGGCGAAGATCGACCCGGCGACGGCTGCCGCGCTGGGCAAGAACCCCGCCGATCCGACCGCCGGAATCAAGGCGATCAGCGAAATCACCAAGGTGCCGGTGGCCGCCGTCACGACGGTGGCAACGCTCAACGCGACCCAGAAGCCGGCGATCGAGGCCGCGCAGGCCATCGACCCGACGACGATCGGTGCGCTGCTCGCTGTCGACCCCGACACCACCGCGATCAAGAAGGCCATCGGCGAGATCACCGACAAGCTGGGCATCTCGGTGACTGAGGCTGAAAGCCGCATCCAGGCGCTGGCGGCCATACCCGCTGACGACCTGCTCACGTTGCAGACCGATGGTCCGAAGGTGGCCGAAGGCCAGGCCGCGCTGGTCGCCCTCGGCAAGGTCCCGGCGACGGACATCGCGCTGCTCAAGAAGACCCAGAAGGCTGCCGAAGACTCTCCCAAGCAGTGGCGCAATTATTTCTGGATCGCCGTCGGAGGTGAGATCGTCTTCATCCCGCTGATCTTCCTGCTGACCGGAGCCTGGAACCCGCGCACGGCGAAGCGTGAGGAAGATGAGCACGAGGCGTTCGTGACAGCCGAGCTCGCCAAACTGGCGAAGGGCTAGCCCGCGCGCGGTGTAGGTGGTCGACCGTCGTCGGCCACCTACACTTTCGCCATGCCGAGCACGCCTGAATCCGGTGCCGAGAGCCCCCCAATCACCCGGGTGTCCACGCTGGAGCTGTTCTTCGACCTGGTCTTCGTCCTGGTCATCACCCGGCTGACCCAGTACGTCGTTCAGCATCCGACGTGGGCAGGCGCTGGTCGAGCTGCCCTGATCTTCGCGGTGATCTGGTGGATGTACGGCGGGTACGCCTGGCTCACCAACTCCGTGCAGACCGACCGCTGGGGACGCCGGGTTGCCCTGCTCACCGGGATGGCCGGATTCCTCGTCATGGCGTTGTATGTCCCACTGGTCTTCGACGACGGCAACGG
This sequence comes from Aeromicrobium sp., assembly GCA_025965115.1. Taxonomy (GTDB): domain Bacteria; phylum Actinomycetota; class Actinomycetes; order Propionibacteriales; family Nocardioidaceae; genus Aeromicrobium. Next base: position 4,318 of record JAOPXO010000172.1, read on the forward strand.
CCTGCCGTTCGGTATCGCCTATCTCGCCGTGACCTCAATCCATGCAGCACTGTTCGCACGCGCGGCCGACACCTCGGTCGTACGAGCGGTCTTCCGGATCGCGCCGCTCAACACCCTCGCCGCACTGCTGGTGCTGGCCGGCACGGCTGTCGGGGGCACTCCGGCGTACGTGCTGTTCGGCCTCGTGGTGATCGCGTGTTGGGCGGTCAGCGGGATGGTCAACGCCTCCGGATTCTCCATCGGCGCCGAGCACTTCGTCGAGCGCCACGGACTGGTGGTGATCGTGGCGATTGGCGAATCGGTAGTCGCGATCAGCGCCGGGATCACCGGCACCGACATCGGCGCCGCCACCGTCATCACGGCACTCATCGCCCTGGCGATCAGCGCTGCGCTCTGGTGGGTCTACTTCGGCGGGGACGATCGCCGCGCGGAGCGCGCGCTCGGCGCGGTCGGCCCGGAGCGCCGAGGCCGGGTCGCCCTCACGGCATTCGGTCACGCGCATTTCGTCATGCTGTTCGGCATCGTCCTGATGGCCGCGGGGGTCAAGAAGGCAATCGGCGAGCCGACGCATGCGCTGCACGGAGCCGGTCCTGTGCTGCTGGCAGGCGGCGCAGCCTTGTTCCTGATCGGCGAGGCCAGCTTCCGTCGCATCCTGCGGATCGGCTCACCAGGCGTACGTACTGTGTTTGCCATTGCGATCGTGGCGACGATCCCGCTCGGCCAGCACGCCTCGGGCCTTGCCCAGGCGGCGGCAATCGCCGGACTGTTCGGGCTGCTGTTCGTCGTGGAGCGGTCGACTCAGCCTCGCTGACTCAGCTCAGCGAGTCCTCTGCGGTGAGCGGCTTGGCGATGTTTTCCAGTGACTCCCCCTCCGCCTTGACGCCCAGGAAGATCGCCACCACACCCGCAGCGATCATCAGCCCCGCGCCGAGGTAATAGCCCGGAAGGATTCCGGTGATGTCCTTGGACGCAGTGGCGTGGTCGATCAGGTGGCCGAAGTAGAGCGGGCCGGCGATGCCACCGATCGCCGTGCCGACGGCGTAGAAGAAGGCGATGCACAACGCCCGGGTCTCCATCGGGAAAACTTCGCTCGCCGTGAGGTACGCGGCGCTCGCGCCCGCGGAGGCGAAGAAGAACACCACCATGCCGAACAACGTCAGGGACATCGCGTTGAGGTCGCCGAGCATGACGCCGGTGATGGCGAGCAGCACGCCAGACACGATGTAGGTGCCAGCAATCATCGGCACGCGGCCCACCCGATCGAACAAGGGTCCGAGAATCAGCGCCCCGGCGAAGTTGCTGACCGCGAACAGCGCGACGTACCAACCCGTCTGCTTGACGTCGAGGAACGTCGTGAGGGTGTCGCCGTACGTGAAGAAGAACGCGTTGTAGAGGAATGCCTGACCGGCGAACAGCGAGAGGCACAGGATCGTGCGCTTGGGATAGAGCGCGAAGACCGTATGCGCGATCTCGACCATACCGATCGTGCGCCGCTGTCGGATCGTGATCGACTCGTCGACGTCGTCAAGCTTGAGATGGTCCTCCTCCTCGACTGTGCGCTCGATCTCCTTGACGATCTCCTCGCCCTCCTGCTCGCGACCGTGGATGAACAGCCAGCGAGGACTCTCGGGGACGCTCTTGCGTACGAACAGCACGCCGAAGCCGAGGATCGCGCCGAGGGCGAAGCAGAACCGCCAACCGAACTCCGGGTTGACCACGGTCGGATCGGTCAGCGGGATCGTCAGCAGCGAGCCAGCGGCGGCACCGACCCAGAACGAGCCGTTGATCGTGATGTCGATGCGACCCCGATACTTTGCCGGGATCAGCTCGTCGATCGCGGAGTTGATGGCCGCATACTCTCCGCCGATGCCGGTGCCCGTGATGAAACGGCAGACGAAGTACCACATCGGGTTCATCGAGAACGCGGTCAGCACGGTGCCGGTGAGGTAGACGAGCAACGTCAGCATGAAGAGCCGTTTCCGGCCGAAACGGTCAGTGAGCTGGCCGAAGAACAGTGCACCGAGGCAGGCGCCGGCAACGTAGATCGCGCCGGCCCGGCCGACGTCCGAGCTGGTCAGCCCAAGTCCGTGGTGGCCGTCCTTGAGCACGTCCGACAAGTTGCCGACGATCGTCACCTCGAGGCCGTCCAGGATCCAGACGGCGCCGAGACCGATCACGATCATCCAGTGCCAACGGGCCCATGGCAGGCGATCCATCCGCGCCGGGATGTCCGTCGTGATGCGACCCATCTCGGCGCTGGAGGACGACTTCTCAGAAGTGCTCATGAATGGGGACTACCCCTGTGACGGGAGTCTCAATCAAGACGAAGACGTGGCTCAGTCGACGACGTGGCTCAGCAGTCAGCAGCTCGAGCCAGCAGGAAGTCGCGCTCCCGTTCGTTCTGCGTCAGCTCCGCCGCCCTCAGGAACTCCGCCTTCGCCTCCGCGTCGCGGCTCAGCTTGACCAGCAGGTCACCCCGGACGCTGGGGAGCAGGTGATAGGCCGCCAACGTCGGGTCCCCGCGAAGCTCGTCGACCAGGACCAGACCGGCGGCCGGGCCTTGAGCCATCGACACGGCGACAGCGCGGTTCAGCTCGACGATCGATG
>JAOPXO010000206.1 GCA_025965115.1 Aeromicrobium sp.
GCGAGGAGTTCTTGCAGGCGTCGTGGGCCGCGGCCGCCACGGGTGCCGAGGCGCCGATCGACCTCGGCTCGGCGGCATTCCGCACGCTCGACGACGTGCGCTTGGAGACCCTCGGGTTGGGCCACTCGTGGTTCACCGTGTCGCCGTTCGGGCTCGACAGCATCGAGGACAGCGACGAGCAGACGCGGTCGGTCGACATGGAAGCCGCTGCGGCATATCGGGGCGACACCGCGGCTGCGCTCGAGGACATACGCCGCTGGATCACCACCGGTTTGCGCGTGGTCTTCGTCGCCCCCGCACACGGCCAGGCGCAACGCGCGCTCGAGTGGCTGGCCGAGAACGATGTGGCCGCCTCACTCGACGACGAGGTGACCGCTCCGTCACCCGGTGTCGTCCAGGTCAGCCTCGGCGAGCTCGACCACGGCTTCATCTCTCCACCGCTCCAGCTCGCCGTCATCACGTACGACGACCTGGTCGGCCAACGTGCCGCCGACCGCACAGAGCGCAAGATGCCGACCCGTCGTCGCAAGCAGGTCGACCCGCTCGAGCTCGCGACCGGCGACTATGTCGTCCACGAGCAGCACGGTGTCGGCCGCTATGTCGAGCTGATGCAGCGCGTCGTGCAGGGTGCGGCACGTGAATATCTCGTGATCGAGTACGCACCCTCCAAGCGCGGACAACCCGCTGACCGGCTGTTCGTGCCGATGGACCAGCTCGACCAGATCAGCCGTTATGTCGGTGGCGAATCGCCCAGCCTCGACAAGCTCGGCGGCGCCGACTGGACGACCCGCAAGAACCGCGCGCGCAAGGCCGTACGCCAGATCGCCGGCGAGCTGATCAAGCTGTATGCCGCGCGGCAGGCCACCAAGGGCCATGCCTTTGGCCCCGACACCCCGTGGCAGGCCGAGCTCGAGGATGCGTTCGCCTTCGTCGAGACGCCCGATCAGATGGTGACGATCGACGAGGTCAAGCGCGACATGGAGCGCACCGTGCCGATGGACCGGCTGGTCTGCGGCGATGTGGGCTACGGCAAGACCGAGATCGCGGTGCGCGCGGCGTTCAAGGCGATCCAGGATGGCAAGCAGGTCATCCTGCTGGTCCCCACGACGCTGCTGGTGCAGCAGCACTATGCGACATTTGCCGAGCGGTTCGGACAGTTCCCGGTGCACATCCGGCCACTGTCGCGGTTCCAGTCCGACAAGGAGTCGAAGGAGACCCTCGCCGGGCTCGCCGACGGCACGGTCGACCTGGTCATCGGCACCCACCGGCTGCTGCAGCCGGGCGTACGCATCAAGGACCTCGGCCTGGTGATCGTCGACGAGGAGCAGCGCTTCGGCGTCGAGCACAAGGAGGCGCTCAAGATGCTGCGCGCCGCCGTCGACGTGCTGTCGATGTCAGCCACTCCGATCCCGCGCACGCTCGAGATGGCGATCACCGGCATCCGCGAGATGTCGACGATTGCGACTCCGCCGGAGGAGCGTCACCCGGTGCTGTCATTCGTCGGAGCGTACGAAGACCGTCAGATCGTCGCCGCGATCCGCCGGGAGCTGCTCCGCGAGGGGCAGGTGTTCTACATCCACAACCGCGTTCAGAGCATCGACAAGGCGGTCGCCCACCTCAAGCAGCTCGTGCCCGAAGCCCGCATCGCCGCTGCTCACGGCCAGATGGGGGAGCACCAGCTCGAAGAGGTGATGGTCGACTTCTGGGACAAGCGCTTCGACGTGCTGGTGTGCACGACGATCGTCGAGTCGGGCCTCGACGTCTCCAACGCCAACACGATGATCATCGAGCGCGCCGACACCCTTGGCCTCTCGCAGCTGCACCAGCTGCGTGGCCGGGTCGGTCGTTCACGTGAGCGCGCGTACGCGTACTTCCTCTATCCGCCCGAGAAGCCGCTGACCGAGACCGCGCACGACCGGCTCACCACGATCGCGCAGCACTCCGAGCTCGGCGGCGGCATGGCCGTGGCGATGAAGGATCTCGAGATCCGCGGCGCCGGCAATCTGCTCGGTGGCGAGCAGTCCGGCCACATCGCCGATGTCGGCTTCGACCTGTATGTCCGCCTGGTCGGCGAGGCGGTCGCGGAGTTCCGCGGCGATGCTGCGCCCGAGCGAGAGGTCAAGATCGAGCTGCCGATCGAGGCGCACCTGCCGCACGACTACGTCCAGAGCGAGCGGCTCCGGCTCGAGATGTACAAGCGGCTGGCCGACGTACGCACGTTTGCAGAGGTCGATGAGCTCCGCGCCGAGCTGGTCGACCGCTACGGTGAGCCGCCCGAGGCAGTCGAAGTGCTGCTCGAGGTCGCCCGTCTGCGCGTGCGCGTGCGGGATGCCGGGCTCACCGAGGTCACCTCGGCCGGCCCCAACATCCGCTTCGCGCCGCTCAAGCTGGCCGACTCGGCGCAGCTGCGGCTGGCCCGGATCTACCCCCGCAGCACGTACAAGATCGCCGCCGAGATTGCGCTGGTCCCGCGGCCCAGGACCGCTCCGATCGGCGGCGAGCCGTTGCGCGATCGCGAGCTCCTGGAGTGGACCCGCACGGTCATTGACACCTTGGCGCCGGCTCCCGCTCCAGTCGCGAGCTAGGCGGCTTCTTCGCGAAGCCGCGGCTCGGTCGCATTCTTCGGTCGGATGCCGTGCTTGTCGGCGAAGAATGCGCGGACGATGTCCATGTCGGCGCTCACATCGTCGCTCGCCTGGAAGGTCGGGCCGAATCCCATCGTCTTGGTGGGCGGGTCGAAGAACGCCAATGTGATCGGCAGCCCGGTCTCCTTGGACAGCCGCAGGAATCCGGACTTCCAGAACTCGCCCTTCCCGCGGGTGCCCTCTGCGGCGATGATCAACCGGAACGGCTCGCCCGTTCCCGCCTCAGCCACCAGGTCCTTGACCACGGTCCCGGCGTTGTCGCGGTCGAGTGGCACTCCGCCGAATCCCTTGAGCACCCAGCCCAGCGGCCCTTTGAAGAGCTGCTTCTTGACCAGCACTCGAGGGTGCGCGCCGCCGTGCCACATCACCAGCAGCATCGTCACGAAGTCCCAGTTGGACGTATGCGGTGCTCCGACGAGGATGCCGGTCGGCGGCACCTCGCCGACCATCGTGTAGCCCATCACGCGTACCACCGTCCGGGCGAACCGCTGCCTCATCATGGCGAGAGCCTACGTGGCACGACGTGGGACAGGTCCGGAGTTTGGCCGGCGCTAACCCGTGTAGTGCACCTTCTTGCTTGAATTGTCGAGGCAGGAGCTGCCGCCGACCGCCACCGGGAATGCGTATTTCTTGAGGTCAGCGCACCGCGGGGCCTCTTCCTGCGAGCCGAACGCCAGCTTCCACGTGCCGTTGACCTTCGCCCAGTAGACGTTGGCGCCGCCACAATCACTGACCGAGCCTTCGGCCCAGCCCCGAGGGTCGAGCTGCGCGATGAGGATCGTCGCGTGGCACTGGCTGTCGGTCCCGTCGTCCTTGCTGTCCTTGGCGTACTCCTGGTGGAGGTATGTCTTGAACTCCGTCGGTGCCCCGGCGAGGTTTTCAATGTCGGAGTCCCGCATGATCACGAATCCGCCTTCGGGATCGCCGTGCGTGTAGTCGATGAGTGTTGGTGTCGGCGACGGCGTGGGCGAAGCTGATGAGGAGGTTGTGGTTGCCGGGCTGGTGGGCGCTGCCGTGCCAGATCCGTCAGAGCCGTTGCTGCCTCCGCATCCGGACAGAGCCGCGAGCACGGTGACGGCCGTGAACGCGGCTGCGACGGATCGGCGGGCGCGAGATGCGGGGTGTGAACTCATGGTGAGAAAGTACCGCCGTCAGGCTCCCGAGATCGGCGTAACGTGCCGGGAAAACGTACGAACATGAACACATCGACCGGTCGCGACAAGACGAGAGCGGCGCAAAGGTAGCCTTGTCGCGCATCGACAGAGAGGTCTTCCATGTGGACTCGCGCGCGCGCCGTCGCCCTTGTGCTTTCCGGCCTGACGCTGGCAGCCTGTGGCAACATCCATCCCGGTGACGCTGCCGTCGTCGACGGGCGCTCGATCTCGATGAAGTCGCTCGACAAGACCGCCAAGGTCTACTGCAAGCTGACGCTGCTGAGCTCCCAGCAACAGGGCGGCACGACGCCAGGCAATGCCGACATACGGCGCCAGGCAATCGGCGGACTGGTCACGGTTGCCGTCGCTCGCAAGGTCGCCGCGGCAAAGGGCGTCACGCTGAAACCACAGACGTATGAGCTGACGGACGTCCAACGTGAGCAGGTCGCCAAGCAGTTCCCTTCTGATTCCGATGATGTCGACCAGGCGATCGAGGACAGTCAGGAGACCTCGGAGATCGCGATCGCACTGGCCGAGCTGTCGACCGGCGTGGTGCGGACCACGGACAACGAATCCCAGCTCTCGGCAGCGGGACAGGCGGAGATCGTCAAGGCGTTCCCGACCTACCACGTACATTTCGCTCCGCGATTCGGTCTGAATGACAAGCTCAAGAAGGTGTCGTCGACCGGCTCCCTGTCAGTGCCCGACGCCAAGGTCCACCAACCTGCCGATAGCGAACTGCCCGCCGCGCAACGCTGCGTCTGATGCGAATCGTCGTACTCAGCCCACGGGTGGCGCCGGGCATACTCACGCTCGTTGCCTGGGACGCCCTGAGACATGCGACCGCCGTGCACGCGGCCGAGGACGATCCTCACGTACGCGCGATCATCGCGTCCGGAATCGCCGTCGAGGTCTCCGCAGCGCCACCGACGTACGAGTCCAGTACGGTCTGGATCGCGCCGGCCGGCGACACCGCGTGGGCGCAGTCGGTGGCCGATGATCTGCTCGGCGGGGGCGGTGAGGCCGATGTCGAGGTGATCTTCGGATCGTACGATCTGCCCGGCGCCGCGTTGCTCGATGTCGTCGACATCATGGATCGGCTGCGCCGTGAGTGTCCGTGGACCGGCCAGCAGACCCACGAGACGCTGAGCCACTACCTGCTCGAAGAGGCCCATGAGACGCTCGAGGCGCTCGACAACGGCGACAGCGAACACCTGCGCGAAGAGCTTGGCGATCTGCTGATGCAGATCGTGTTTCACTCACGCATCGCGTCCGAAAGCGAGGGCTGGGACATCGACGATGTCGCGGCCGGGATCGCCGCGAAGCTGATCTACCGCAATCCGCATGTATTCGGCGATGCCGTCGTCACCAGCGCTGACGAGGTCGATGCCAACTGGCAGCGGCTCAAGGCGACGGAGAAGCAGCGCAGCACCGCACACGACGGCATACCCGCGACACTTCCGGCCCTGGCGTATGCCGACAAGGTTCTTGGTCGGATCAGCGATGTCAACGTCAGCGGCACGGATCTTGGCTCCCGGCTGCTCGCACTCGTGGCCGAGGCCCGAGCACAGGGAGTCGATGCAGAGGAAGCGCTCCGCCAGGCGGTGCGCCTGCTCGCCTAGGTCACTTCGGCGGCAGTGACCGGGCGTAGCCCACGCCGTGATCGACCCAGCGTTGGAGCTCCGGGTCAGAGTCGACGCCGTCAGACGTCACGCGGAGCCAACCGTCCACGGCTCGGCCGCGCATCTCGAACGGTTCGGCATGCGGCTCGCCCAGCAGCTCTTCGGTGCGCTGAGGGTCGACGCGCACCATCAAGCCCCCGGCACGACTGGCAGCCACGGCCATGTGACCGCCGATCAGGAAGGCCAGGCCGCCGAACATACGCTTTTCGGTCACACCGTCCTGGTCGGACACGACGGTGCGGATCCGATCAGCGAGCAGCTTGTCGTACGCCATGGACCGAGTATTGCGCTCGCCGCGGACACAAGTGCATCGCCACTCGCGACGAATGCCTCAGGCGAGGCGACGCCGACAGCCAAACCGGCCCGACTAGGCTGTCCCTGCACAATTCTTTCGCTATCGAGGAGCAGTCTTGGCACGCATCGACGCCGTCGGCGCACGGGAAATTCTGGATTCGCGCGGCAATCCCACGGTTGAGGTCGAGGTTGCCCTCGACGACGGCACGATCGGACGCGCGGCGGTGCCTTCGGGCGCCTCGACCGGCGCCTTCGAGGCCGTTGAGCTCCGCGATGGCGGCAATCGATACGGCGGCAAGGGTGTGCTCAAGGCCGTCGCCGGTGTCAACGACAAGATCGCTCCGGCCCTGAGGGATTTCGAGGCCGACGACCAGCGCGCGATCGATCAGGCGATGCTCGACCTCGACGGCACCCCCAACAAGGCCAAGCTGGGCGCCAACGCGATCCTCGGCGTTTCGCTCGCCGTTGCCAAGGCTGCCGCTGATTCAGCCAAGCTTCCGCTGTTCCGCTACGTCGGTGGCCCCAACGCCCACGTACTCCCCGTGCCGATGCTCAACATCGTCAACGGCGGATCGCACGCCGACTCCAATGTCGACGTCCAGGAGTTCATGATCGCGCCGATCGGTGCCGAGTCGTTCTCCGAGGCGCTGCGCATGGGCGCCGAGGTCTACCACTCACTCAAGTCGGTGCTCAACAAGCAGGGGCTCTCCACCGGGCTCGGCGATGAGGGCGGTTTCGCACCCAACCTCGACTCCAACCGGGCCGCGCTCGACCTGATCTCCACCGCCGTCGAGGGCGCCGGACTCACGGTCGGCAGCGACATCGCCTTCGCGCTCGACGTCGCCGCATCAGAGTTCTTCGCCGATGGCTCGTACGCGTTCGAAGGCAAGCAGAAGACCGCCGAAGAGATGTCGGCCTACTACGCCGAGCTCGTCGCGTCCTACCCGATCGTCTCGATCGAGGACCCGCTCGACGAGGACGACTGGTCCGGCTGGACGACGCTGACCGAAGCGCTCGGCGACCAGGTGCAGATCGTCGGCGACGACCTCTTCGTGACGAATGTCGAGCGACTGACCCGCGGCATCTCCGAGGGCGCTGCGAACGCGCTTCTCGTCAAGGTCAACCAGATCGGCTCGCTGACCGAGACGCTCGACTCGGTCGACCTCGCGCACCGCCACGGCTTCGCCTGCATGATGAGCCACCGGTCGGGAGAGACCGAGGACACCACAATCGCCGACCTCGCTGTCGCGACCAACTGCGGACAGATCAAGACCGGTGCGCCGGCCCGGTCCGACCGTGTCGCCAAGTACAACCAGCTGCTCCGGATCGAGGAGCTGTTGGGCTCGGCCGCGGCCTACGCCGGGGCATCCGCCTTCCCACGACTGGCGATCTAGGCCCTGATGGCCAGGCGTGCAGGACGCGGCCCCGGACGGTCATCGCCTGGTGGTCGGCGACCGTCCGCCCAACCGGGCAGTCGTCCGCCCGGCCGCTCCCGCACCTCGGCCAAGGCCGCCACGGCGGGCACCGGCCCGCAGCTGACCACCCGGGCGATCGTCCTGCTGTCTGTCGTACTGCTGCTCGTCGCCTCCTACACCTCGGAGCTGCACGCCTGGTGGGACCAGCGTCAGGACATCCAGTCGACCCGGGCGGAGATCGTGATGCGCAAGGCCGCGATCGTCGACCTGCAGGACCAGAAGGCGCGCTGGAACGACCCGGCATACGTCAAGCAGCAGGCGCGCGCCCGATTCGGCTGGGTGTTCCCCGGTGAAGTCGGCTACCGCGTCATCGGCAGCGATGGCAAGGTCCGCGGTGACGTGCCGACCCTCGACGCTCCCGCAGTGCCCAAGACCGCGCAGTGGTACGACAAGCTGTGGGGAAGCGTGAAGGAGTCGGGCAAGACGCCGAAGCCGAAGAAGGCGACGACGACGCCGAGCGTCCTCAAGAACAAGTGACGGCCGTGACTGTTGCGCAGTCGGATCTCGACGCCGTGGCCGAGCAGCTCGGACGGCCGCCGCGCGGCATCCTCGAGATCGCTTCGCGGTGCCCATCGGGCCATCCCAATGTGGTCAAGACCGAGCCTCGCCTCGACGACGGCACACCGTTCCCGACGCTCTACTACCTCACCTGCCCGCGTCTCGCCGCCGAGATCGGCACCCTCGAGGCGTCAGGTCTCATGCGGGAAATGACGGCAAAGATCCTCCAAGACTCAGACCTGGCGTTGGCATATCAACGCGCGCATGAGTCCTACCTCGCCGAGCGAGAAGCCATCGGTCACGTGCCGGAGATCGCCGGCATCAGCGCCGGCGGTATGCCGACCCGGGTCAAGTGCCTGCACGTGCTGATCGGCCACGCGCTCGCGAAAGGCCCCGGGGTCAATCCGCTCGGCGACGAGGCCCTCGCGCTGCTGGGTGATTGGTGGACCGGCACAGACTGCGCCTCGCCGCCCGCCCAGGACGCCTGACCGTGGCCGACGAGCGCATCCGGGTCGCCGCGATCGACTGCGGCACCAACTCGATCCGCTTGCTGATCAGCGACCTCCAGGGCAACGCGCAGAACGGCTGGGCAAAGGCCGACCACCTGCGAGAAATGCGAATCGTACGTCTGGGAGAGGGCGTCGACCAGACCGGCCACCTCTCCGCCGCGGCAATCGGCCGCACGCTACAGGCCACTCGCTCGTACGCCGAACTCATCCCGCTGCTCGGCGTCGACCGGGTGAAATTCTGCGCGACCTCGGCCGTACGCGACGCCGACAACGGCGAGGAGTTCGGCGATGCGATCGAGGGCATCCTCGGCGTACGCCCCGTGGTCCTTGCCGGCCTCGATGAGGCGCGGGCGTCATTCCTCGGCGCCACCCGTGACCTCGACGCCGTGCGCACTCTCGTCGTCGACATTGGTGGCGGCTCCACCGAGATCGTGGTCGGCACCGGCGAAGAGATCGAGTGGTCGACTTC
>JAOPXO010000268.1 GCA_025965115.1 Aeromicrobium sp.
TGCGTCGAGAAGGGCATGGTCGACGACCTGTTCTACAAGCCGGAGATGCCCTACACCTGGGGTCTGCTCGGCTCCATGCCGCGGCTCGACCGTGGTCGCCAGACCCGACTGACGCCGATCCCCGGCAGCCCGCCATCGCTGATCAATGTTCCGTCCGGGTGTGTGTTCGCGCCCCGTTGCCGGTTCTCCGACCGGGTCGAGGGCAATCGGTGCACCACTGAGCATCCTGACCTGCTGGTGGCGACCGCCGGACACGAAGTCCGCTGCCACATCCCTCACCCTGAGCGCGAAAAGATCTTCCTGGGCGAGATTCTGCCCGCCATCGAGCCCACCGAGGAGCTTCCCGCATGAGCGAGCCGAGTGCGAACGAGCCGCTGCTCGAGGTCCGTGACATCGCCAAGCATTTCGCCGGCAAGACCCGCGGAATCCTGGGTCTCAAGGGCGCGCCGATCAAGGCCGTCGACGGTGTTTCGTTCACGGTCTCCGAGGGCGAGACGCTCGGCCTGGTCGGCGAGTCCGGCTGCGGCAAGTCCACCACCGGGCGGGTCATCAGCAAACTGATCGATCCGACGTCGGGGAGCATCCGGTTCGACGGTGACGAGATCGCCGATCTGTCGCCGCGGGCCATGCGCGCGCACCGCAGCAAGGTTCAGATGGTTTTCCAGGATCCCTACTCCTCGCTCAACCCGCGGCACACGATCGGCACGATTGTTGGAGCGCCATTCCGCATTCAAGGAGTCAAGCCTGAGAAGGGCATCAAGGCCGAGGTGCAGTCGATGCTCGAGCGGGTTGGCCTCAACCCCGAGCACTACAACCGCTATCCACACGAGTTCTCCGGCGGCCAGCGCCAGCGCATCGGCATCGCCCGGGCGCTCGCACTGCGTCCCAAGCTGATCGTCTGCGACGAGCCGGTCTCCGCGCTCGATGTGTCGGTGCAGGCGCAGGTCATCAACCTGCTGGAGGATCTCCAGAACGATTTCGGGTTCGCGTACGTCTTCATTGCCCATGACCTCTCGGTGGTCCGGCACATCTCTGACCGGGTCGCCGTCATGTATCTCGGCAAGATCATGGAGATCTGCGATCGCGATGACCTGTATGCCGATCCGATGCATCCCTACACCCGTTCGCTGATGTCGGCGGTGCCTGTCCCGGATCCCCGGCTCGAGCGGCGTCGCGAGCGCATCCTGCTCCAGGGAGACCTGCCGAGCCCGAGCAATCCGCCGTCGGGCTGTGTGTTCCACACACGGTGCCCCGTCTACCGAGAGCTGCTCGACGACACGCAGCGGGAGAAGTGCCACACGCAGGTGCCGGTGCTCGAAGAGAAGGCTCCCGGACATCAGGTCTACTGCCACTTCAGCGGTCCTGGTTCGATCGCGTCCTCGTTGGGCACGGCTGTCTCAGCGGTCTGACGCAGAAGTAGTTCCTGTGGTGGATTGACTGCTTCGAACAGGTGTTCGAAGATAGGTGGATGACCGTTGCCGCCTCCACCGACCTGAGTGAGTTGCAGGCGCGCGTCAACCAGATGCAGGGCCGGCCGGCTAGCCAGCCGGTCGCGACCCATCCGGCCCTCACAGGATTGCTGCAATTGCAGACCGGATCGAGCTACAGCGTCACCTCGGCGAGCCTTGCCATCGCCTTGCTGGCCGGCCCTTCGGCCGATGGTGCCTGGTGTGGAGTCATCGGATCGGCAGAGCTGGGCCTCGAGGCCGCTGCGGCGGCGGGAGTGGAGCTGAGCCGTACGATCCTGGTGCCCGCCCCGGGAGATGCCTGGCTCGAGGTCGCCGCTGCCTTGATCGATGTCGTCGGTGTTGTCGTGGTGCGGGCCACCGGCAAGGTCAGTGAGCGGGAGGCGAGCCGGCTCAGCGCCCGACTCCGGCAACGTGGGGCGATCCTCATCGCCTGGGGCGACTGGCCGCGCTGCGATGCGCGACTGACGATGCGTGACATCGAGTGGGACGGGCTCGGCCGCGGACACGGCCATCTGCGGGCGCGTCGGGCCACCGTCGACGTCAGCCGAGGCACCGCGCCGGCGAGGTCGGGTCGGTTGTGGTTGCCGGATGCCGATCTCGCGATCCGCCGGGTCGAAGAAGAGCCTCCCGCGGTGCTACGGAGCGTGAGCTAATGCCCAGGACCATGGTCATGTGGGCGCCGGACTGGCCGATCGTGGCCGCCGAGCTGTCGCCGTCGATGCCGGCCGCGGTGCTCGACAAGGGACACGTGCTGGCCTGTTCGCAGTCGGCGAGGGCTGAGGGCGTACGCCGTGGCATGCGACGTCGTGATGCCCAGTCGCGTTGCCCGGGTCTGGTCCTGCACGACTACAACCCCGATGCCGATGCGCGGGGATTCGAGGCGGTGCTGACCGCGATCGAGGAGCTGAGCCCTGGGGTGGCGCCATTGCGTCCCGGGCTGTGCGCGCTGCGGGTGCCGAGCCGTTTCTACGGAGGAGAGGCCGAGGCCGCCGCCGTCATCGCCGAGCGGCTGGTCGGCATCGGGGTGTGGGATGTGCGCATCGGCATCGCCGACGGGCTCTTCGCCGCCGAGCTGGCAGCCCGCCGGGCCCTGGCGCAGGACAGTCTCGCCATCCCGCCGGGAGGATCGGCGCACTTCCTGCACGATCTGCCGATCGATGCCCTCGACGACCCTGATCTCGTCGGGTTGCTGCGCCGTATGGGGTTGCTGACCCTTGGCGACTTCGCCGGGCTGCCGGCGGCGGACGTACACACCAGGTTCGGCACGCATGGTGAGCTGTTGCACCGGCTGGCCAGAGGGCTCGACCCGCAGCCGGTGTCACGTCGGCAGGTGCCACCGGAGTTCGATGCCACGTTGACCCTCGAGCCGCCGCTCGAGCTGATCGAACCCATCGCGTTCAGTCTGCGCACCACCGCGGAGGGATTCGTCACCGATCTCGCCGCTCACGGGCTGGTGTGCACGACGGTGCTGATCGAGGTCGACGCCGATGGCTCGCTGGCGACCGCCCGGCGCTGGATGCATCCGCGCTGGTTCGGCGCCACCGACCTGATCGACCGGCTGCGGTGGCAGCTGCAGGCAGATGGGGCCGTACGCGCCCCGGTCGACGCCGTACGCCTCATCCCCGAGGTCACCGAGCCTCTGGGCGATCACGCCGACAGCTTGTTCGGCGGTGGCCCCGACGAGCGGGTCGAGCGCGGGGTGGCACGGGTGCAGAGCATCGTCGGGCACGAGTCCGTGGTGTCGGCTTCGGTGCAGGGCGGGCGTG
>JAOPXO010000177.1 GCA_025965115.1 Aeromicrobium sp.
CTGTCCTGGATCCGCTGATGCCTGCCCCGTTTTTAGCAGGCACAGTTTTCGAGGCGTTCTTCGATGACGCTGCGCTCTTTCCGCCGGCCAACGCCCCGATGGCCGAGGCTGTACGCGCTCACCTCGCGCGCCGCGGCACCCCCGATGGCCAGCTCGTCGGCCCGTTCGTATGCCCCACGGCCCGTCTCGACGAGCTGCGCGATGCACTCGGCCACGGCCACCTCGAGCTGGCCCTCGTCTCGACGGTCGACGAGCTCGCCGATGTCATGGACCGTCTCGCCGCCCAACAGAACCTGACCCTCGCCGCGGTCGAGCTCAAGGGACCGGTCGACTCGTTGCCTGAGCTCCCGGTCGGCCTGCGCGTGTTCGTCGAGCGCGGCTGGCGCGACTCATACGACCTGCCCGATGGCGCGATGCTCAAGCTGCGCTGCGGTGGTGCCGAAGCTGCGGACACCCCGTCATCGGCCCAGCTCGGCCAGGCCATCCAGCACTGCGTTGAGCATGACCTCCCGTTCAAGCTCACCGCAGGCCTGCATCACGCCGTACGCACCGAGCGCGAGCACGGCTTCCTCAATGTCCTCGCCTCGGTCAACTCAGCGATCGACGGAAGCGACCCCGTGCCGTCCTTGCTCGACAACGATGCCGCCGAGCTCAAGGTCTCCAACCCGGGAGCCGTACGCCGGTTGTTCCGCTCGATCGGCACCTGCAGCATCGACGAACCGCTCACCGACCTCCGCGCCCTCGAGCTGATCTGATGGCCACCGACTTCGGCCGGACCACGCTTCCGTACTGCTCATTCGTCCTGCCCGGCACGACCCAGCGGCGGGTCGGCGTCGGGGTCGGCACAGACGTGCTCGACCTGACCGATGTACCCCAGCACGCCGACCTGTTCGTAGGCGGCACCCTCGACGCCATGCTCGCCGCCGGACCCGACACCTGGCAGGCGGTCCGCAGCTGGCTGCTCGATGACCTGCCCGACGGACCGCGCCATCCAGCCGACAGCGTCGAGCTCGTCATGCCGTTCACGGTGGCTGACTACGTCGACTTCTACGCCTCGGAGCATCACGCCACAAATGTCGGCCGTATCTTCCGCCCCGACGGCGACGCGTTGACGCCCAACTGGAAGCATCTCCCGATCGGCTATCACGGGCGCGCCGGCACGGTCGTGGTCTCTGGCACGCCCATCACGCGCCCGTCCGGACAGCGCCGCCTCTCCGACGGCGAGATCACCTTCGGCCCCAGTGTCCGACTCGACTTCGAAGCCGAGCTCGGCTTCGTGGTCGGCGCCCCCTCGACCCTCGGTCAGCCAGTGCCGATCGACGACTTCGCCCGACACGTGTTCGGCGTGTGCCTCGTTGACGACTGGTCGGCTCGCGACGTCCAGGCCTGGGAATACGTGCCGCTCGGACCGTTCTTGGGCAAGTCGTTCGCCACCTCGGTGTCGCCGTGGATCGTGCCACTCGCCGCCCTGGAAGGTGCCCGGGTCGAGCAGCCGACGCCGTCACCCGAGCCGCTGCCCTACCTGCAGGGCGCCGCCCCATGGGGCCTCGATCTCGAATTCGTCATCAGCATCAACGGCACCGAGATCTCCCGGCCGCCGTTCGCCTCGATGTATTGGACCGGCGCCCAGATGCTGGCGCACATGACCGTCAACGGAGCCTCATTGCGCACCGGCGATCTGTTCGCGAGCGGCACCGTCAGCGGCCCCGACCCCGAGCAGCGCGGCTCCCTGCTCGAGCTGTCGTGGAACGGCACCGAGCCCCTCACCCTCGACGACGGCTCGACCCGTACGTTCCTCGAGGATGCAGACACCGTGACGATCTCCGCCCATGCGCGGCTCGCGGGCGGCCAGACCCTGGAGCTCGGCGAAGTCAGCGGCACCGTCGTGCCGCACTCGTAACCAACCGTCGGCCGGACTCGTTGAACGTCTCACACGAGCCGGAGGTGAGCACGATGCGACCGATCGACCAGGTACTCACGATGCTGCTCGAGATCGAGTCAACGCTCATCGCTGTCGCGATCTACCAGCTGATCTTCCAGCGCAAGAGCACCAACTAGCCCTGCCCGGTCAACGTGCGGTGGCTCGCGAGCTCTCGCTTCTCGTCCTTGGTGACCGATCGAGCGGCGAGCCAGGTGGCACCCGCAACCCCGTCGGTCGCCTCAAGCACCGGACCGGCGAACTGCTCCGCCAGGTGCGCGCGCAGTGATCGGTTGACCCGGGACCCGGGCCGCAGCACTCCGCCAACCATGACCAACGGAGTTGCAGCTGCAGGTTCACGAACCCGCTGGATCGTGCCGATCAGCTCCAGCGAGGCCCGCTCGATGATCTCGGCAGCTTCGGTGTCCCCCTGATCGGCCGACTCCTCGACGACCTTCCCCAGCTGGGCGAGCTGGACCGGCGGCCGGGAGTTGACGGTCCTGACCAGATCGCGCACCAGTGCCGAGGAGGAGTCCGCCCGGTCGGCGCCGAGCAGGACAGTCAGGACGCTCTCCGACAACACGGTCGCCGGGAGTCTCGCGTCGAGGCGGGCGAGAGTGTGCCGCACCGCCTCACGCCCGAGCCAGTAACCCGACCCAGCGTCTCCCAGCAGCCAGCCGTAGCCGTCGGCGGAGCGAATCATCGTGTGCTCGTGGATCGTCGCCGCGGCCGCACCCGTGCCTGAGACGACGACCGTGCCGTCCGGCTCGGGGGTCGCCGAGGCGAAGGCGATCTCCAGGTCGCCGACTACCCGCGGCACACAGCGCACTCCCGACTGGCTCCAGAGCCGGTCGAAGTGCTCGGCGGTGGCCGCATCATCCAATGCGCCGCCGCCCGCGAGACCAAGGACGACGGCCCGGACCGCGGAGGGATCAAGGCCTGTCAGTGCCTCTGAGACGGCCGATGCCAAGGATGCGGCGGCCTGTTCAGCGGGCCAGGCCGTGGGATTGCCACCTGCCGCGCGGCCGCTTCCTCGCGGCTCACCGTCGAGGCTTGCCACCAGCACACGCGTCGACGTGCCACCGACATCCGCGCCCATCACCAGGGCTTCGTGATTCACGGGCTCCACTCTATTTCGAGGTTCCCTGGGTCACCGATCCGTGCAGCTGACGCTGGAAGATGACGTACATGACCAGCACCGGGATGACGGTGATCACGACACCGGCGAACAGCGCACCGGTGTCGACGGCATAGCCGGCCTGCGAGGCGAATGACGCCATGCCCTGCGACAACACGTAGTGATCACGGTTGGTGTTGAGGGCGACGGGCAGCAGGAACTGGTTCCACAGACCAAGGAAGTTGAAGATCGCGACCGAGGCCATACCGGGCCGAGCCATCGGCAGCATCACCTGGAAGAACGTCCGCCACTCGCTCGCGCCGTCGATCTCGGCGGCTTCCGCGATCTCCTCGGGCAGCGAGCGGAAGAACGGGTACAGGAAGAACACCGTGAACGGCAGCGCGAACGCCACGTACGTGAGGATCAG
>JAOPXO010000004.1 GCA_025965115.1 Aeromicrobium sp.
CCTGCACCTCGAGGTGCACCCCAACGGGGGCGGCGAAGGCACTGCGATCGACCCCTACCCCGTGCTCGTGCAGCACGGCGTCCGCCCCTAGCGCTCAGAGCTTTTCGACTGGCGCATAGCGCAGGAGAAGTCGTTTGACTCCCAGCGAGCCGAAGTCGACCGACGCCTGGGCCTTGTCGCCCTGTCCGTCAACCGCGACCACGGTGCCCATTCCGAAGGTGTCGTGCGAGACCCGGTCTCCCGGCGACAGCGAGACCACTTCGCGCGTCGCCCGCTTGGAGCGTGCCGCGACATTGGACGACTGGAATGACGCACGAGCCGTGACCGACGGGCTGTTGGGAGTCCACTGGGTCGGCGACGAAGCAACCCGGCGCCAGTCGACCAGAGCCTCCGGCAGCTCGTCGAGGAATCTGGAGGCTGGGTTGTACGAGGGTGCGCCCCAGGCCGCCCGGGTCATGGCCCGCGTGACGTACAGACGCGTGCGTGCCCGGGTGATGCCGACGTAGGCCAATCGGCGCTCTTCCTCGAGCTCCTTGTTGTCGGCCAGCGACCTCATGTGCGGGAAAACGCCATCCTCGAGCCCGGTGAGGAAGACGACCGGGAACTCGAGACCCTTGGCGGTGTGCAGGGTCATCAGCGTCACGACCCCGTCACCCTCATCGGGGATCTGATCGGCGTCGGCGACCAACGCAACCTGTTCGAGGAACGCCGCCAAGGAGCCTGGCGCGAGATCGGCGTCATCGGCCACGGCGTCGATCACTGCAGACGGCTCCTCGATCCCTGCGTCAGGCAGAGCGACATCGTCCACCGTGCTGGCCGCGACGACGAACTCGCGGGCCACCGCCACGAGCTCCGCAAGATTCTCGACCCGCGTCTCGTCCTGGGGATCGGTGCTCTGCTCCAGGCTCGCGAGATAGCCGCTGCGGGTCAGCGCCGCCTCGAGGACGGCATCGGCAGGTGCGCCGGTCTCGGCCATCGCCATCAGCTCGGCCATCGTCGTCGCGAACGTCTGGATCGCATTGAGCGATCGCGTCGCCAGACCGGTGGCTTCCTCGGCGCGGGTCAGCGCTTCCCAGTAGCTGATGTCCTCGGCGGTGGCGAGCCGTTGGATCGATGCCTCCGCGCGGTCGCCGATGCCTCGCTTCGGCTCGTTGATGATGCGGCGTAGCGATACGGCATCGCGCGGGTTGACGAGCACCCGGACGTACGCCAGCGCGTCCTTGATCTCCTTGCGCTCATAGAAGCGAACACCGCCGACGACGCGGTAGGGCAGACCAACGCGAATGAACACCTCTTCAAAGACTCGGCTCTGGGCGTTGGTGCGGTAGAAGATCGCGACGTCCTTGGCGGCTGCCTCACCGGCGTCGCTGAGCTTGTCGATCTCCTCGGCGATGAACTGTGCCTCATCGCGCTCATCGTCGCCGACATAGCCGATGATCTTCTCGCCGTCGCCCTCGGCCGACCACAGCTGTTTGTCCTTGCGGCCCCCATTGCGGCTGATCACCGCGTTGGCGGCCGACAGGATCGTCTGCGTCGAGCGATAGTTCTGCTCGAGCAGGATCGTCGTCGCATTGGGGAAGTCGTCTTCGAACTCGAGAATATTGCGGATGTTGGCGCCCCGGAACGCATAGATCGACTGATCGGAGTCGCCGACGACCAACAGATCGGACTCGGGATCGGTGAGCTCCTTGATCAGCTGATATTGGGCGTGGTTGGTGTCTTGGTACTCGTCGACCAAAATGTGGCGGAACCGGCGGCGATAGGTCTCGGCAACATCGGGCCATGCCTGGAACAGGTGGACGGTGTTCATGATGAGGTCGTCGAAGTCCATCGCATTGGCTGCGCGCAACCGTTGCTGATAGGCGCCGTAGGCCTCGGCGTAGAGCTCCTCGGTGGGATTCTCCGCCTTGCTGCCGGCCGACTCGTGGTCGACGAGCTCATTCTTGAGATTGGAGATCCAGTTGAGGACGGCTCGCGGATTGACCCGTTTGGGGTCGAGGCTCATGTCGCGGCAGATCTGGGTCATCAGCCGTCGCTGATCGGCCGAGTCATAGATCGTGAACGACGACGTGAACCCGAACTTCGACGCCTCGCGCCGCAGGATGCGTACGCACGCGGAGTGGAACGTCGAGACCCACATCAGCCGGGCCCTCGGGCCGACCAGCTCTGCGACGCGCTCACGCATCTCGGCGGCAGCCTTGTTGGTGAACGTGATGGCCAGGATCGAGCCCGGATGGGCGCCCCGGGCAGCGATCAGCCAGGCCACCCGGCGAGTCAGAACCCGGGTCTTGCCCGACCCGGCGCCGGCTACGACCAGCAGCGGCCCGCCGGGGTGCGACACCGCGGCGCGCTGAGCGTCATTGAGCCCGTCGAGGAGGATGTCGGACCGGGCGCGACGCGCCTCCGACTTCTCCTGAGCAGACTTCTCAGGCGCGGCTTCAGGCACGGGGAACGGCGATGTCATCGTGCCTCCAGCCTAGTTGGGACCGAAGACATACGACCCCTCGGTCGGCAGGCGACAATGAAGCCCATGGACATCGTCAGGGTCGACCACGCGAGCGCCGAACCCCCGTACGAACAGCTGCGCCGCCAGCTCTCCGAGGGGGCCGCGTCGGGTGCGCTCAAGCCGGGCCACAGGCTGCCGACCGTACGCCAGCTCGCCACGGATCTGAGCCTCGCGGCCAACACCGTGGCGAAGGCCTATCGCGCCCTGGAGGCCGACGGTGTGATCGAGACCCGCGGGCGCAATGGCTCATTCATTGCGAGCCGGAAGCTCGGCGATGCCGAGGCCGCTAGGGCCGCCGGGGCGTATGCGTTGATCGCCCGACGCCAGGGCCTCTCGATCGACGAGGCGATCCGGCTGGTCGAGCAGAGCTGGTCCGCCTGACCGGCGTGGACCAATTGGTTATCGTGAAGGCGTGTCCCAGACCCAAGCCGTGTTTCTGATCTTCGGTGTCGCCATCTTCGCCATGTGCTTGATCGGCATCGCCCTGAGCGGCTATGGCAGCCCCGACCGCTCTCGCGAGAAGCAGCACCTGCCCGGCCACGACGTGCAGAACAACCGGAGCGACCCCCGCAGCTGAGCCCTACTCCGCCAAAGTGTTGGGCTTGCGCCAGCTGCGCTCGAACGGCAGTCGCCAGGCCCGCGGCGCGATGAGCTGGTGCACCGCGTTGGGGCCCCAGGTGCCGTCCTGATAGGGCCGAACCGGCGGAGGATCATTGAGCAGCGGCTCGGAGATCTCCCACAGCCGCTCGATGCCCTCGGCCGTCGTGAACAGGGTCCGCTCGCCGCGCATCGCATCGTAGATCAGCCGTTCGTACGCCTCGAGGACATCGCCGGCACGCTCGGTGTCGTGCATCGCGAACTGCATGCTGAGCTTGTCGAGCTTCATGCCGGGACCGGGGCGCTTGCCGTAGAACGACAGCGACATCTTGGACGCGTCGGCAAGGTCGAAGGTGAGGTGGTCGGGTCCCGAGAGGCTGACTCCTGACCCGGCCGGGAACATGCTCTTGGGCGGCTCGCGGAACGCGATCGAGATGATGCGCGCGCCTTCGGCAAGCTTCTTGCCGGTCCGCAGGAAGAACGGCACACCGGCCCAGCGCCAGTTGTCGA
>JAOPXO010000022.1 GCA_025965115.1 Aeromicrobium sp.
GCTGCTCCTTGGTGGGCAGCTCGCCGTGGACGAGGAGATAGGCGACTTCGAGGTACGTGGACTTCTCCGCCAGCTGCTCGATCGGGTAGCCGCGGTATTCGAGGATGCCCTTCTCGCCATCGATGAACGTCACCGCGCTGCGGGTCGACGCGGTGTTGAGGAAAGCCGGGTCGTAGAGGGCGAGTCCGGGCTCATCCTCGGTCTTGCCGATCTGGGCGAAATCCGCGGCACGCACGGTGCCATCGGTGATCGCGAGCTCGTACTCATCGCCGGTGCGGTTGTCGCGCACGGTCAAGGTCTGGTTGTCGGTCACGATGGGTCTCCTGTGACGTGGGAAGCGCTGGCTGCGGGGTAGTGCAACGTTCTATAACTTAGTGCGCGCAGCGAAAGGGCACATTGTGGGGTCGAGCGAGCTGGCCCGTTTTGACCCGAGCGGGCACGGACGGTTAACCTTGTGTGTCGTGTCTCCGTCGGCCTGTGCCCGATGGAACGACCGTCGCAGCACCCCAATCAAGATCAACCAAGAACGAGAAGGTCACGCCGTGCGCACGTTCAGCCCCAAGCCTGCTGACATCAACCGTCAGTGGCACGTCATCGACGCCGAAGACATCGTCCTCGGCCGTCTCGCCGTCCAGGCTGCGACCCTGCTGCGCGGCAAGCACAAGCCGACCTTCGCACCGCACGTTGACGGTGGCGACTTCGTCATCATCATCAACGCCGAGAAGGTGGCCCTGTCGGGCAACAAGCGCACCGACAAGCTCGCCTACCGTCACAGCGGCTACCCGGGTGGACTCAAGTCCATCGCCTACGGCGACCTGCTCGAGAAGGATGCTCGCAAGGCGATCGAGAAGTCCGTTCGCGGCATGCTTCCCAAGAACCGTCTGGGTGATCAGCTGATCACGAAGCTCAAGGTCTACTCCGGCCCCGAGCACCCGCACACCGCCCAGAAGCCCCAGCCGTTCGAGATCACGCAGATCTCCCAGTAAAGAAGAGATACCAGGCGCATCGTGACTGAGACCACCGCAGAAGTGACCGAGAACGACACCGAAGACTTCGTACCCAACGAGGAAGGTGTCGCTTACACCTCCGAGACCGTTGGTTCGTCGGAGACCTCCGGCAAGCCCGCGACAATCGCTCCGGGTGCTGCCACCGGTCGCCGCAAGGAGGCTGTCGCCCGCGTACGCATTGTGCCCGGCACCGGCGTCTGGACGGTCAACGGCAAGCCGCTCGAGGAGTACCTCCCCAACAAGCTGCACCAGCAGATCGCCAAGGAGGCCTTCGCCGAGACCGGTCTCGTCGATCGCTTCGACGTGATCGCCCGTGTCACCGGTGGTGGCATGACCGGCCAGGCCGGCGCGCTTCGCCTCGGTGTGGCTCGCTCGCTCAACCAGATCGACGAAGAGGTCAACCGCCCGGTGCTCAAGAAGGCCGGACTCCTGACCCGCGACTCCCGCATCAAGGAGCGCAAGAAGGCTGGTCTCAAGAAGGCCCGTAAGGCTCCGCAGTACAGCAAGCGTTGATCCATCGTGGGCCGGATCTTTGGCACGGATGGCGTTCGCGGCCTCGCGAATCGTGATCTGACCGCCGAACTCGCAGTCGACCTCGCGGTCGCGGCGGCCCACATCCTCGGCGAGGTCGGTGCCTTCGCCGATCAGCGTCCGACCGCAGTCGTAGCCCGCGATCCCCGCGCTTCAGGAGAGTTCCTGGAGGCCGCGGTGGTCGCGGGTCTTGCGTCTGCCGGCGTCGACGTCCACCGACTCGGCGTCGTGCCGACCCCTGGCGCCGCCTACCTCACGTCATTCCTGGCGGCCGACATGGGCGTCATGATCTCGGCCAGTCACAACGCGATGCCCGACAACGGCATCAAGTTCCTCGCGCGCGGCGGGCTCAAGCTCGACGACGACCTCGAGCTGCAGATCGAGAATCGCCTCGAAGAGCCCTGGGACCGTCCGACCGGCGTCGATGTCGGTCGTATCGGTGACAGCCACGTCGGCGTGGCCGCATACGTCAAGCACCTGATCGACTCGGCTCCGCGGCGACTCGACGGACTCACCGTGGTGCTCGACTGCGCCAACGGTGCGGCCTACGAGGTCGGCCCCCGCGTGTTCGAGCAGCTGGGCGCCACGGTCATCGCGATCCACGCCGAACCCGACGGACTCAACATCAACCTCAACTGCGGCTCGACCCATCTGGAGAGCCTCCAGAAGGCCGTCGTCGAGCACGGGGCCGATGCCGGCTTCGCCTTCGATGGTGACGCCGATCGCTGCCTTGCCGTGGATGCCACCGGCGCCGTGGTCGATGGCGATCACATCTTGGCGATCCTGAGCCTGGCCGCCCGCGACGCCGGACGCCTCGTCGACAACACCGTCGTGGCGACGGTGATGAGCAATCTCGGCTTCGTCCAGGCGCTAACCGCCGAAGGCATCACGGTCATCCAGACCGCCGTCGGCGACCGCTACGTTCTCGAAGCCATGCGCGCCGGCGGGTTCAACATGGGCGGTGAGCAGTCCGGCCACGTCATCATGGGCGACTACGCCACCACCGGCGACGGGGTGCTGACGGCCGTGCACGTCGCAGCGCGCATTGCCGAGGCCGGCACCCCTCTCGCCGAGCTTGCGTCGGTCATGACCCGTCTCCCGCAGGTGCTGATCAACGTGCCCGATGTCGACAAGTCGCGCGCCGACACAGATCCGACGCTCCAGGGCGAGGTGGCCATCGCCGCGGCCAAGCTCGGCGACTCCGGTCGCATACTCCTGCGCCAGTCGGGCACCGAGCCGCTCGTACGCGTCATGGTCGAAGCACCCACGCACGAGGAAGCCTCCGAGGTGGCGCGCCACCTTGCCGAGGTCGTGCGCGTCAACCTCGCCCTCTGACCTGGTTCAGGCCTTCGGCTCAACCGACTCCAGCACCCGTGCCTGTGGACTTCCCACCAGAGCCGGGGAGTTCGACGGCGTAGCCCAGACTGTCGTCTCCAGGAACTTCAGAAAGCCGTCGGCCTCGGCGACTGTGTCGAAGTCGAGGTCGATGACGACGTAGTGATCGTTGTCCACGGGCCGCCGCACCTGCTGAGCGGTCACTCCGGATTGCTGGCGAAGATCGGCGAAACGGGCGAATGCCGTGTCCCAGGTGTCGAAATCGGTGATCTCGTGCTCGATGTGAAGTGTGGGCATGATGGCTCCTCAGTCAGATGGTGCATCTGTTGTCGACGCTAGGGCGACGCAGAGGCGGGCGGTATCCCATGTTCGTGGGGTATTCGCAGACGTAGCGCTCGGCGTAGGGTCGCGCACATGCTGAGCCGCGCCGAGATGACCCGGGCGCACGAACGAGTCCTAGGTATCGCAGTCCCAACCGATGATGATCGGGCCTTGCGGGTGCAGATTCTCCAGTCCATACGAGACGTCGTCCCGTTCGACCACTACGCGTGGCTGCTCACCGATCCGGGCACGGCAGTGGGCTCCTCGCCGGTGGCAGACGTGCCGGACCTACACGAGCTGCCGCGGCTCATCACGTTGAAGTACCTCAGCCTGGTGGGGCGATGGACCGAGGCCGGCAGACCGCCGGTCATCTCGCTGCATGCTCAAACGAAGGGACGTCTGCAGGAGAGCCTCGTGTGGCGCGAGCTCATGGTTCGACATGCTGTGACAGATGTCGCGTCGGTCGTGTTCGCAGATCGCTACGGCTGCTGGGGATTTCTTGATCTGTGGAGGTGTGAGCCGGCGAAGCCGTTCATGCCACAAGAAGTCGAATTCCTTTCCGGACTCGTGGTGCACATCACCGCAGCCCTGCGCGGATGCCAGGCGGTCTCGTTCCGCAACGCGGGCGCTGTCTTGACGGATCGCCCTGGCCCAGCGGTCATTCTGCTGTCCCCGGCATTGGAGGTACGCGCTCAGACGTCCGAGACCGAGCGACTGCTGCGCATCCTGGTCCCGCCGAGCGGCGGCGCAGATCCGGTGCCCGCCGCCGCGTACAACGTGGCCGCACAACTGCTGGCGGTCGAGGCCGCCGTCGATCCGGGTCCGCCGACGGCGCGGGTGCATGTGGCGGCCGAGACATGGGTGACGCTGCGGGCTGCCCGCATCGGCGTCGAGGACGCCGAGGTGGAACGCGATATCGCCGTGACGATCGAGCAGACGGCGCCGGTCGACCGAATCGATCTCTTCGCCCGGTCGTTCGGACTCAGTGCGCGCGAGACCGAGGTCGTCGTGAACCTCACCACCGGCGCGGACACCCGGCAGATCGCTGAGCGCATGCACGTGTCGGAGCACACCGTGCCGGACCACCTCAAGTCGATCTTCGCAAAGACCGGTTGTCATACCCGACGGTCGCTGCTCTCCTGCGCGCTTGGCCGCTGAGCGACCTCGCCAGACTCGGCGCCGAGGGTTCTCTAGGCTGTCCCGATGACCAGCATAGAAGCGCTCGTTCCGGGAGACGACGAGCAGTTCGCCGAGTTCCACGCCGTCTATCTCTCCGCGAACGACGAGGAGTGGGACCGGCCGTACGGCCCGCAGGAGATGCGAGTGACGTTGCTCGATGACTCGGAGTTCCAGCAGGTCCTGGGCTATCTCGCGCGCGATGACGCGGGAGCTCCGGTTGCCGTCGGGACGGTCGAGTTCACGTTCAAGGACAATCTCGACCTTGGGTTCCTCCAGATCTACGTGGCGGCCGATCGCCGACGGGAGGGACACGGCACCGCGATGGAGTCATACCTCGCCGAAGTCGCGCGGGAACATGGTCGTACGTCGTTGATGGGCGAGGCGCACTGGGACTTCGGACAGTCCGGCTCGGCACACACCGCATTCGCCGAGGCGCGCGGATATCACCTCGACCTGGCCGATGGTCATCGCGTGCTCGACCTTCCGGCGACGCTTCCCGATGCGCCCCCGCGGGACGACTACACGCTCGTTGCCTGGCGCGGACGTACGCCGGAGGAGTGGATCGATCAGTACGCCGACATGGTGTCGGTGTTCGTGCAGGAGGCGCCGAGCGGTGACTACCCGATCGAGAATGAGTTCTACGATGCGGCACGCGTACGAGCCGACGACCAGCGACTGATCGACCAGGGTCGGCTCATGCAGGTCGTGATCGCGGTGTCACCCGAGGGCGAGCTGGCCGGGCACACCCAGCTGGTGTTCCCCGCAGCCGACCCCGGCGAGGTCTATCAATGGGGCACCCTCGTGTTGCCTGCACATCGCGGACACGGGCTGGGCCTGAGCCTCAAGGTGCGCGCGATGGAGGTGTCCGCCGCCTTGCTCGAAGGACGTCGGTACGTCCACACCGGCAACTCCTTGGTCAATGAGCCGATGATTGCCGTCAATGACGCGATGGGCTACCGGCTGGTGGGCTACAGCGGAGAATTCGTCCGCGCGCTCTAGCCCCTCATCAGGTGTGGGTGAACGGCAGGTGAACAATCCTGAGAATGTCTCAAATTCCTCGGAATGGCAGACCCGAGGGTGCACTGACGCCTATCCTCATGGAGGTTGTCGAACGACTCGGGGCTCGGGATATCCGCCGCTCGCGTTTGCTGCCGAAGACGGATAAGGATCCTCTCCTCATGGCTGGTCAGCACACCTCATTCTTTGCGCGTTCGCGCGCCCTCCTGTTGACCGTGGCGCTCGCCGCCGGCGGTCTGGGCGCGGTCGGCCTCACCGCACAGAGCGCCTCGGCAACGGCGCCGGACCAGCTCGTAGTCACGGATGTGACGAACGGGCAGTCGCAGGAGCTTTCGAGCGTGTCGCTCCAGACGGTCAATGTGGACGGATCCCAGTCGTTCGCGAAGCCGGTTGTACTTCCGACCGCGGATGCAGCGGGTGTAAACGCATTTGCGCTCAGCGGAAACTCAAACGGCAACGGCGCCCTTTCTCTTAGCGCGAATGGGAACTACCTGTCTGTTGCTGGGTACCACCAGACCCCGACTTCACCAACCGGTGATCCGAAGGGGACGACGGCGGCAGTTATTCAGCGGATGGTTGCCCGGGTCTCCAGCAGTGCGGTTGTCGATACGACGACGTTGATTCCCAGTCCGGGTCTCAGCAAGAGTGCGCCGCGAGCCGCTGCGAGCAATGACGGCAGTGCGTTCTATGTCTCCGGCAACGGTGGAAGCGACTCTCCCAACTCAGGAGTTATCCGGGTCAACCTCGGCGGCGGTGGAAAGGTTGCGATCGCGGACACGAATCAGAAGAACCTGCGTCAAGTTCAGATTGCTGGTGGCTCGCTGTACGCCACAACAGAGAAGGGGGCTCTGTTTGGTCTAGGGAAGATCGGGACCGGGCTTCCCGCTGTCGCGTCAGCAGCTAGTTCGCTCGCGGTGACAACGACCAACGTTGGCGGCACGACCCCACCCCAGAGCGACTTCATCGTGCCCGACGCCTTCGTCATGCTCCACACCGGCGTCAACTCGGCGTCCTCGACCGTTATCGACACCGCTTATGTCGTTATCGACACCGACACCGGAAATGGCATCTCAGGTGAGATCCGCAAATACACGAGCTCCAACGGCACTACCTGGACGAAGGCCGCAACGGTCGTTGCTGGTGACTACCCATTCCTCACAGGACGGGTCAACGCCGCCGGCACCGGGGTGCAACTCTTTGCCACCAAAGGCAGCGGCGACACTAACAGCGTCGTCGAGATAGATGACAGCACTCTGACTGGTGTATTTACGCCGGGCACCGAATCCACCGTTGCGAACGCCGCGGCCGGCCATGCGTTCCGCGGTGTCGCACTCCCGCCCAGCGGCTGGAACCCGGGCACGGTTTCCCATCTCTCGCCCACGGTCTCGACCACGAACTCGACCGTCGGCGCCACGCTGGGCGACTCGAACAACCCGACTCAAGAAGTTGATGTCGCCGATCCTGACTCGGATCCGTCCACACTCACGCTTTCGGCCACGTCGTCGAACACCGGTGTGCTGCCCAACGGCAACATCGTATTCAGTGGCACAGGCGCGACAAGAACCGTCTCGATGACTCCGACCGGCAAAGGTCGGGCGACCATCACCATCACCGTTAAGGACCCGGAAAACAACTCAGGCTCGACGCAACTCTTGTACGCCGCATCCAGCGCACCAACTTCTGCGACCGGTCACTACTTCTATGAGTCGAGCGATCTCTCCAGCGCTGTCGACGTCGGCAGCGGATACACACTTGCCGTCAGCTCTGAGGACAGCACGTTGCGCCTGTACGACCAGAGCAAGTCAGGCCGACCGGTCAAGACCTTCGACATGGGCGCTGACGCGCCGAACGGCATCGGCAATGGCGGTGGTGACCTCGAGGGCATGGCCTTGGTCGGCACCGGGCCCAGCAAGACGCTCTATGTCAGCGGTTCAGAAGGCAACAACAGCAGTGGTGACCCGAAACCCAATCGCCGGGTGCTGTTCACTGCCACGGTCACAGGCTCCGGCGCGAGCACGGCCGTCACCTACGTCGGCGAATACACCGGGCTTTGGGACGACCTCCGCAACTGGGACGTCGGCAACGGGAATCCACTCAAGTTCGCCGCCGGCCAGGCTGACGGGGTCGCCGCGAACGATCCGAATGGCTTCAACATCGAGGGATTCGAATTCGCCCCGGGCAGCACCTCGACGGCGTACCTCGGGTTCCGCTCGCCGTTGGTGACCCACAACGGCACGCCGGACGCCGTCATCGTGCCGGTCACGAATGCCGACAGCTTGATCGGTGCGTCAACGGGGGCGGCACATTTCGGCAGCCCGATCTTCCTTGACCTCGGCGGTCGCACGATCCGCGACATCCGCAAGAACAGCAACAACGAGTACCTCATCACAGCTCAGGCCGACCCGCCCATCAACCCGCAATGGAAGCTCTATGCCTGGGACGGCAAGGTGGGAGACAGCCCGATCGCGGTCAAGACCCTCGCCGATCCGGCCACCACGACGACTGGCTCCTGGGAATCGGTCGTCTCGGTGCCGCACCCGCTCGCCTCTGGCGCCATTGTCTCGTTGATCACCGACTCGGGCGACACGGAGTACTACGACTCCACAACTGCCGCCACGGATGAGCCCAATGGCGAGCAGAAGTCGTACACCGACAACTTCACCCTCGACAGCTTTACGTCGTTCCCGTCCGTCCCGCAGAACGTCTCCGCGACCCCGACGACCGATGGCGCGTTCAGCGTCAACTGGGATGCGGTTTCTGGTGCGGCGTCCTACAACGTGACCGTCAAGGACGGCGCGAACAACATCAGCGGTTCGCCGAAGTCGGTGCCAGCTCCGACGACGTCCACGACGTTCAGTGGACTCACCAGCAAGCTGTACACCGTCACGGTGACGGCCGTGAACGCCTCAGGCGAGAGCGACCCCTCGTCGCCGGCGGCGACGGTCACGCCCAATGACGTGATCGCGAACGTCACCAAACCCGCGATCACCGGGCAAACCGTGACCGATCAGACGCTGACGGTCACGCCTGGCACGTGGACCCCCGCAGGTGTCACTTTGGCCTACCAGTGGAAAGCGGACGGCACGGACATCTCCGGAGCCACGGGCACGACTCTCGTGCTCGGCGCGGGCCAGGTCGGCAAGTCGATCACCGTGACGGAGAAGGCCAGCAAGGGCAGCTCGTCCCCGGTGTCCGTCACCAGCACGGCGACCGCTGTCGTTACGGCCGGCCAGTTCACGTTCAATGCAACGCCGACAATCTCCGGCTCGCCCCAGATCGGCGTCGTATTGTCCGCCAACGGTGCATCCGCGCTCCCTGTGGCCGATAACTTCTCCTACCAGTGGTTCGCGAGTGACGCTCCAAACACTCCGATCGCCGGCGCGACGACCTCGACCTTCACGCCGACGGCCGCCCAGGTGGGCAAGACCATCACGGTCCAGGTCGTCGCACACCGCGCAGGCTACGCGGACGGATTCAGCGCCAAGAGCAATCCGACGACTGCTGTCGACCCGCTCGCCGTCAGCAACTCGGTGCCGCCGACCATCACGGGCTCGCCTGCGGTCGACTCGGTGCTCACCGAGCATGACGGCACATGGGCGCCCGGCGGCGTCGCCTTCACCTATGAGTGGCTCGCCGACGGCAACGTGATCTCCGGCGCAACTGGATCCACGTTCACGCCCACCGCGGCCGAGCTCGGCAAGAAGATCACGGTGCGAGTCACCGGGACGAAGACGAACCTGAGCCAGTACGTAGCGGAGAGCATCGAGACGGCCCCAGTCGCAGCGGCCCCGGTCGTCAACCAGACGGCACCCGTCCTGAGCGGCACAGCCCGCGAAGGCCAGCAGTTGTCGACCACCGACGGCACCTGGACGCCCGGCGGAACGACCTACTCCTACCAGTGGAAGGCCGACGGCACGAACATCTCCGGCGCGGCCGACGCCAGCACGTACACCCTGACCTCGGGTGAGGTCGGCAAGGTCATCACAGTCGAGGTCACGGCCTCGAAGTCCGGCTACTCCGACGCGAAGAAGACGAGCAACTCCGTCGGCCCTGTCGACCCCACCGCCGTCAGCAACACGACGGCGCCGAGCATCACGTCGGCAGCAGTCGTCGGGACGCCGATCACGGTCAACACCGGTACGTGGAAGCCGTCGGGTGTCGGCTTTGCCTATCAATGGCTGGCTGACGGTTCGCCGATCGCCGCCAACTCGACATCGGCGACATTCACGCCGACGATCACCGAGTTCGGCAAGAAGATCTCGGTAACGGTGACCGGGTCGAAGTCCGGTCTGAC
The DNA here is from genome assembly GCA_025965115.1 of Aeromicrobium sp. GTDB lineage: Bacteria > Actinomycetota > Actinomycetes > Propionibacteriales > Nocardioidaceae > Aeromicrobium. The sequence continues at coordinate 9,685 of JAOPXO010000022.1, forward strand.
ATCGTTCGACAAGGACAGCAACGAGACGTCCGCAGTTACGAATGCGATGGTCAACAACACGGCGCCGGTGATCAGTGGTCAGGCAATCGAAGGCAAGACCCTGACGACGACAGACGGGACCTGGACGCCGACCCCGACCAGCTTCACGTATGTCTGGAAGTCCGGCGGCAACATCCTCGGAGGCGAGACGACGAACCACCTGGTGGTGCCCTCCGGCGCCGCCGGCAGCACCATCACGGTCGAGGTGACCGCGGCGAAGGACGGCTACAACTCCGCCGTCAAGGCAAGTGCTCCGACCGGGACGGTTGACCCATCGGCCGTCACCAATCTCACGCTGCCGAGCATCCCCACGGCTCCGATCGTCGGGACGCAGCTCACGGCTGATCACGGCACGTGGAACCCCGGCGGCGTCTCGTACGCGTACCAGTGGTTGGCAAATGGCGGCACGATCGACAACGCGACGTCGCAGACGTTCACCCCGACGGCCACCGAGAGTGGCGAGAAGCTCTCGGTGAGGGTCACCGCGTCGAAGTCGGGCCTGACGTCTGACACGGAGACAAGTGCCGAGACCTCGGCCGTCACCGGCTTGCCGCCGGTGTTCGGCGCTCCGACCAACCTCACGGTGACCGGGACGACAGCGTCCACGATTACCGTGAGCTGGACGAAGTCGACCGACGCGACCCACTACCGGCTCTATCAGGGCATCGGGACGGGAACGCGGACCAAGCTCGAGGTCGGCAATGTCAGCACCGCGACGTTCACCGGTCTCAAGCCCAACACGACGTACTCGATCGACATCTCGGCGTTCAAGGCAGACGGCACCCAGTCGGCCTACAACCGTCCGCGGCTCGACGGCTCGACGGCAGCGCTGACTGCACCGACTGACCTGTCGTTCTCCGAGCGTGCCGGCACGAGTATCACGGTCACCTGGACCAAGGTGCCCGGCGTGAAGAACTACCGGATCACGTACGGCATCGGGACCGGCAAGCGGACGACGGTGAACGTCGGTGACGTCGACAACTACAACATCACCGGACTGAAGCACGGCCAGGCGTACTCGATCGACATCGCCTCACTCGCGCTGGACAAGAAGACGGTGTCGCCGGCATCACCGAGGATCAACCCGTCGACCAGTGCGCTGCTGCCTCCGACCAAGCTCAAGGTGACGGGTGTGACCGCAACAACGGTCACGCTCACCTGGACCAAGGCGGCGGGTGCGGCGAGCTATCGCCTCTACTACGGCATCGGATCCGGCACTCGGACGAGAGTCGTGCTCGGTGACGTCAACACCGCCACGGTGACCGGCCTGACCAAGGGCAAGAAGTACTCGATCGATGTGGCGTCGGTCGAGGCGGACGGTGTCGGGCGCTCGTCGTACACGACGAGGGTCACGGCCACGACCAAGTAGCTGCGCGAGTCAGAGCTTGCGGAGCCGGACCCAGTCGACCGCGTGGTCGCTGCCCTTGCGAAGGACGAGCGAGGCGCGCCCACGGGTCGTCTGGATGTTCTCGCGCAGATTGGGCCAGTTGATGCGGTCCCAGAGCTCGCCGGCGCGCTCCACGGCCTCATCGTCGGTGAGTGCGCTGTAGCGGTTGAAGTATGACGCGGGGTCGGCGAATGCAGTCTTGCGCAGGGTGAGGAAGCGTTCGACGTACCACCGGCGGATGTCCTTGCTCGACGCGTCGACATAGATCGAGAAGTCGAAGAAATCGCTGATCGCCAGTCCCGGGCTACCGTCGCCGCGCGTGCGCGCCGGGGCGAGGACGTTGAGGCCCTCGACGATGACGATGTCCGGCGCCTTGAGGGTCACGAGCTCATCGGTGCGGTCGTACGTCAGGTGGGAGTAGACCGGTGCGGTGACGACCTCGACCCCGGACTTCACGTCGATGACGAATCGCAGCAGCGCCTTGCGGTCGTACGACTCGGGGAATCCCTTGCGCTCGAGCAGATCGCGACGTTCGAGCTCTTCGTTGGGGAACAGGAATCCGTCGGTGGTGACGAGCTCGACGTGCGGGTGGTCGGGGGAGTGCGACAGCAGCTCGCGGAGCAGCCTGGCCGTCGTGGACTTGCCGACGGCGACGGATCCGGCGATGCCGATCACGAACGGCGTGCGGCGCGACTGTGGGGCGTGCAGGAATGCCTCGGTCGCCTCATAGAGTGCACCGGCCAGGCGGATGCGCATGCTGATCAGCTCGGTCATCGGCAGGTAGACCTGGCGCACCTCTTCGAGGTCGAGCTCATCGCCAAGTCCTCGGACGCGCTCGACCTCTTCGGTGCTGAGGGGCTGTGGCGCGTCGCCCGCGAGTTCGGACCACGCGGCTCGCTCGAGCTCGACATACGGTGACTGGTCGCGCGTCATGCGACCATTCTCCCGCCTGCACGTTGCCAGCGCTCCACTCGGTACCCTTGAGCCTATGTGCGGAATCGTCGGATACGTCGGACAGCGGTCGGCGCTCGACGTCGTGATGAGCGGTCTCAGGCGGCTGGAGTACCGCGGATACGACTCCGCCGGTGTCGCCCTCGTCGACAACGGCGGGCTGGTCACGGCGAAGAAGGCCGGCAAGCTGCTCAATCTCGACGCCGAGCTTGCCGCGCGCCCCCTGCCCGAATCGCATACCGGCATCGGGCACACCCGCTGGGCCACGCACGGGGCGCCGAACGACCGCAATGCGCATCCGCACCTGGACGAATCCGGGCGCATCGCCGTCGTGCACAACGGGATCATCGAGAACTTCGCGGCGCTGCGGGCTGAGCTGGAAGCCTCCGGTCACGAAATGCAGTCCGACACCGACACCGAGATCGTCGCGCACCTCCTCCATGACGAGCTGAAGCGGACCCCCGACCTGTCCGATGCCGTGCGGGCCGTCTGTCAGCGGCTCGAAGGCGCGTTCACGCTGGTGATCTGCGATGCCGACCATCCCGATGTGGTGGTCGGCGCCCGCCGCAACTCGCCGCTGGTCGTCGGACGTGGCGAGGGTGAGAACTTCCTGGGCTCCGACGTGGCGGCGTTCATCGAGTTCACCCGTGACGCGATCGAGTTGGGTCAGGACCAGGTCGTCACGATCACCCCGACCGACGTCGTGATCACCGACTTCTTCGGTGAGCCCGTCGAGACGACCGAATATCACGTCGACTGGGATGTGTCCGCCGCCGAAAAGGGTGGCTTCGAGTGGTTCATGCTCAAGGAGATCGACGAGCAGCCGCAGGCCGTGGCCGACACGCTGCTCGGCCGGCACTCATCCGATGGCCGCCTGCAGCTCGATGAGATGCGCCTGTCCGACGACGAGCTCCGCGAGGTCGACCGAATCATCGTCGTTGCCTGCGGCACGGCGTCATACGCGGCACTGGTGGCGAAGTATGCGATCGAGCACTGGACCCGCATCCCCTGCGAGGTCGAGCTGGCGTCGGAGTTCCGCTACCGCGATCCGATCCTCGACCGCTCAACGCTCGTCGTCGCGATCAGCCAGTCCGGCGAGACGATGGACACCCTGATGGCGATCCGGTACGCCCGCCGGCAGAAGGCGAGGGTGCTGTCGATCTGCAACACGAACGGCTCGACCATCCCGCGGGAGTCCGACGCGGTGCTCTACACCCACGCCGGCCCGGAGATCGCGGTCGCGTCGACCAAGGGATTCCTCTCACAAGTCGTTGCCTGCTACCTGCTCGCGTTGTACATCGCCCAGGTCAAGGGCACGAAATATGGCGACGAGATCGCCGCGATCCTCCAGGAGATCGAGAAGATCCCGGCCGGCATCCAGCGCATGCTCGACGAGGGCGATCAGGTCAGGAAGCTGGCCACCGAGCTGGCCGGCTCGCGGTCGATCCTGTTCCTCGGCCGACATGTCGGCTATCCCGTGGCACTCGAGGGTGCGCTCAAGCTCAAGGAGCTCGCCTACATACATGCTGAGGGATTTGCCGCCGGTGAGCTCAAACACGGACCGATTGCGGTCGTCGAAGAAGGGCTGCCGGTGTTCGTCATCGTGCCGCCCAAGGGTCGCGACCAGCTGCAGGAGAAGACCGTCAGCAGCATTCAGGAGGTACGCGCCCGTGGGGCGCGCACGATCGTACTGGTCGAGGACGGCGACGATGACGTCGTGCCGTATGCCGACCATGTGATCCGGCTGCCCAAGGTGCCGACCCTGCTGCAGCCGTTGGTGGCGACCGTGCCGCTGCAGATCTTCGCCTGCGAGTTCGCCAGCCAGCTCGGGCACGATGTCGACCAGCCGCGCAATCTCGCCAAGTCGGTCACGGTCGAATGACGATAGTGGGGATCGGGGTCGACGTGGTCGACATCGCGCGGTTCGCGGCGACGATGGAGCGTACGCCGACGCTGCGCACCCGGCTGTTCACTCCGTCCGAGGTCGACCTCCCGCTGGAGTCGTTGGCCGGACGGTTCGCGGCCAAGGAGGCGTTGGCGAAGGCTATGCGGGCACCATCAGGGCTGTCGTGGCAGGACTTCGAGGTCGCCAACGATGCGCAGGGCGCGCCACAGTTCGTCTTGTACGGTGCTGCCCCAGAACGGTTGAAGGCGCTCGGCATCGTCACGGTGCACCTGTCCATCTCGCATGACACCACCGTGGCCACCGCCTTCGTGGTGGCCGAGTGCTGACCGCACACCTCGTCGACGACATCCGTGCCGCCGAGGCATCCCTCGCTGCGACCCGGCCCGACGGGGAGCTCATGCAGCTGGCAGCTCGTGGGCTGGCCGATCACCTCGAGTTCATCGCACCGGGCCAGCTTGCGCTGATGCTGATCGGGCCAGGCAACAACGGTGGCGATGCGTTGTATGCGGCCGTGCACCTGCTCGACCGTGGCGTGCGCGTCGACCTGTGCCTGCTCGACGAGGCCAAGGCGCACGCTGACGGTCTGGCGGCGGCGCTCAAGGCCGGTGCCCAGGTCGTCGAGGGTCCGGCCGGTCACCGCATCTGCGTCGATGCCCTGTTCGGCATCGGCGCCCGTTCGGGCCTGACCGGCAAGGCTTCAGAGTGGGCTGACTGGATCGGCGAGCAGCGGCCGCACACGGTTGCCGTCGACGTACCCTCCGGGGTTGATGTCGACGGTGCGACGCTGCCGTCGTCATACGTCACGGCTGACGCGACGATCACGTTCGGCACGTACAAGAACGCACTGCTCGCGACCCCCGCATCAGGTGCGGCGGGCCGCAAGGGCAAGGCGATCGCCACGCTCGTCGACATCGGTCTCGGGCCGCATCTCGGCACGCCGTCGCTGGAAGCCATCGAGGCCGGGGACGGACACCTGCTGCAGACTTTTGCCTGGCTGAGTGAGCCGGGGACCCAGAAGTACTCCCGCGGGGTCGTCGGTATCGCAGCGGGGTCGGAGCAGTATGCGGGGGCGGCTCATCTCTGCGTCGCGGGCGCGCAGGCTGGTATGGCGGGCATGGTTCGCTTCGTCGGCTCCGACACGCTCAGCGCACGGATCGTCGACCGGGCACCGGAGGTCGTTGCCGGCCGCGGACGCGTGCAGGCATGGGTGGTCGGTCCGGGCGGCGGTGACGAAGCCGGTGTCCAGCTCGCCATGGTGCTCGAGGACCGGGTGCCAGTTGTCGTCGATGCCAGTGCGCTCCATCACCTGCCTGGAACCTTCGACGTTCCAGCGCTGCTGACGCCCCATGCCGGTGAGCTCGCGCAGATGCTCGGCACCGACCGCGACAAGGTCGAGGCCGATCCGCTCGGCCACGTCACCGCCGCCGCCGCGCGCTGGCAGACATCCGTGCTGCTCAAGGGCAGTCGCACCCTCGTGGCCACCCCAGGACGTACGACCCGGGTCAATCTGTCCGGCTCGCCGTGGCTCGGCACGGCGGGTGCGGGTGACGTGCTCGCCGGCCTGGCCGGATCATTGATGGCTTCCGGGGCAGATCCGCACGATGCCGGCTCACTCGCCGCGTTCCTGCACGGCGCCGCCAGCGTCCGCGCCAATCCCGGCGGACCCATCACCGCTTCCGATGTGGCCGCCGCCCTGCCGGCCACGATCGGTGACTTCCACAACGGCGCGCTCGACGACGTACGCGACTGGAGGGACTGACACATGACATCCCCCCAGGCCGAAGCGGTCATCGATCTCGACGCCTATCGCGCCAACATCGCCGCACTTGCGGCCTGCGCTCCGGGCGCCGAGCTGTTGGCTGTGGTCAAAGCCGAGGCCTACGGACACGGCATGCTTCCGTGCGCTAAAGCCGCTCGCGAAGCCGGCGCCAGCTGGCTCGGTGTCGCGACGGTCGAGGAGGCGCTGGCCCTGCGCGCCGGCGGCGACACCGGCAATGTGCTGTGTTGGCTGGCCAGCCCTGGCGCAGACTACGACGCCGCGATCGATGCCGACATCGAGGTCACGGCTTCATCGGCCGAGCAGCTTGCCGAGATCCTCACCACGGCGGCACCCACCTCGATGCGCCCCAAGGTGCAGCTCAAGGTCGACACCGGCCTGTCGCGCAATGGCGCATTCGGTGAGCAGTGGACCCAGCTCGTCGCGGCCGCTGCCTCTGCGCAGTCCGCCGGCACCGTGGAGATCACCGGTGTGTGGTCGCACTTCGCCTGCGCCGACGAGCCCGATCATCCGGCCAATGACGCACAGGAACAGGCCTTTCGGACCGCAGTGGACGAGCTCGCGGCGGCCGGCGTTGCGCCGGCATTGAGACACCTCAGCAACTCGGCGGCGACCATGACGCGTCCCTCGGCGCACTTCGACCTGGTGCGGGTCGGCATCGCGTCCTATGGCATCAACCCCGATCGCACGATGGAGCACGACGTCGAGCTGACGCCCGTCATGACGCTGCAGGGACGACTCGCGGCGGTCAAGCGGGTGCCTGCCGGCACGAGCGTCTCCTACGGACAGACCTGGTCGACCGACCGCGAGACGACGCTCGGGCTCGTGCCCCTGGGCTACGCCGACGGCATCCCGCGCAATGCGACGAACCGGTCCGAGGCGGCGTTCGGCGGGGAGCGTGTCCCGGTGGTTGGCACGATCTGCATGGATCAGATCATCGTCGACCTCGGTGACCTGTCCGCCCAACGCGGTGACCTGGTGACGGTCTTCGGGCCGGGTACGTCGGGGGAGCCGACCGCCGATGACTGGGCGATCGCGGCGGGCACGATCGCATACGAAGTCGTCTGCCGGCTGAGCAGCCGCGTCGAGCGTACGTATCGGGGCGAGCGATGAGCGAGCGTCAGCGAGCGAACGATGACGCAGGGTTCATTCCGTCGCGTTCGTATCGTGGGTTTCTGACGGAGGCGACGGCATGAGCCGGACGACGAAGGTGGCCACGACAGCCGGAGCATTTGTCGTCGCGGGCGTCGCGGCGACTCTGCTCAACGGCCGCCAGCGGTCCCAGCGCAGGTTGCGCCGTGGCGAGGAGGTCGAGTTCGGTTCGGTGCACAGCGCTCACCGCACGCTCACCGCCACTGATGGGGTCAAGCTCAACGTCGAGGTCGACGAGGCGGATCGCAAGACCCCGACCGTGGTGTTCATCCACGGCTGGGTCGAGTCGATGGACCTGTGGCACTACCAACGTCTGGCCCTGCGCGGTTCGGTGCGCATGGTGTTCCTCGACATGAGGTCACACGGCCACTCGGGGCGTTCATACTCCGACAACTCCTCGATCCAGCAGCTCGCGGACGACCTGCTGACGACCCTGACCGAGCTGGTGCCGCGCGGGCCGATCATCCTGGTGGGCCACTCGATGGGCGGCATGACGATCATGGAGCTCGCGGTCGCCGAACCCAAGCTGTTCGGCAAGCGGGTCAAGGGTGTCGTGCTGATCGCCACCAGCTCGGGCAACCTGATCCGCAGCAGCCCGGCTCTCAAGCGGCTGATCCCGTTGCTGCGGGTTGCCGCACCGGTGCTCGACTGGGGTCGCGCATTCAACAGCTACTCGATCGTCCGTCGTTGGGCGGTCGGCGCTGACGCCCAGGAGCGGCACGTCGACATGACCAACGAGATGATCCTCAAGGCACCGACCCACGTGCTGATGGACTTCTATCCCAACTTCATCAGCCTCGACCTCACCGACGGCCTCGAGACCCTCGGCAAGGTCCCTACCGTCGTGATCGGCGGCACCAGCGACCTCATCACCCCGATCAAGCACAGTCGGGTGCTGGCCGACCGGATCCCCAACGCCAAACTCGTGGCGATCGAGGGCGTCGGTCACATGGTGATCTTCGAGGACCATGAGCGGGTCACGAAGATCATCGAGGACATGGTCGAGAGCATCAGATGACCGCCCTCAACGTCATCGACGCCGGGCCCGAGCACGCCCCACAGATCGTCGACATCATCCACCGCTCCTTCGGCGCCCGCCCGACGCTCGACCCTCCGTCGACCGCCCTCGACGAGACGGCGGATTCGGTCGCCGAGGTGCTGCGTACGTCCGGCGGCATCCTGGTCGAGCGCCGTGGGCTGCCGATGGGCGCGATGCTGTTTGACGAGACCCGGCCCGGCCTGCTGGGCCTCCGCCGGGTCAGCGTCGACCCCGACCTGCAGGATCGCGGAGTCGCGTCGGCGATGGTCGGCGTTGCCGAGGACACTGCCGAGGAGCGCGGCAAGGACGGCATCTGGCTGCACGTGCGCGAGGAGCTCCCCGAGACGGTGAAGTTCTGGTCGCGGCGCTACTACCACCCGGTCAACCAGAACGGCTCCACGATCGAGTTCGGCAAGACCTTGTGGCTGTCGCGCGAGATTCCGACCGCCGACACAATGAAGTCATTCGCCGGCACGCTGTCGAAGCTGCTGCGCGCGGGCGATCTGCTGGTGCTGTCGGGTGACCTCGGCGCCGGCAAGACCACGTTCACCCAGGGATTGGGCGCGGGCCTGGGCGTACGCGGTCCGATCACGTCGCCGACGTTCGTGATCGCCCGCACCCATCCGTCGCTGGTCGATGGCGCACCGCTCGTCCACGTCGACGCCTATCGTCTCGGCGATGCCGCCGAGATCGACGACCTCGACCTCGATGCCACCACCGATGACGCGGTGACGGTGGTCGAGTGGGGCGAGGGGCTGGCTGAGCAGCTCAGCGACAGCTGGCTCCACATACGCATCGAGGTACGCGGTGCGCGCCCCGGCGATCCACTCGGCACCCCGCACGACGACGGTGAAGTTGGAGACGAGGCTCGGGTCGTCACGGTCAAGCCGCACGGACCTCGCTGGGTCGGCGTCCCCCTTCGCTCAACACTGCTCTCGTAGGCTGCTGCCGTGCTCCTGCTTGCCTTCGACACCGCGACACCGGCGATTACGGTCGCCGTGCACGACGGCACCACCGTCGTCGGCGAAGCGCACGGCGAGGGAGCGATGGCTCATGGCGAGCTGCTGGCGCCGGCGATCCGTGACGCGTTGGCCCAGGCCGGTGCCAGGATGGCCGATCTCACCGACATCGCCGTCGGTGTCGGGCCTGGGCCTTTCACTGGCCTGCGCGTTGGTGTGGTCACGGCACTGACCCTCGGCTCGACGCTCGGCATCACCACCCACGGTGTCTGCACGCTCGACATCCTTGCCGCGGAGGTGCAGGTGGAGGCCGAGTTCCTTGTCGCCACGGATGCGCGCCGCAAGGAGGTCTATTGGGCCCGATACGGCGCTGATCACACGCGACTCGACGGTCCCCACGTCGCGTTTCCGGCCGATCTCGCGCACCAGCACCCCGACCTCCCGGCATACGGACGAGGCGCCGAGCTCTATGAAGGGGTGCTTCGGGCCGCTGGCGGCGTGCGCGATCCGCGCGCAGCCGCCCTGGCGAGCGCTGTCGTCGCCGGTCACGTGATCGAGCTGCCGCTCGAGCCGCTCTACCTGCGGCGGCCTGACGCCACCCCCCAGGTCATCAGCCCGCGCGCATGATCCGCCTGGCAACCCCGGATGACGTTGCGGCGATCGCCCTGATCGAGGCGGGGTGCTTCGACACGGGCGCGTGGAGCGAGACTCTCGTACACGCTGAGGTCACGGGGGAGCGACACCATGTGCTGGTGGCCGACGACCTCCAGGCGTACGGCGCGATCTCACTCGCCGGCGAAGTGGCGGATCTCGACCGCATCGCCGTACTCCCGCACTCGCGTGGCCGCGGTTTGGCCCGCGAGCTGTTGACCGAGCTCATTGATCGGGCCAGGGACCTCGGCGCTGAACGGATACTGCTCGAAGTTGCCGCCAACAACGCTGCCGCGATCGGCTTGTATGAGTCATTCGGCTTCGCCACGATCAACACACGCACGGCGTATTACCCGGACGGTGCGGACGCGCTCGTCATGGAGCTCACGATCGAGGAGTGGCGATGAGAGAGAACTTCAGCTCGTCGAGTCCGTACGAAGACCAGGTCGGCTATTCGCGCGCCGTCCGAGTCGGAGACGCGGTGTGGGTCGCCGGCACGACCGCGACCGTCGACGGGGACGTTGTCGGCGTCGGTGATCCGTACGAACAGGCGAGGGTCGCATTCGGTATCGCGATCGAGGCCCTTCGGGCGGCAGGGCTCGAGGCTGAGGACGTCGTACGTACGCGGATGTACGTGATCGACATCGCGCATTTCGACGAGGTCGGGCGCGCCCACAAAGAGCTGTTCGACGAGATTCGCCCTGTTGCGACGATGGTCCAGGTCTCCGGATTGGCACATCCGGACCACCTCGTTGAGGTCGAGATCGATGCGCACCTTGCTCAGAGCGCGAAGCGTGGAAGGCTGTGGTCATGACTCAGACACCTGACGACCTCTCCGGCTCCGACGAGGGGCCTGACCAGGACTCGCTCTTCAGCGATCCCGATGAAGTCCTCGACTCGGGCTATTCGCCGCCTGAGAGCTACCGCGGCGAGGGCTTCGGCACCACCGCCGACGAGGCGCTCCAGGGCGAGTCGCTCGAGGAACGCGAGCGTCAGGAAGAGCCCGAGAGCGATCCGTATGCCGAGGTGGACGACGACGTCCTCGACGACGGCGAGGTCGGCACCGAGCGCGCCGGGCGCCTCGTCGATCCTGACGGTGGCATCGGTCCGGACGACGAGAAGGATCTCGTCGGTGACGACGTCGGCATCGATGGTGCGGCGTCCAGCGCCGAAGAGGCCGCCGTGCACATCGTCGAAGACGAGTGAGCCTGCTCTCGCGGATCGTCTCAGTGCACGCGTGTCCACTACCCTGACCTGATGCGCGATCTCACCTACCCGTCCGTCATCCTCACGGCCAAGGGGCTGTTCAAGGTCAACGGGATGAAGTTCCAGCGGAGCGGCGGCGAGCACATCCCTCGCAAGGGTGGGGCGATCCTCGCGGCCAACCACATCAGCTACGTGGACTTCATCTTCGATGGGTACGCGGCTCAGCCGAGCGGGCGTCTCGTGCGCTTCATGGCCAAGAAGGATGCCTTCGACCACAGGGTCTCCGGGCCGATCATGCGCTCGCTGCACCACATCTCGGTCGACCGCGCGAACGGTCAGGCGTCCTACGACAAGGCCGTCGAGTATGCCCGCGCGGGAGAGATCGTCGGCATCTTCCCCGAGGCCACGATCAGCCGCTCGTTTGAGATCAAGGAGCTCAAGACGGGCGCCGTGCGCATGGCGGCTGAAGCCGGCGTACCCCTCATCCCGATGGTCACCTGGGGCACCCAGCTGCTCAAGACCAAGGATCACGAGTCCGATCTGAAGAGCCGTGGCAAGACGATCGGCCTGCATGTCGGCGCCCCGCTCGAGGTGACCGGCGAGGATGCGGTTGCCGAGACTGCCAAGCTCCGGGCCGCGATGTCGGCTCTGCTCGACAAGGCGATTGCCGAGTACCCGATCAGCCCCGAGGGTCAGTGGTGGGCGCCGGCCAGGCACGGTGGCACGGCTCCGACCTTGGAGCAGGCTGCAAAACTCGATGAGGAAGAGTTGATCGCCCGCGCCGCGCGCCGGGCAGCCAAGAAGGAGTAGCCATGAAGGCCGTTCTCGGGAACACCGTCCTCGCTGAAGCGCCTAACAACCAGCTGGTCCGCATCGAGGGCAACTGGTACTTCCCGCCCGCCAGCCTCACCGAAGGCGCGTTCGAGAAGAGCCCCACGGCGTACCACTGCCCGTGGAAGGGCGACGCCCAGTACTGGACCGTCGGCAC
>JAOPXO010000040.1 GCA_025965115.1 Aeromicrobium sp.
ACGTGCGCGAACGTGCGTGTGCGGACCCGCCAGCGCGTGCCGGTCCAGGCCGGCTCCTCGTAGGCCTCGGGCAGCCCGAGGCAGATCGGCCTCAGCCGGTCGAGGATCTCAGGAGGCACTTCACCCATTCCGCGATGCTAGTTCGCGGCACCGACAGCGCTCTCGCGCGTGGATGTCAGGCGGAGCTCGACCGCGAGGAGCAGGGCGCACAAGACACCGGCGACCAGCTCGGGCCTCGGTGTCCAGGTCGAGGCGATGACCGCCACGACCGCCAGAGCGAACGGCGCCGATGTGCGAGGGGTCGCATCGTGCATACGAACGATGAAGACCCACAACGCCGCAAGGAACACCGCAACCGGACCCGTGACCAGCACTGCGCTGGTGAAGTCGGAGACGTGATGGTTGTGCTCATAGAAGTCGATCCGCAGCGCCAATGCCGCTCCGAGCAGGGCGATCGCGGAGTAGATGAAGTAGTGCCCGAAACCCCACAGGAACTCATAGTGCTCGGACTCCTCCAGCACCTCGGCAGACCCGCGGGCGAAGTAGAGCCACCAGGCGCTGAACGTGATCAGCACCCCACCGATCACCACCGAGGCGAGGGCGCTCCGCGATGCCTCGCCGTGGATCGCGATCTGGATCGCCGTCGTCGAGGACAGGATTGTCTCGCCGAGCACGATGATGAAGAACAGTCCGTAGCGTTCGGCAATGTGATGCGCGTGCCATGGCGTACGCCCGGCACGCTCGGCAAGATAGGGCACCGACTGGTCAAAGGCCGCCAGCACGATGAACACCGGGATCAGCAGGTGGTGCGGCACCGCCAGGAACGCCAGCCAGGTCGCCTGCGAGATGAACAGTCCGAGCGCATAGCGCTGTGCCGTACGCCGCCCTTCGGGGTGACCCGCCGCCGCACGGAGCCACAACAGCACCAGACCGATCCGCATGATCGAGTAGCCGGCGACGCCGAGCCGGAAATCCTCGTCGAACATGTTCGGGATGCCGGCTGCCACGACGAGCGATCCGAAGACTTGGAGCAGGGTCAACAGCCGGCTCACCGTGTCGTCGTTGTCGTAGGCGGAGTTGAACCACGCGAAGTTGAGCCAGGCCCACCAGATCGCGAAGAACGCGATACAGAAGAAGACCAGCCCGTGCACGGCGCGACCCTCCAGCACCTGGTGATGCATCGCGGAGGCGGCCTGGGCAACGCCGACGACGTAGCAAAGGTCGGTGAACAGTTCGAGCGGCGAGGCGACGCGGTGAGACTCCTGCGGATCGCGGGGGACCAGCGGCCGGATGTTCAACACGCTGACACCCTGCCAGAAGAGCTGCTCAGTTGGCTCGGAGTATGCGCACACCGTCGATGACGGCATCCCGGTGATAGTGCTCGGCGAGCTCTGCTCCGAGCTTGCCGCTGGGATCGACCGTTTCCGGACGCGCAGCGAGCACCACCAGGGTCGGCCGGTCGGGCGACGACAGCATCGTGCGCAGACGCGGCAGCGCTGTGGGGATTTTCTCGATCGGCTTGCCCCAGAGGTAGGGGTACGAGGACTGGCGCTGGGCGGCGAAGTAGATGTACGCCGCGGACTCGAGCACATAGATCCGGTCGGTGGGAGCCGTCGTCGAGCGGATTGTGTGGGCTATCCGGTCGTCTCGTTGAGCCAGTGCGTCGTAGGGGATCGTCTCCGCGCGGCGATCCGCCGACATCGGCACCAGCGCGCCAAGCCACCACACGGTCGGGCCGACGAGAGCACCAACGACGAGAGTCGCGACCACCGTGGAACGGATCGCTGCGACCACGGCGGCGGCAAGCACGACGAGCACCGGGAGCAGCTGCATGTAGTAGTGCGGCCAGTACGAGCCGCCGAGGCTCACGCCCACGAGGCCCGCCAGAAGCCACCAGGCCAGGACCCATCGAGTCGAGCGTTCGACCACGAACCATGCGGCCAGCGAGATGATGATCAGCGGTGCCAGATCGGGCCAGATGTCGTTGAGATGCCGGGTGAAGTCGGACCAGCGGACCGCCTCGCTGGCGGACGGCCCGCCGAGCGCCGCCAGCTGGTAGCCCGCCAGCGCCGACCAGTAGCTGGACCACCCGGTGGCCACCCCGTGCAGCACCGACGCACCGATCGGCACCGCGGCGCCGGCGAGGAAGAGTCCGAGATGTCGCCAGACACGTGGGCCCGCCAGGGCGATGATCACCACGCCGACCACGAGGCCGTCGAGGCCCGACTGCTTGAACGTCACGGCCAGCCCGGCCAGCAACCCGGCTCCGAACAACCACCACGGAGAGCCCTGTCGTTTCCACCACCAGGCCGCCGCCGCGATTGATGCCGTCGACGGGATGCTCGCGAGGAGCTCACCGTTGAGGGTCATGCCCTCAAGGTGCGGGGCGAGGCCGATCACGGCATACACGAAGGCGGCGATGACACCGGCGGTGCGGCTGATCAACAGCCAGCCGATCACTCCGACCCCCACGGTGATGACCATGCCACCGACGACGACACCGGCGCGGATCGATTGACCCGAAGCGC
>JAOPXO010000089.1 GCA_025965115.1 Aeromicrobium sp.
CCGGCCTCCGTGAGCTTCCAGCCATCGCCCTGCTCGGCGAAGCCGAGGTTCTCGAGCCACATCGGCTCGAACCAGGAGAACGGCACGTAGATCTCGGCGCAGTCGATCTCGTCGATCGGCGACGTGATGCCGGCCTGCTTCCACAGCGCTGCCGAGGCATCGCGTCCGGCCTGCGGGTTGACCTGGTCACGCTCGGCTGCCGTGGTGGGCTCACTGCGCATCTGGGTGCCATGGATCCAGGCCGGATTCTTGATGTCGGACTTGTTGACCGCATCCTCCGACGCGATGACGAGCGCGATCGCACCGTCGGACGACGGGCAGGTCTCGTCGTACCGGATGGGGTCCCAGAGCATCTGCGACGCCAGCACCGACTCGACCGTGGTGTCGGGGTTCTGCAGGTGCGCGTACGGGTTCTTCAACGCGTTCTGACGATCCTTGGCTGCGACGATCGCGCCGATGTGACTCGGGGCTCCCGAACGTCGGATGTACGAGCGCACGTGCGGGGCGAAGTAGCCGCCCGCGCCGGCGTGCACCGGCATGATGAACGGCACCGGCACGGAGAGTGCCCACATCGCGTTGGACTCCGACTGCTTCTCGAAGGCAACCGTCAGCACCCGTTCGTGGATGCCGGCCTCAACGAGCGAAGCGGCGACGATGGCGGTCGAGCCACCGACCGAGCCGGCGGTGTGAACGCGCAGCAACGGCTTGCCGGGTGCTCCTAGAGCCTCGGCCAGGTAGAGCTCCGGCATCATGACGCCCTCGAACAGGTCAGGCGCCTTGCCGATCACGATCGCGTCGATGTCGTTGAACGTCACCTGCGCATCGGCCATGGCACGGTCAATGGCCTCACGCAGGAGCCCGGCCATCGACACGTCTCCGCGCTTGGCACGGTGGTGGGTCTGGCCGACACCGATGACGGCCGCAAGCTTCGTCATGATCGACCTTCCATCGTGAGTACGAGGTTGTGTTGCAAGGCAGGTCCTGACGTTGCGTGCGCGAGTGCGCGCTGGGAGTCGCCGGCCCAGACCTGTCGGGCGGCTTCGCCGATGCGGTTGAGCCCGGCGGTGAACATCGGATTGGCGGTGAGCGCTCCACCCGAAGGGTTGATGCGTACGTCGTCGCCGAGTCCCAGAGCATCCTTGAGGATCAGCTCCTGGTGTGAGAACGGTGCATGGAGCTCAGCAAGATCGACGCCATCGACTCCGGCAGCAGCGCCGGCCGACTTGGTGCTCTCCGAGACCTTGAGGTCGCGGCTGTTGAGCGCGCCGGCCTCGATGCGGTGCTCGAATCCGGTGATCCAGGCCTTGGGGCCCTTGAGCTTGGCGAACCCGGGTGCGTCAGCGGCGGTGATGATCATGGCGGCTGCGCCGTCGGAGACCGGCGCGCAGTCCCAGCGACGGAGCGGGTCGGCGTACAACGGCTGGGCGAGGACGTCCTCTGCGGTCGTTGCGCCCTTGCGGATCGCGCTGTCGTTGCTGACGGCATCGCTCATCGAGCGCGCCACGACCTTGGCCATCTGGCTCTCGTCGAACGTGCCGCTCTCAAGTCCTGAGCGGGCCTGGATCGCAGCGACCGAGACAGCGTCTGCCCACAGCGGCGTGACCGTGTAGGGATCCATCTGCAACGACATGACCCGGCGAAGCGCACCGGCGCTCGACTTGCCGAATCCGTAGACGAGCGCCGAGTCGACGAGGCCGGTCTGGATCTTGACCCAGGATTCGTACAGCGCCCATGCGGCGTCCATCTCGACGTGCGACTCCATGACCGGAGGCAGCGCACCGATCGCGTCGACGGCCGACACGAACGAGAACGCGCGCCCGGCGAGGTAGTCGCTCGAGCCTGAGCACCAGAAGCCGATGTCGGACTTGGTCCAACCCGTCTGACCCCACAGCTCCTGAAAGATCGGGACGAGCAGCTCCACACATGTGGGGGAGCCGTCGAACTCCTTCATCTGTCGCTGGGAATAGCCAACGATTGCAACGTCTCGCGTCATCAGAGGTGCACCTTGTAGGTCTCGTAGTCGGCGTCGGGTTCACCCGTCGGCTCGAAATGGCTGATGTTCGCGATCGTGGTGCCCCATTCGTCACGGGGCTTCCAGACCGCCTTGACCCGCAGGCCCATGCGTACGTCCGCGGCGTCAATGCCCAGGATCAGGTGCAGGAAGGCGATGTCGGCGCCGTCGAGCAGCACGTAGGCCGAGACGTAGGGAATCGGGATCTGCTGTCCGGCGAACGGCACGTTGACGATGCAGAACGTGGTGATGACGCCATGGTCGGCGACCTCGACCTCGTCGGTGGTCGGCACGCCGTCGACGGGGCACGCACCGCGCGGCGGCACGTAGACCTTCTCGCAGACGGGGCAACGCTGACCGATGAGCTTGCCCTCGGCGAGACCGCGGAAGAACTTCGACTCCTCGGGCGAGGCGGCGTAGTCGTACGAGAGCTTGACGGGGGAGACGATCCCCTCGACAGTTTCGCCCTCGGGGCCCGGCGTGGTCGCGGGTGAGTCGCCCTCGGGCTCGAACCAGCGAATGTCGGTGATCGAGCCGACGGTCTCGTCGGCCCAGACGGCGCGCACGCGCATACCGGTCTGGATGTCGGCGGCAGTTGCGACAGCGACTGCGTGGAGCAGCGGCTTGTCGGCACCATCGAGCACGATCTGCGCGAACGCGAACGGCTTGTCGAGCGGCTGACCCGGTACGGGCTCCGGCACCCAGGCCCAGCTCTGGATGACGCCGACATCAGCGACCGGCACCAGCTCGGTGATCGCGTCGTACGTCTTGGAGTCATACTCCGGCGGCGGTACCGCTACGGATCCGTCGGACAGGACGCCGCCGAAGATCTGACGGCGCTTGAGGCCAGTCATGAATCCAGAGAGCGTGGGGCCGAGGGAACGGGTGTAGTCGAATTCGACTTGCAAGGGGGCGTGCAGGGTTCCTAGTTCAGTCACACCGATACCTCCGTTGAAGAGAAAGAACGGTACGGAGTCATCGGTGTGATCCGTATTGGATGGTTCACTCGCTGGCGCTCACTCACGCCAGAAAGTGAAACACGTTCTAGTTTTGCCTGCAAGTGTTTCGAGCGACGATTAGGCCGGGACGAAGCTGGCCATCGTCCGATCTGGCTCCCAGAATGCCTTCATCGAGGCGACCCGGCCGTCGTCGTTGATGACGTAGACCATGATCAGGTCGGTATAGGTGTAGGAGCCGTCCGCGAATGTTGTCTTGATCCGGCCGATGTTGGCACACGTGTTGCTGCCCGGGTTGGCGAACGAGTCGGTGATCTCGAACTCGAAGGTGTCGATCGGCGCGATCGCGAGATCCCAGAACGCCGAGATGCCTTCGTGGCCGTGGTGTCCCTTGCCCTCGGCGTCGAACATCGACGGTCCGACCGGGTCCTCGAGCACGGCATCCTCGGCATACACCGTCAGCCATTCGGCGAGGTCGCCCTTGGCGACGGCCGAGTATGAGCGCTGCGATGCCTCGCGGGCGGGATGCGGGTCGTTCGGAGCATTCCAGGTGATGGCGTCCGAGGTGATCATGAGCTCTCCTTGGTGAGGTGCTGGACGGCGAGTGAGGCGAAGACGAAGGCCTTGCCCAGTGGCGCGCCGGGTCCGGGATAGACCGGGCCGAAGATCGAGGCGGCGCTGTTGCTGGTCGCGTACAGGCCTGGGATCGGCTCTCCGTCAGCCCGCACGACCCGACCGTGCACGTCGGTGACGAGCCCGCCCTTGGTGCCGAGGTCGGAGAGCACGAATCGCGCGGCATAGAACGGCGGGGCGTCGATCGGGACCAAGGCCTTGTTGGGTCCGTCTCCGCCGGCGAAGAACGTGTCGTACTCGTCGGAGCCGCGGCCGAAGTCCTCGTCCACGCCGCTCTCGGCGAAGGTGTTGAATCGATCGACTGTGGACTCCAGGTCGGTCAGGTCGAGCTTGTCTGCCAGCTCGGCCAGGGTGTCGGTGCGCAGCCAGGTGCCGGCGGCGAGGTGCTCCTCGGGGTCTCCCTCGGGCATCGCGATCGCAGGCAGTCGTCCGCCTTCGCAGGAGTCGAACACCAGGTACGACGGGATGCGATCGGGTGATGCCGCCATCTCGCTGCCGAACCTGTCGTACGGGAGGCACTCGTTGGCGTATCGCCTGCCCTGCGCGTCGACCATGACGCCACTGCGGAATCCGAGAGTGAAGGAGCCTCCGCCGTCAGGCTGCTCGAGTCCGGGGCAGAGCCAGGCCTCGGTCATGTGCGCGACCTCGGCGCCGAGGGCGATCGCGGCCTCCATGAGCTCCCCGGAGTTGGTGCCGGTGGGAGCCATGGTCCAACCAGCAGCGCCGGGTACGCCGTGCTGCTGGCGGAGCTTCGGGCTCCCCTCGAAGCCTCCGGCCGCCACGAGCACTCCGCGACTGGCGCGGATCGTCTCTGGACCGGAGGGAGTCGACGCTCGCACGCCGACGACTCGGCCGTCCTCGACGACATAGTCGGTCACGTGGTGCTCGGTCAGGACGGTGCCGCCGTCGCGAAGGAATGCGTTCAGTGCCCTGGCGATGAGTGACTGTCCGCCGCTGAGGGTTCTGCGTCCGCCAGCGCCGACCCGGTCGAGCTCGACCGGGGGGCGTACGAGAGCCTCGACGTTCTCGGGCAGTTCGTCGCGCCGGATCTTGACCGGAGCGATCGACCGCCCCATCGTCACGCGACCGGGTGCGTCGAAGTACTCAGGGAACGGCAGCCACTCCCACGCGAACGCCTCGTCAGCCTCCAGCTGCGCGACGAGGCGTGGTGCCTCGGCCAGGAATGCCTCGATCTGGTCCGACAAGGGCTGGGGGAGCAGGGCCTCAAGATAGGCCCGGGCGGACTCGGTCGAGTCGCTGATGCCGGCTCGCTGCTGCACGTCGGATCCGGGCAACCAGCACGCACCGCCGGAGTATGCCGACGTGCCGCCGACCAGGTTGGTGCGTTCCAGCACGACGGTGTTGAGCCCTGCTTGCTGTGCCAGATAGGCGCCGATGAGCGCGCCTCCACCTGACCCGACCACGACCACATCCCATGTCATGTCGCTCATGCTAAGGCAAAGTGGAACACGTTCTACCTTGCATGGGGCTCTTCCCTGTGGTTTGGTCACATGCGAAACTAGAACGTGTTCCACTTTGTAGAGGAACACCATCGGACGACAGAAGGACTCGGTGCATGGCCGTATTCGGCACGAACATCCTCGAGGGCAAGGTTGCGTACGTCGCTGGAGGAACGCGCGGATTCAACCTCGCGATCGCCAAGCGCTACTCAGAACAGGGCGCCAAGGTCGTCGTGATGAGTCGCGATGTCGAGCGCTGCGCCTCCTCCGCCAAGGAGATCACCGACGCCGGTGGCGAGGCCCTCGGCCTTCCGGCGGACGTACGTGACTATGACCGCATCGCCGAGACGATGAAGGAGACCGCCGACACCTTCGGCGGCATCGACATCGTGATCGCCGGCCAGGCCGGCAACTTCTATGCGCCTGCTCTGGGTATGTCGGCCAATGGCTTCAAATCTATTGTCGACATTGATCTCCTGGGCACGTTCAACCTCTTCCGGGCGAGCTTCGAGTATCTGCGGACTGGTGCATCGCTGATCGCGATCACTGCGCCGGAGGCCGTGAAGCCGCTCCCGTTCCAGACTCATGTGTGTGCCTCAAAGGCTGCGGTCAACATGCTGTGCAAGTGCCTCGCGATCGAGTGGGGGCCCGCTGGCATACGCGTCAACGGCCTCAGTCCCGGCCCGATCGAGGACACCTGGGGCATGGACAACGTCATCGCGGCCGATCCGGCCATCAAGGATCGGATCACCGAAGGTGTGCCTCTCAAGCGCTGGGGGACTCACGCCGACATCGCAGACGCCGCTCTATTCTTGGCCTCGGACGCGTCGTCGTATGTCACTGGCACGATTCTGGACGTCGACGGCGGCGTGACGATCAAGTCGACTGGTCCTGACGACGGCAGCGCGATCGACTTCAAGGACAATCCGCGCTTCAAGGGACCAGGCAAGGGAGCTCGCTAGACCATGACGATCGACGCTGACACGTACCGCGGCCCACACTCGGGCCAGATGCTGCTCCACTCGCTCAAGCGGCACCGCAACGCTCAGGTTCTCCAGCTCGGTGACAAGAGCATCACCGGCCAGGAGATGTCCGACCAGATGAGCCGCTACGTGCGCGCATTGGAGGACCTCGGTGCCGGCACAGGTGCGGCCGTCGGCCTCTTGGCATCGAACCGTCCCGAGGTGCTGTTCCTCATCGGCGCGGGCCAGACGCAGGGCTACCGACGTACGGCCCTGCACCCCCTCGGATCGCTGGACGACCACGCGTACGTGCTCGAGGACGCTGGCGCCAGTGCGCTGATCGTCGACAACATCCCGACCTTCCTCGAGCGGGCAGAAGCGCTGCGTGAGAAGGTCCCAGGCCTCGACACGATCATCACGATCGATGACCTCGCAGCCAAGGCAGCGACCTACCCGGACGAGCCGCTGGTCGCCAAGGATCTGTCTCCGGATCACGTCGTGGGCGTGACTTACACCGGCGGCACTACCGGCAAGCCCAAGGGCGTGATCGGTACGGCATCGAGCATCGCGGCGATGACGCACATCCAGCTGGCCGAGTGGGAATGGCCGGAGTCACCGACCTTCCTCATGTGCACCCCGCTTTCACACGCCGGAGCTGCGTTCTTCGCGCCCACCGTGGCCAAGGGTGGCCGGCTCGTCGTGCTGCCCGGCTTCGATCCGGCGAATGTCCTGAAGACGATCGAGGAGGAGAAGATCACCGCAACGATGCTCGTGCCGAGCATGCTGTACGCGTTGATGGACCACCCCGACTCGCACACCCGTGACCTGTCGAGTCTGGAGACGATCTACTACGGCGCATCGGCGATCAACCCGGTTCGTCTGGCCGAGGCGATCGAGCGGTTCGGCCCGATCTTCGCGCAGTACTTCGGCCAGTCCGAGGCACCGATGGTGATCTCCTACCTCGCCAAGGGTGATCACACACCCGAACGACTGGCGAGCTGCGGCCGCCCGAGCGCATTCCTGCGAACGGCGCTCCTCGGCGAGGACGGCAAGCCCGTCGCGCAGGGAGAGCCCGGCGAGATCTGCGTTGCGGGGCCGGTGCTTGCTGCCGGCTATTGGAACAAGCCTGAGGAGACTGCCGAGGCGTTCCACGACGGCTGGCTGCACACCGGTGACATTGCCCGCGAGGACGCCGACGGATTCTGGTACATCGTTGACCGGGTCAAGGACATGATCGTCACGGGCGGCTTCAACGTGTTCCCGCGCGAGGTCGAGGACGTCATCGCCGAGCATCCCGCGGTCGCCCAGGTCGGCGTGATCGGGACGCCGCACGAGAAGTTTGGAGAGGCCGTGACTGCGGTCATCGTGCTTCGAGCGGACGCCGACAGCGACGAAGCCGCCATCACGACGCTCACCCACGAGATTCAGGCATTGGTCAAGGACCGCAAGGGTGCGGTCCAGTCACCGAAGCAGGTCATCGTCGCGGAATCCCTTCCGCTGACGGCGTTGGGCAAGCCCGACAAGAAGGCGCTGCGGGCGACCTTCTGGACGGGTGATCGCAGCGTCGGTTAGGGGCTGACGCAGCGCATGTCACCGGTCTAGGGTGACGCGCATGCAGGATCTTCTCTTTGCCCTTGGTCTGATTCTCTTCTTGCTCGGCCTGCTCACCGGCCTGGCCATTCCCGCGCTCAAGAACCCCCGCATGGGGCTGGCCGGCCACATGGTGGGCATGACGAACGGGCCGTTCCTCATCGTCG
>JAOPXO010000098.1 GCA_025965115.1 Aeromicrobium sp.
GTGCCGTAGTCATCGCCGAGATAGAGGCGGCCGAAGGCACGCATGCCGGCCGAGGTCAGCACCGGATCGTGGACGTTGTTGACCTCTGAGGGCCATTCGTCATAGATCTCGACGCCGGGATAGATCAACACCTGCGCGCGGAGCTCCGGCCCGCCGGCATCCCTGGCCAGCAGTGCCATCACCGCGGCCAGATTGCCGCCGGCGCTGTCGCCCATGACCGCGATGCGCTCGGCACTGATGCCCAGCTCTTCGGCGTGCTCGGCAATCCAGGTCACCGCCGCCCAGCAGTCCTGCACGCCGGCCGGGAACACATCCTCTGGGGCGAGCCGGTATGCCGGCGAGATGACGACGGCCTTGTTGCGTACGGCCACTCGACTCGCGAGCCAACCGGACTGCTCCGGATTGCCCTGCACCCATCCCCCACCGTGGAAGTTGATCACGCAGGGCAAGGGTCCGACCGCTCCCCTCGGGCGGTAGACCAATGCGCGCGAACCGGCTCCGATGGTGATCTCCTCCACCGTGGCTCCCTTGTCCACCGCTCCGAAGACACGGCGGCCACCGAAGCTGCGTTGCAGCTTGGCTCGCTTGGCGCGGCGTCCCGGGAAGTCGACGACATCCTCCATCGCCTTCTCGCTCATCCGCAGAGCGGCGCCGAACACCCGTGTGCGCAGAGCCATCGAGTTCGTCATGCGTGCAGGCTAGCCGGAGGCCTTCAGCGCCCAGGCCCGCAACGCGTCGATGCGCTCCTGCAGCTCAGCCGATGACGCCGCAGTCGCGGCCGGCCCGCCGCACTGTTGGCGCAATCTGCTGTGCGTGACTCCGTGCGGCTGCCCGGTGCGGTGGAACCACGCGCCGACCAGGGCATGGAGCTCCCGCCGGAGCTGGCCGCGACGCTCGAAGGCCACATCCGCCGCCGGCGCACCGGCCGGCTTTGCCTTGGCCCGCTTGGATCGGGACTTGCGCAGCAGCTCGGCCACCTGGTCGTGGTCCAGGAGTCCCGGTATGCCCAGGAAGTCGAGCTCACCGTCCTCATCGGTCAGCGCGTCATAGCCGAACTCGCCACCGTCATAGACCAGCCGGTCGAATGAGGCTTCGCTGCCCAGAGCGGCGAAGTCGCCCAGCTGATCGGATGCCCCCTCCTCCTGCTGCGCGCGAGCCAACAGCTCGGCCTCGGCCGCAAACAGATCCGCCTCGTCTGCGATCGGTCGACCGATCACGTGATCGCGCTGCGCTTCGAGATCGGCCGCGAGCGCGAGCAGCACCGGCACGCTGGGCACGAAGATCGACGCCGTCTCGCCCTTGCGACGGGTGCGTACGAATCGGCCGACGGCCTGGGCGAAGTAGAGCGGGGTTGCCGTCGTGGTCGCGTAGACGCCGACCGAGAGCCGTGGGATGTCGACACCCTCGCTGACCATCCGCACCGCCACCATCCACGGCGTCATACCGGCCGAGAAGTCGGCGATGCGCGCACTGGCGCCGGTCTCGTCGGACAGCACGATCGTCGGGTCGTCGCCGGTGATGGCGGCAAGGACCGCGGCATACTGCCGAGCGGTGTCCTGATCGCTGGCGATGACCAGCCCGCCGGCGTCGGGCACGTCACGTCGAACTTCCAGCAGCCTGGTGTGCGCGGCCCGCATCACCGCGGCGATCCACGACCCTTGCGGGTCAAGGGCGGTGCGCAGCGCCTGGGCCGTCGCGGCGCGGTCGAGGGGCTCGCCGAGTCGGGCAGCGACCTCGTCACCCGCACGCGTGCGCCAGTGCATCTGGCCCGAGTAGGCCATGAACAGCACCGGACGTACGACACCGTCCTTGAGCGCGTGCCCGTAGCCGTATGAATAGTCGGCGACGCTCGACATCGTCCCGTCGGGGGCGGGTGCGTAGGTCACGAACGGGATCGGGTTGTCGTCGGACCGAAAGGGCGTGCCGGTCAGCGAGAGCCGCCGGGTGGCTGGCTCGCAGGCCTCCTGCACGGCTTCGCCCCACGAGAGGGCATCAGCCGCGTGATGCGCCTCATCGAGGATCACCATCGTCGGGCGGTGCTCGATGCGTGAGCGGTAGGCATTGGGGTTGACCGCGAGTCCGGCGTACGTGACGGCGAAACCCTGGAAGTCCGAGCCGAGCACACCCTGACCGGCCAGCGACGGGTCGATCATCATGCCGATGCCGGACGCGGCCAGGGCCCATTGCGTCTTGAGGTGGTCGGTCGGAGTGACGATCACGACTCGCTCGACGATGCCGCGCGACATCAGGTCGGCGGCGATCGTCAGCGCGAACGTCGTCTTGCCGGCTCCCGGCGTGGCGACAGTGAGGAAGTCACGGGGTTGCGCGCATCGATAGAGCTCGAACGCCTCGCGCTGCCAGACCCGGAGGTGCTGGCTAGGAATCACCCGAAGGGTCTCCATCGTCGTCGTTGAGGCTCTCCCAGATGTCTTTGCACTCAGGGCAGACCGGGAAACGCTCCGGATCACGTGACGGCACCCAGACCTTGCCGCACAGCGCGATCACGGGGTGACCCATGATCATCGCCTCGGTCAGATCGTCCTTGGGTACGTAGTGGGAGAACTTCTCATGATCGCCCTCTTCCGTGCGCATGTCAGTGCGCTCGTCGACCACCGTCTGTGTACCTCGCCCGAAATATGCCACGGATCCATCCTAACGACTGGCGATCAGTTCGCCGAGGGGTCATCGGGGAATGTCGTCCAGAACCGGACGTCATTGTCCTGACGCCTGAGCACCTCGCGCCAAAGTGTCTCAGGTTGCGGAGAGATCAGGTCGGCGTCCTCGGCATCAACTACGAGCCACGACCCTTCCTCGACCTCATCCTCGAGCTGGCCAGGGCCCCACCCCGCATAGCCGGCGAAGACCCGCAGACCCGCGAAGTCACCGGTGCTCGGCAGTGGTCCTTCCAGATCAACCAGGCCGACCCGGCCGGCCATCTGCCGCCAGCCCAACGGTGGGGCGGTGTCGGCGATGACGCCGAGGGCGAGTGCCGAGTCCATCGCCACCGGTCCACCGTCGAACAGGCACACTGGCGCGTTGACGAAGCCCGCCCAGTCGGGCAGCACTTCATCGACCTCCGAATCGAGCGGCCGGTTGACGATCACACCCAACGCCCCGTCGCCGTCGTGGTCGAGCATGAACACGACACTGCGCAGGAACGGGCCTGACTCGATGGCCGGTGTCGCCACCAGGAGCCGCCCTCGCATCGTGTCCATGCCATCTATGATGCCCACATGCCCGAAGCCACACCCATGAAAGACGTGTCGGCAGTTGAGGAATTCACTGTCGACGAGCTTGCGTCCCGCGCTGAGATGACCGTGCGCAACGTACGCGCGTACGCCGGTCGCGGACTCATCGCGGCCCCACGTCTTGAAGGCCGCACGGGCTATTACACGCGTGAGCATCTGCAGCGGCTCCAGCTGATCCGCCAGCTGCTCGATCGCGGATACACCCTTGGAGCGGTGGAGAAGGCGGTCGCTGGCACTCCGAGTGCCGCGGCCGGCCACGCGCTCGATCTGATGGCCCTGCTCGACCTGCCCAGTGATGAGGGCGGCACCGAGATCATGTCGCGATCCGCACTGGCCGCGCTGGCGGGAGTTCCGCGCGATGACCGGCTGATCGACTCGATGCGCGAGTTCGGGCTCGTCGAGTGGGTGGATGGCGACAGCGAGGTGATCCGGCTCGTGGAGCCCACGGTCGTGCGCACCGGTGCCGCTGCCGTGGCGATCGGCCTGGCACCCGAGACCGTGATCGCGTTGTTCCCGCTGCTCCAGTCACGGTTGCGCGAGATCGCCGACACCTTCGTCCGCGAAGTCTCTGCCGAGATCATCCAGCCATTCGTCGAGGCCGGACTCCCCGAGGACGAGTGGCCGCACATCCTTCGGACGATCGAGAACCTCCTGCCGATTGCAAGCCAGGTGACGCTCGGCATCTTCCGGAGTCAGTTCCGCGACGCGATCGACGTCGAGGTCGGCGAGAAGCTCAGCGAGATCGGCCGGCCGACCTCCAGAAAGACATAACCCCGCCCGGCGCCAGAGGGAGGGAGAGGCGCCAGGCGGGGTAGTCGTGCCCCGGATCGGTCAGGCAGCGAGGTGGCTGCGTCCGGCGGACTCACGTGCGGAGTCCTGCAGACGCTGACCGTGTGCGGCCAGATCCGGGTGGTTGACCGGCACTCCGGCCGAAG
The DNA here is from genome assembly GCA_025965115.1 of Aeromicrobium sp. Classification (GTDB taxonomy): domain Bacteria; phylum Actinomycetota; class Actinomycetes; order Propionibacteriales; family Nocardioidaceae; genus Aeromicrobium. The sequence continues at coordinate 4,184 of JAOPXO010000098.1, forward strand.
CGGCGAGCAACGAGTGCTCCTTCGCGTAAGCCTTGTGGAGAGCCGAGGTATCGGCATGAGCATCGAGCAGGGCACGCGCGCCAGGCATTTCGCCGGCAGCGTTCACCCATGCCGTGATGGCCATGATTTCGGGAGTGTCGACACTGTCGGTGACGAGGCGGTCCAGCTGGCCACTGAGGCGCTGGAACCAGGTCATCTGGATGTCGAACAGCAGCTCGGTCTCGTTCGCGTAGGCCGTGCGGCCTCCGTCGACCGTGTCGAGCAGTTCGGTGAGCGTGATGTCGTGGTGACGCCGATCGGCGACTTCGAGCATCTCGCGGAGTACTTCCTTGCGACGGTTGTAAGCATCCCAGGTCATGGTGTGCTCCTTTCTGTTCCGTCGAATCGAGGGTTCCATACCCTCGGTACGTACTCTCAGTATGTTGCATACCGGCAGCTGAAGCAAACCTTTGGTATGTGATCCGTGGCACAAGCACCACGGGGTCATAGACTCAAGGGATGGTCCCCACCACGAAAGTGCATCCGAAGAGTGTCCTTCGAGCCGCCCGCAAGACGACGCGACGCCAGGACTACTCCTCGAGCACCAAGCGAGCACTGCTCGACAATGCGACCACTCTGTTCACCGACCACGGCTACGCCGGCACGTCGCTCGACGAGGTCGTGGCTGCGGCGCGCGTGACCAAGGGTGCGCTCTACCACCACTTCCCGAGCAAGCTGGCGCTGTTCGAGGCCGTCTTCGACCGCGTGCAGGAGGGCACGACGCGCGAGGTCGAGAAGGCCATCAGCGCGTCCAAGGACCCGTGGGAACGCGCCCAGATCGGCCTCGAGAAGTTCCTCGAGGTGTGCCGTGAGCCGAGGTTCCGCCGCATCTGCATCCAGGAGGGACCGGTTGCACTGGGTCACGAGCGCTGGCACGAGGCCGAGAAGGCCTCCTCGCTGGGCATCGTGCAACGCACGGTCGATGATCTGTTGGCGGATCTCGGCGGGGGCGACAATCTCAATGAGGCCTTCGGCGCGGTGTTCTACGGAGCGATTCGGTCGGCATCTGAGTACGTCGCCGATGCCGAGGACCCCAACGCTGCGAGCGAAGAGGTGCAGGCAGCGATCGGCGCCATCCTTGCGGGTATGCGCCTGCTGCCGACAATCGGCTGATCAGCCGGTCGAGACCGATCCGCCGGACTGCGGCACCAGCTCGAGGAACGAGTGGCCCGGCTTGATCGTGATGGGCGAACCGTCCTTGGCGGTGAACGAGATCTTTGAGCGCAGGGTGCTCTTGGACCACGTGCCCTCGGTGAGCTTGTTGCCGGCGAAGATCATCGCTCGCCCGGTGCCCTCAAGGTCGGTCTCCGGGACCGGGTTGCCGGCCGGATCGAGATAGCCGGCGTCGCCGATCTTGCAGAACATGACGATCAGCGTGTCCGGCTGGAAGTCCTGACCCGACGCAGCATGGCCGTTGACCCGGTGCCAGGTGCTGCCGCTGAACGCCCATCGGGTGTGTGTGGAGTTGGAGAAGCCGACGTTGGCACTGCTGACGGTCTTGGGCGTCGGTGTCGGTGTCGGGGTGGCGGAACCGCTCGGTGTCGGGGCGGCGGTGGCCTTCTTGGCCTTGTCGGGCGTCCAGGTCAGGTAGGGGCCAAAGATCCGGGTCAATTTCGCCTTGCGGGCGATCGATTGCAGATTGACCAGCCGGTTGTAAGGACGAACCTTGGCAGGATCGCTGCTGAATCCGGGAGCGCCATAGTCTTCGGAGAAGATCGTGATGCCGGCGTTCTTGACGCGCGTGTAGGTCCTCGCGGCCCCACCGGACGCGACGATCTGGCCGCCCACCGGGGACGCAATGCCGATATCGCTCGCCCTCATCGAACGCACGTGGCCGATCTTGGTCGGCAGGTTGGAGTAGTAGAACGCGGCCAGTCGGGTCAATCCGCCCTCGACAAGCTCTTCGATCACCAGGTCGGCCTTGTTCAGGCCGTACTGGGGCTGGCCACCCTCGGTGTTCTCGATCTTGACGATGAAGACCGGGTGATTGGGGCGACCGTCTGGCATGGGCTCGCCGGTCACGGGCGAGAGCTCGACCAGCTTTTGACTCGACCCCTTGGAGGCACCGGGGCCATCGGACGAGGAGTCGGACGACGAACATGCCGTGAGGGCCAGAGTCGCGGCGGCCAGCACAGCGGCCACACGCAGGGATGGGTTCGAAACTCGCATGCGGCCAGCATGCCTCATGACAACGAGCGGTCCGTGTAGCGGTAGGGCGACGCCCCGGTGAATGTCGCGCGACCAAACTCGGCACGGGCACGGAGCGCGCATGTCGGTGGCGGCTGGGACGATGGGCAGATGTCCAGTCCGCTCGATCGACTCGCGCCGGCTACCCGCGAATGGTTCGACGGTTCCTTCGCGGCCCCCACGCCCGCCCAGATCGGTGCGTGGGACGGCATTGCCGGAGACGAGCACGTGCTGGTGGTGGCCCCCACCGGGTCGGGCAAGACCCTTGCCGCATTCCTGACCGCGATCGACCGGCTCATGCACGTCGACGACTCTGACGGCACGCGCGTCCTCTACATCTCGCCGCTCAAGGCGCTGGCCGTCGACATCGAGCGCAATCTGCGCTCACCGCTGGTCGGCATCACGCAGGCCGCTGCCAGACGCGGCGACACCTACCGCGAGGTGACCGTCGGCGTACGTTCGGGCGACACGACCCAGCGCGATCGGCGGGCCCTCATCTCGCGTCCGCCAGACATCTTGATCACCACGCCGGAGTCGTTGTTCCTGATGCTCACCTCGGCGGCGCGCGAAACGTTGCGAACGGTCGAGACGGTGATCGTCGACGAGATCCACGCCGTGGCCGGCACGAAGCGCGGAGCCCACCTGGCGCTGTCCCTCGAGCGGCTCGATGAGCTGCTGCCCGCGCCCGCCAAACGGATCGGGCTCAGCGCGACGGTCCGACCGCATGAGGAGGTGGCCAGGTTCCTCGGTGGCTCAGCGCGCGTGCAGATCGTCGCACCAGACGCAGCCACACGGTTGCAGCTTGAGGTTGTCGTGCCGGTCGACGACATGACCCAGCTCCCCGCGCACGAGAGCGTCAAGGCAGCCGCTGCCACCGACGGGGCCGAGGCGCCACGCGGCAGCATCTGGCCGCACGTCGAGCACAGCATCCTGGAGCGGGTGCTCGAGCACCGATCGACGATCGTGTTCGTCAATTCCCGCGGCGTCGCCGAGCGACTCACCGCCAGGCTCAACGAGGCGTATGCCGATCAGCTCGGCGCGATGGCGGAGCGATCCGTTGCTGCCCGAGTGCCGGCCCAGGTGATGGGTGGCAGCTCGCAAACTTCAGGCGCCGAGGCCGTGCTCGCGCGAGCCCATCACGGATCGGTCAGCAAGGAGCAGCGCGCCCTGATCGAGGATGATCTCAAGTCGGGTCGACTCCGATGTGTCGTGGCGACGTCGAGCCTTGAGCTCGGCATCGACATGGGCGCTGTTGACCTGGTCGTCCAGGTGTCGACGCCACCCTCGGTGGCCAGCGGACTGCAACGTGTTGGACGAGCTGGGCACCAGGTCGGCGAGCTGTCGCGAGGGGTCGTCTTCCCGACCTCGCGCCAGGACCTCCTCGGCGCGGCCGTCACCACCTCACGGATGCAACAAGGGTTGATCGAGCGGCTCGACATACCGTCCAATCCGCTCGACATCCTCGCTCAGCAGACCGTCGCCGCGACGGCACTCGACTCGATCGAGGTCGAGGACTGGTTCGACACGGTTCGGCGCAGTGCGCCATTTGCGACGCTGCCCCGCTCGGCCTTCGACGCCACTCTCGACCTGCTGTCCGGGCGCTATCCGTCCGATGAGTTCGCCGAGCTCCGGCCACGCCTGGTCTGGGACCGGGACGCCGGCACCCTGACCGGTCGACCAGGCGCGCAGCGGCTCGCCGTCACCAGCGGCGGCACGATTCCCGACCGCGGTGCGTTCGCCGTGACGCTGGCCGCCGGCACCGAGGAGTCGGGCGGCCGCAGGGTTGGTGAGCTCGACGAGGAGATGGTCTACGAGTCGCGGATCAATGACGTGTTCGCCCTCGGGGCCACGAGCTGGCGGATCCAGGAGATCACTCACGACCGGGTCGTTGTCACGCCGGCATTCGGCCAGCCCGCACGACTGCCGTTCTGGAAGGGCGACGCAGTCGGCCGACCCTTCGAGCTCGGCGAGGCGATCGGCGGATTCGTGCGCGAGGTGTCGGCCCTGAGCCCCGAGCAATTGGCGGAGCGTACGTCCGGGTTCGGGCTCAGCGCGCGGGCCTCCAACAACCTTGGCAGCTATCTCCGCGACCAACGCGAGGCGACCGGCCAGATTCCGTCTGATCGCACATTGGTGGTCGAACGATTCCGCGATGAGCTCGACGATTGGCGGGTCGTGCTGCATTCGCCCTACGGCCGCCGCGTCCATGCGCCGTGGGCGCTAGCGGTGGCGTCCCGCATCGTCGAGCGCTATGGCATCGACGGATCCGTGGTCGCCAGCGATGACGGCATCGTGGCGCGCATACCCGACACCGAGACCGAGCCGCCCGGCGCCGATCTGTTCGTCTTCGAGGCCGATGACCTCGACAAGATCGTCACCGAGGAGGTGGGCGGCTCGGCGCTCTTCGCCTCGCGCTTCCGCGAGTGTGCCGCCCGTGCACTGCTGCTCCCCCGCCGCAATCCTGGCTCGCGCGCACCCCTGTGGCAGCAGCGCCAACGCTCGGCGCAGCTGCTCGACGTCGCCCGCAAATATCCGACATTCCCGATTCTGCTCGAGACGGCCCGCGAATGCCTTCAGGACGTCTATGACCTTCCTGCGTTGACCGCGCTGACCAGGCGACTGGCATCGCGTGAGATCCAGGTCGTCGAGGTCACGACGGAGCGCGCGTCACCCTTCGCCCAGAACCTGCTGTTCGGATACGTCGCGGCCTTCCTCTACGAAGGCGACACCCCGCTGGCCGAGCGTCGCGCCTCCGCGCTGACCCTGGACCCGAGCCTGCTCGCCGAGCTGTTGGGCCGCGCCGAGCTGCGTGAGCTGCTCGACCCCGATGTGCTCGAACGCACCGAGCTCGAGCTGCAGCGACTGACCGAGGACCGGCGCGCCAAGGACGTCGAGGGGGTCGCTGACCTGCTGCGAATGCTCGGACCTCTGTCGGTCACCGAGGTGGCCGCACGACTCCAGGACGACCTCGCCTTGCAGGCCGAGCCCTGGCTGATCGAGCTGCAGGAGGCCCGGCGCGCCATCGCCGTCAACATCGCGGGTGTGGAGCGCTGGGCCGTTGTCGAGGACGCCGGGAGGCTACGTGATGCGCTGGGCACGTCGTTGCCATTGGGCATCGCGGAGGCACATCTTCAGGCGCCGGCCGATCCCCTCACCGACCTGATCTCCCGGTTCACGCGCACGCACGGGCCGTTCACGACCGACGAGGTCTCGACGCATTTCGGCCTCGGCGCGGCGGTTGCCTTGCAGGTGCTCCAGCGCCTGGCGCGTGAAGGGCGGTTGACCGAGGGCGAGTTCCGGCCGCAGGCGGTCGGCACGGAGTGGGTCGAGCCGGGGGTGCTCCGGCGCCTACGATCGCGATCGCTCGCCGCGGCGCGCCACCAGGTCGAGCCCGTCGATCCGACCACATTCGCCAGATTCCTCCCGTCGTGGCAGGGCGTCGGCGGATCACTGCGCGGCACCGATGGCGTACTGTCGGCGATCGACCAGCTCGCCGGCGTCGCCCTGCCGGCTTCTGCGTGGGAGTCGCTGATCCTCCCCGCCCGCGTCCGCGACTACTCCCCCGCGATGCTCGACGAGCTCACCTCGGCCGGCGAGGTGGTGTGGTCCGGTGCCGGTGCGCTGCCCGACAATGACGGCTGGGTCCAGCTCCATCCCGCCGATCTTGTGCTTCGGGCGGCGGGCAGCAATCCGATGGAGCCCGAGGCTCTGCACACCGCGATCTCGACAGCCCTCGACGGTGGCGGGGCATTCCTGTTCCGCCAGCTCACTGACGCGATCGACGCGGACGACATCGACGACCGCACGGTTGCCCAAGCGCTGTGGGATCTCGTGTGGGCCGGCCAAGTCAGCAATGACACCTTCGCGCCCATCCGCACCCTCGTGGGTCGCGGTGGAGCCCATCGCACCACCCGCCCGGCCCCCCGAGCCCGCATCCACGGCCGTCGTGGTCCCGCGCTACGCGTGGCCCTGCAAGGTCCGCCGACCGTCAGCGGACGATGGTTCGCGCTCAACGAGACAGTCAGCGATCCCACGAGGCTTCAGCTCGCCCGGACCGAAGCGCTGCTGGGTCGTTATGGCGTGGTCACGCGCGGCTCGGTGATGGCCGAGCAAACGCCGGGGGGCTTCGCCGGCACCTATCGCGTGCTGCGCGAGCTCGAGCAGACCGGAGCCTGCCTGCGCGGCTACTACATCGACACCCTCGGAGCCGCGCAGTTCGCCTCGCCGGCGACGGTCGACCGCATACGCACGCACACCCGCGACGAAGATCAACCCAGCACTGACCCCGCCCGGACGCTGGCCGCCACAGATCCCGCCAATCCGTTCGGAGCGGCCCTGCCGTGGCCGGCACGCACCGACGAGTCGATCAAGCACCGGCCCGCGCGCAAGGCGGGGTCATTGGTCGTGATGCACGATGGGCATGCCGTGCTCTACCTCGAACGTGGCGGCAAGAAGGCGCTGGTGTTCGACACCGATCCGGTCCGGCTGGCCGCCGCTGCTGCGTCCCTCGCGCAGACCGTACGCTCCCGACGAGTCAATCGGCTCAGCGTCGAGACGGCCGATGGCCAACCCGTGTCGACGACGGCCCTCGGTGAGGCCCTGCGCGAGGCCGGATTCGAGCGCACACCCAAGGGTTTGAGGCTCGATGCCTGAGGGCGACACCGCATGGCGCACCGCGCACCACCTGCACGAGGCCCTGGCTGGTCAGGTGCTGACCCGGACCGATTTTCGCGTGCCAGAGTTCGCAACCCTCGATCTCGCTGGTCAGACCGTCGACGAGGCGGTGAGCCGCGGCAAGCATCTGCTGATCAGAGCCGGTCGGCACTCGATCCACACCCACCTCAAGATGGAAGGCGCGTGGCACATCCAGCCGCTCGACGCTTCCTGGCGACGGCCGGCCCACACCGCGCGGGTCGTCCTGCAGACACCCACGACCCAGGCCATCGGCTTCTCGCTCGGCATCACGGAGGTGCTCGACCGGGCCACGGAGAGTGCGACATTGAGCTATCTCGGCCCTGACCTGCTCGGCCCTGACTGGGATCTCGACGAGGCGGTTCGCCGAGTCACCAGCGATCCGACGACGCCCGTGTTTGTTGCCCTGCACGATCAGCGCAATCTCGCGGGCTTCGGCAATGAGTATGTCAACGAGATCTGCTTCCTGGCCGGGCTCCTCCCGACCCGTCCGGTCGCCGACATCGCCGACATCCGGCGGGTGATCGATCGGGGTCGCACGATGATTCGCGCCAACCGTGAGCGCCCTCGACGCACGTTCACCGGCAACACCCGCAAGGGTCAGAACGAATGGGTCTTCGCCCGCGCCGGTCAACCCTGCATGCGCTGCGGCACCACGATCTTGCGCGGCGAGCTTGGCGACGCCCCGACCCGCATGCGCAACACATTCTGGTGCCCCAGCTGCCAGACCTGAGGGCGAATGTCCGTCAGACGCGAGCAGCGACCTTCGTCTTGCCGAAGACCATGTCCTGCTCGAGATCGGTGCGCTTCATGTCACGCGAGTCGAGGAACCAGTTCTGACGGATCGTCCACGGCGAGGTCAGCCCCTGCTGCGGCAGCTCGCCAACCACACGTTGCACATATCCGGAGGTCAGGTCGAGGATCGGCCGTGGCGCATCCCCGGCACCCTTCGGATCGGGCATTCCGTAGGCGTAGCCCTTCGCGTCGAGGTGGTTGATCAGCTTGCAGACGTACTGCGACGACAGGTCGGCACGCAGGGTCCATGACGCGTTGGTGTAGCCGACGCACCACGCGAGGTTCGGCAGGCCGCTGAACATCAGACCCTTGTAGACATACAGCTCGTGTGGGTCGATCGCCACACCGTCAACGCTGAGCTTGAGCTGGCCGAACGCCACCACTTCGAGGCCCGTCGCGGTGACGATGATGTCGGCGTCAAGGTGCTCGCCGGACTCCAGGTCGATGCCGGTCGGTGTGATCGCCTTGATGTGGTCGGTGACGATCGACGCCTTGCCGCTGCGGATCGTACGGAACAGGTCACCGTTGGGGACGATGCACAGACGCTGGTCCCACGGGTCGTACCTCGGGTTGAAATGGGTGCCGAGGTCATAGCCGTCGGGCAACTTCTTGGCCGCCTGCTTGGTGAGCATCTTGCGGGATGCGTTGGGGAAGCGCTGGCAGTACAAGTACATACCGACCGAGAACGCGGCATTCTTGCGGCGAATCGCGCGGTGTGCGAAGCCGTCCGGGAGCACCTTGCGCATCGCGTCGGCGATCTTGTCCTTGTCAGGCAACGCGATGATGTACGAGGGAGAGCGCTGCAGCATCGTGATGTGCTTGACCTTGTCAGCCATCGACGGCATCAGCGTGACGGCGGTGGCGCCGCTGCCGATGACGACGACCTCCTTGCCGTCGTAGTCGAGGTCCTCGGGCCAGAACTGCGGGTGGATGACCTTGCCCTTGAACGTGTCGAGGCCAGGGAAGTCGGGCTGGTAGCCCTTGTCGTAGTTGTAGTAGCCGCTGCAGAGATAGAGGAATGACGCGGTCTGGGTCACGGTCACGGCGCCCACCTGCGAGGTGACCGTCCAGTGGGCTTCGTCGGTGGACCACGCGGCTGACACGACGCGGTGACCGAACTGGATGTTCTTCTCGATGCCGTACTCGTCCGCGGCCTCGCGGATATACGTACGAATGTCATCACCGTCGGCGATCGACTTGGGGTTCTTCCAGGGCCGGAACGGCCAGCTCAGGGTGTACATGTCCGAGTCCGAGCGGATGCCCGGATAGCGAAACAGGTCCCAGGTGCCGCCGATCGCCTCGCGTGACTCCAGAATCGCGTACGTCTTGCCCGGGCACTCGGTCTGCAGCCGGTATGCCGCACCAACCCCCGACAGCCCCGCTCCGACGATGATGACGTCCACGTGATCAGTCATGGTGCCCCTCTATTTCGCATACCGTTGGTATCTGAACGATAGCGCACCGACTCTCCAGGCGCCACGACGATCTTTGGGCCGCCCCAACTAGGATCGCTCCGTGACCTCCGAAACGATTGAGACCGATGAGCGGGACGACGACGTCACCGAGGCTGATGCCTCGCGTGCCCCAGGCTGGGTCCTCACGATCGGCGGACTGCTCGGGCTCTGGGCCGCGACTGTCCTGACGATCGACAAGATCAGCTTGTTGCAGGACAAGATCGACGGCAAGACCACACAGCTGGCCTGCAACCTCAACGCATTTGTCAGCTGCAGTTCCGTCATGAGCTCGCACCAGGCCTCGGCCTTCGGCTTCGCCAACTCGATCTTCGGTGTCGCCGGCTTCGCGGTGGTCATCACGCTCGGAGTGCTCCTGCTCTCGGGCGTCCGCCTGCCGTCATACGTGTGGGTCGGCCTGCAGGCCGGCGCACTGTTCGGCATCGGCTTCGTCACGTGGCTGCAGTACCAAAGCATCTACGACATCGAGAAGCTCTGCCCCTACTGCATGGTCGTCTGGACCGCGATGATCCCGATCTTCGTGGTCGTGACCGCCCGCAACCTGCGCGCCTGGGCGCCGCGGAGCGCAGTGTCCAGATTCGTGAACAACTGGACTCTGCTGATCGTCGTGCTCTGGTACGTCGCGGTCATCACCGCGATCTGGTTCCAGTTCGGCTCCGACCTCTGGGCCTAGGCCAGCCCGTCCAGCAGTTGCGCCAGGCGTAGGTCACGGTCGGTGATTCCGCCGACGTCGTGGCTGCTCAGCCGCACGTCGACCCGGTTGTAGACATTGCTCCACTCCGGGTGATGGTCCATCTCGTCGATCCCGGGCGCCGCTCGTGCCATGAACGCCATCGCCGCCGCGAAGTCACTGAACTCGTACGTCTTCGTGAGGGCATCGCCATCGCGGGACCAGCCGCGAAGACCCTCCAAGGCTTGGTCGATCTCATCGTCAGTCAAGGTGCTCATACTCCGACCGTACGTCGCTTTGAACTGGCAAGGTGAGCCCATGCTGACCGAAGAGCTTCGAGCCACCAGGGACAAGATCGTCCGCGACCACTTCCAGGATGAGATCGACCAACAGTGGGACGACGTCCTGTCGACATTCCCCCATCCCCGCTACGAGCTGATTGCCACCGGCGATGAGTACGTCGGCGATGCGGCCGTACGCGGCTACTACAACAGCAGTCGGATCGCGTTTCCCGACCAGCGGGGGGAGATCATCCAGCTTCGCCACAGCGACGACGCCGTCATCGTCGAGTTCTTCCTCGAAGGCACGCACCTGGGGCCGTTCGGCGCGATTCCGGCAACCGGCAGCGCCTTCAAGGTGCGTATGACGGCATTCTTCCTCTTCGAGGGTGAAGAGCTCACCTGTGAACGGATCTACTTCGACGTGCTGACCCTGCTCAAGCAGCTCATCGGCGGTCTCAACTTCAAGAACCCCAAGAACTGGTGGCTCCTCCTCCGCGCAGCCAACGGAGCCCGCAAGGAGCTCTGAGCGCTACGCCTCGGCGTCCAATGCGGCCGAGACCCGACGGTGGGCCTCCCAGATCGACTCGGGCATGTTGTCGAACTGCTTGAGGTGCTCCTCGCGGAAGCCCATCTCCTGGCGCCACCGGGCGTTGTCGATCGAGAGGATCGTCTCCAGGTCCTCGGGCGTGATGTCCACGCCGTCGAGGTTGAGCTCCTCCTTGGTCGGGATGATGCCGACCGGAGTCTGCCGACCCGTGACCTCGCCATTCTTGAGCTGCAGCAGCCACAGCAGCGGACGCAGGTTGTCGCGGTAGCCGGGCCACAGGTAGTGGCCGTCCTCACCGCGCTGGAACCAGTTGACATGCGCGAAGATCGGCAGGTCCTTGGCTTCCCCCACGATCTTGAGGTAGTGCTCGGCGTAGTCACCCTCGCCGTACGCCATGAACGGACGGTTGGACATCGGGTCGTAGCGCAGCAGGCCCTCGACACCCTCGGCCGCGGACGTCGCCTCGGCACCCAGCGTCAGACCGTCGTAGACGCCCTCAGCCAGGTCGGTGATCGCGCGGATCAGCGGCTCGCGGTCGCGCGTGCGGCCACCGAAGATGATCGCGTCGATCGGCACGCCTGAGGCGGCGTTGTAGTCGTCGGCGATGTTCGGGACGTTGTCGAGCGTCGTCGTGAAGCGACTGTTGGGGTGCGCCCACGGACTGTCGTCGCCGTTCTCGCGATCAGCGATCGGAGACCCGGTCCAGTCCAGCCAACCGTGGTGGTTCGCCGGCGGCTTGGGCGTGCGTCCCTCCCACCAGACCTCGTGCGTCGTCGGGTTGTACGCGATGTTGGTGAAGATCGCGTCCGTGCCCTCGGCGATCGACGCGAGCGCGGTCGGATTGGTCCCCTCGTTGGTGTCCTTGGCCACGCCGAACACGCCGTACTCGGGGTTCATGCCGTAGAGCTTGCCGGTGGCCTCGTCGACCCAGAGCCACGCAATGTCATCGCCGTAGAACGACACGTGATAGCGGTCGCCCAGCACGTCGGGGGCAAGCATCATGGCCAGATTGGTCTTGCCGGAGGCACTCGGGAAGCCGCCACAGATGTGGTAGGTCTTGCCGGTCTCCTTGTCCTTGATGCCGATCAACATGTATTGCTCGGCGAGGAACTTGCGCGAGGCCCAGCCGTCGTACGCCGCCTGGCGCAGTCCGTGGGCGATCTTGCCGAGCAGCGCATTGCCGCCATAGGACGAGCCGAAGTGCAGGATCGTGCGCTCATCGGCAACCGTCACGAAGTAGCGCTGGTCGTCGGGAGTGCCCTGACCAAGGTTCTCCAGGTCGCCGGTCACGTGGACGGCGCGGACGAAGCTGTTGGGGTCCTCGAGGTCGTTGATGAAGTCGACGCCGACGCGGGCCATGCGGATCATGTGCAGCACGACTGTGCGGGTGTCGGTCACCTGCACGCCGGCGGCCCAGGGCGCGAGGGCGTTGCCGGGAGGCGCCATGAGGTAGGGGATGACGTACATCGTCTTGCCCTTGGACGCGCCGCGCATACGGTCCTCGAGCAGCGGCTTCATCTCCGACGCAGGCCGCCAGTTGTTGTAGATGCCGGCGTCGGACGGGTTGTTGGTGGCGACGATCGTGCGCTCCTCCGAGCGCGCGGTGTCCTTCACGTAGCTGCGCGAGTAGTAGAGACCTTCGCCCGCAGGCTCGAGCTCGCCGGCCTCGAGGGCCTCCGCGATGAGTCGTGCGTCGTCGGACGCGCTGACGACCTCTACCCGATCGGCGCCGGTGAGCTCCGCCCAGTAGCTGACGTACTCCCGCGCCTCCGGATTGGTCAGTCCCGCTTCGTCCAGTGCTGCCTCAACATCTGCCATGGTTCGCGCAATCCTCTCGACTGGCATGCATAGTACGTGGGGCCCATCCGGCCACATGGGACAGTACCGTATATGAAGACTTCTTCAAGTGATGTACTCTACAAGTGACATTCGCAACACTCGTCGGGATCGAGTCCATCATGACCGTGAACGTGCCCCTCTACCAGGCCAAGGCCGAGCTCTTCCGCACCCTCGGACATCCCGTACGCATCAGGGTGCTCGAGCTCCTGCAAGCCGGCCCGCGTCCCGTCCACGAGCTGCTCGCCGAGATCGACGTGGAGTCGTCCAATTTGTCCCAGCAGCTCGCTGTGCTCCGGCGCGCCGGCCTGGTGAGCTCGTCCCGTGACGGGGCAGCCGTGCTCTACACGCTCTCGACCCCCGCCGTGGCGCAGTTGCTGCTGTCCGGCCGCCGCATACTCGCGTCCATGCTGGCCGACCAGGAGGGACTTCTCGCGGAGTTGCGCGAATCGGCTGACACGGTGTGAACCTTCTCCCTCGACGTGCTGACCTCACCGCGATACGAAAACACCCCCGCCAGGACCTCGTCGCCGGCCTCACCGTCGCCATCGTGGCGCTGCCCCTCGCCCTCGCATTCGGTGTGGCGTCGGGGCTCGGTGCTCAGGCCGGCCTCGCTACCGCAGTTGTCGCGGGCATCGTCGCCGCCGTGTTCGGTGGCTCCAATCTTCAGGTTTCCGGGCCCACCGGAGCGATGACTGTCGTGCTCGTGCCGGTCGTGCACCACTACGGCGCCTCGGGGGTGCTGATGGTCGGCGCCATGGCCGGACTGGTCCTGATCGCGATGGCAATCGCCAGGGTGGGCAGATATGTCCGCTATCTGCCGGTCTCGGTCATCGAAGGGTTCACGGCCGGCATCGCGGTCGTCATCGCCCTGCAGCAGGTGCCCGCCGCGCTAGGTGTCGCGCATGCGTCGGGCGACAAGGTGTGGGCCACGGCCTTCGACGCCTTGACCCAGTACGTCCATCATCCACAGCCGGCGCCGGCTCTCGTCGCTGCCGCGGTCGCGGCACTGATGCTCGGCGGCGCTCGCTGGCGTCCCGGAGTGCCGTTCTCGCTGATCGGGGTCGCGATCGCCACCGTGATGGCCCGCGTCTTCGACCTGGGCCTGGCCCCACTCGGGCACCTCCCGGCAGGTCTGCCGGCGCCCTCGTTCCGCTTCCTGGACCTCGGCTCCGTCGGAGCGCTGGCCACCTCGGCACTTGCCGTCGCCGCGCTCGCTGCCCTCGAGAGCCTGCTCTGTGCCACCGTCGCCGACGGTATGAGTGTCAACGAGCACCACGATCCGGATCGGGAGCTGTTCGGTCAGGGACTTGCCAACCTCGTCGCGCCGATCTTCGGCGGAGTTCCGGCGACCGCGGCGATCGCTCGGACAGCGGTCAACGTACGAGCAGGAGCCACCTCGCGGCTTGCGGCGATCACCCACTCGCTCGTCCTGCTTGTGGTGATCTTCGCCGTGGCCCCTCTGGTCTCCGACATTCCGCTCGCGGCACTGGCCGGTGTGCTGTTCGCGACCTGCATTCGCATGGTCGAGGCCGGATCAATACTCGCCCTCATGCGCTCGACCCGCGGCGATGCACTGATCGTCGCGATGACCTTCTCGGTCACGGTGGCAGTCGATCTGGTGACAGCGGTCGGGGTGGGAGTCGGGGTTGCCATCATCCTCGCCCTCCGCGCCGTCGCTCGCAGTGCGCGGCTGGACAAGGTGCCGCTGGACACCGGCGACCATACCGCGGAGGAACACGCCCTCCTGAGTGAGCACATCGTCGCCTATCGCCTCGACGGACCGCTGTTCTTCGCAGCCGCCCACCGGATCCTTCTCGAGCTCACCGAGGTCGCCGACGTGAAGGTCGTCATCCTGCGGATGTCCCGGATCACGACGATCGACGCGACCGGCGCACACGTCCTCGGCGACGCCATCAGCAAGCTCGAGCACCGCGGCATCATCGTCATGCTGTCCGGGATAGCGCCCGGTCACGACAATGTCCTCAACACGCTGGACGTCGTTGCCAGGCTTCGCCACGACGGCCTGATCTTCCCGGGCACGCTGCCTGCGATCGCCCAGGCGCGGAGTTTGCTTGGGTTCCCTGCGGATGCAGGGGTCGCTCGGACGGCGTGAACCTATGTGGGCCTGCAATCCCCGCGTCCCGCTGCTTCTACGCCAGCGCGGCGAGGGCTTCGACCAGCGAGTCGGCGAGGTCGAGGTCGGTCGTGAGGTCGCGGTCGGCCATGCCCGTCGGCAGCGCCGCGCACAGCTCGAGGACGGCTTTGATCGGCCCGGAGGTCCGGTCGTGCTGCCGCGCACACCGTATGGCGGCGAGCAGCTCTGCGGACAGGACGGTTCGGTAGAACCCGACCGAGTCGAGCGCCTGCCGTGCCGCCAACGACGCGAAGCTGGCGTCCTCTTCCACCCCTCGTGAGAGCGTCGCCGTCTGCAGGCTGGCGGGCGTCGCGAGCGCCCGCAGCTCGGCCAGGGCGGAGGTCGAGACGTATTCGGTGACCATGGTGCCTGACGCGCCGGGCGTACCGTCGCCCAGGAATGGCTCGAGTCCAGTGAGGGCGGGCTCGTTCAGCATTGTCAGTCGGGACAGAGAGAGCTGCGCGGTCTGCGCGGACGCAAGCTTGACCAGGTCGAGGGTCTGAGCCAGCCGGGCGGCAAAGAATCCGCCGTGATGGGCAACCCCGTGATCGGGCGACAACGTGGGGTTCTCCGAGCCGGTGTTCGCCATCGTCAGGACGACGGTCTCGAGCTGATCGAGAGCGTCGAGCAGGGCGCCGTGAACCTGCGGCAGGGTGCGCAGTCCGAAGGGGTCCTGGATGCGTGCCGGCTCGCGCGGGCTCTCGATCAGATGGCGCACCGTGCGGCATACCGTCCGAGCGCCCGCAAAGGGCGTGATCTCCTCGACTGCCGATGAGAACGCCTCCGGATTCCCATGGACACCGTCGAAGCTGGCCGCCGCGATCACCATCGTGGACTGGGCCAGCGTGCGCAGGTCGTGCAGCGCAAGCGCCGCGTCCGCAATCGTCGCGGCATTGCTGCTGAGGAACGGCAGGGCATCGCCCCTCGCGAACGGCTCGCTCTCGTGCAGCGCAAGGGCCGTGACAGCGAGCGCCGACAGGTCGCCTGTGCCGATGCTCCCCAGCTCCCGCACGGCGGGCAACGCATCACGATTGATCATGTCGACCAGAGCCGTGAGGATCGCTGGGTGCACACCGCTGTTGCCTGCGGCCAACTGATTGAGGCGCACCAACAGCATGGCCCGCACGCGCCCCGGAGCACGTAGTGATCCCGCGGATGTCGCATGGCTGCGCAGCAGGTCAAGCGCCTGGGCATCCGGATCGGTCAGCGCGACGCTGCGGTTGGCGCCCACCCCGGTCGAGAGGCCGTAGATCGGACGCTCCGCGGCCGCCTGTTCGGCGAACTCCTGCGAGGCACTGACCCGTCCCATGGCGGCATCGGTGACCGCGACGGGGCCGTCAGCAGCCGACGCAGCCACGATCTCGGCCAGCGTGAGCTGAGTTCCGTCGACGTGGATCATGCGGGCTCCCGATCTGCAATTTCGCGGTTGCTGCGTGTTTCGCTGAAGAAAACTCTTTCAGAAAACCTGGCGCTGACTCTTCCGCATATCCCAGCAAAGTGTGAAGATACCAGCCAATGGCAAGCACCTGCCACTGAATGGCACCCACCCGGAAGATGGTCATGACGGAAACCGCGAGCAGTGCGTCAACGCGCACCGTCGACCGTGCTCTGGCCCTTCTCGCCGAGGTCTGCGCCGAGGAATCGATCAGTCTTTCGGAATGCGCTCGCCGCGCCGGACTCCCACCCAGCACGGCGCTCCGACTCCTTCGGACCCTCGAGAGCTCGGGCTTTGTCGCGCGCGACACCGACGGTTGGTTCGGTGCGGGTCCGCGTCTCATCCAGCTCGGCGCCTCGGCGATCGGCCGTCAGACCCTGATCAGGATCGCCGATCCGGCGCTGAACCGCATCGTGGCGGCCACCGGAGAGTCGGCGTACCTGTCGATCGCCGGCCCCAACAACACAGGCATCTACGTCGCCATGATCGAAGGCACCCACGCGGTGCGACACACCAGCTGGATAGGCCGGGCGATCCCGCTCGAGAACCTCGCCGTCGGCCGCGCGCTTCAGAATATTGTCCCGACCGAGGGCTACGTTGCCCAGCGTGACCGCCTCGAGCCAGATGTCACCGCCATCGCCGCCACGATCCGCCGCCCCGGCGGAGTCGCCGGCGCGATCAGCTTGCTCGGGCCGACCTATCGGATCGATGACGAGACGATGCATCGCTACGGGCAGCTTGTCGCCTACGAGGCGCAAGACCTGTCCCGCCAATTGGGCACGACGATTCCCGCAGCCCCCACCCAGTCATCCAGCTCAACCACCGAACAGGAAACCGGCACATGATCCGCTTTGAATCAGCATCGAAGACGTATCCCGACGGCACCGTGGCAGTCGATGCCCTCGACCTGGTCGCACCGTCCGGCCAGATCACCGTGCTCGTCGGCCCCTCAGGATGTGGCAAGACCACGAGCCTGCGCATGATCAACCGGATGATCGATGCAACCGGAGGGCGCATCCTGCTCGATGACCAGGATGTCGCGAAGGTCGAGCCGGCGCAGCTGCGCCGAGGCATCGGCTATGTCATCCAGCACGCCGGACTGTTCCCGCATCGGACGATCATCGACAACATTGCGAGCGTGCCGCTGATGCTCGGCACCAGCAAGAAGGAGGCCCGGGCCGGCGCCATGGACCTGCTCGATCGAGTCGGACTCGATCAGAAGTTCGCACGTCGCTATCCAGCTCAGCTGTCAGGTGGGCAGCAGCAACGTGTCGGGGTGGCTCGCGCCTTGGCCGCCGACCCGCCGGTGATGCTGATGGACGAGCCGTTCAGCGCCGTCGATCCGGTCGTACGCGAGCAGCTGCAGGACGAGTTCCTCCGCCTGCAGAGTGATCTCGGCAAGACGATCGTCTTCGTCACCCACGACATCGACGAGGCGATCAAGCTCGGTGACCAGGTCGCGGTGCTCAGGGTCGGCGGGCACCTCGCCCAGATGGCGACACCCGCCGAGCTGTTGTCCAATCCCGTCGACGACTTCGTCGCGAACTTCGTCGGGCGCGACCGTGGCTATCGGGCCCTGGGCTTCGAAGCTGTCGGGCAGTTGCCGCTGGAGCCCGAGCCCACCGTGTCACTCGAGTCCTCATTTGCCGAGGCGTCGAAGGTGGCGACCGACGGCTGGGTCCTGGTGCTCGACGCGGGTCGTCACCCGCAGGGTTGGCTGGCGATCGCCGACGGCCCCTCAGCCGGTAGCGACTCGATCGACCGGGGACGCCTCCGCCGGGGCGGCACTGTCGCGTCGGTCGATGGAACCTACCGAGCGGTGCTCGACGCGGCACTCTCCTCCCCGACGGGACGCGGTGTCGTGGTCGGCCACGACGGGACGTTCGCCGGCACCCTCAACGCGACCCAGGTGGTCGCGCTGATCGAGTCCCGCGCGGGAGCGGCGTCATGAGCCTGCTCCACGCTGTCTTCGCCACCGCCGATTCGCCGTCCTCAGCGAGCTCGTCACCGTGGCACTTCTTCGGCTACTTCCTGGATCATCGGTCCCAGGACCTCTCGTGGCTCTGGACCCACACCTGGCTGTCGGTCGTCCCCGTCATCGTCGGACTGCTCATCGCCCTGCCGCTCGGTTGGCTGTCGCGTCGCTACGGTTGGCTCTACCCGCCGATGGTGTCGATCACAGGTCTGCTCTACACGATCCCGTCGATCGCGCTGTTCGTACTCGTGCCGCCGCTGCTCGGACTGAGCTCGCTCGATCCACTGCAGGTCCCGATCGCCCTGACGGTCTACTCGGTTGCGCTGCTCGTCAGGGTGGTCGCCGACGGGCTCGCCTCGGTCCCCGAAGAGGTCAACCAGGCGGCAACGGCAATCGGATATGGCCGGGCGAGACGGCTGTTCGCAGTCGAGCTACCCGTTGCCGTACCGGTGATCGCGGCGGGACTGCGCGTGGCCACGGTGTCGAACGTCAGCATGGTGGCGATCGCCGGCACGATCGGGATGTCCAACCTCGGCCAGCTGTTCCAGATCGGAAAGGACTTGTCGACACCCACGGCCTACTACCCGCCGATCGTGCTCGGCATCGTGCTGTGCGTCCTGCTGGCGCTGGTGCTCGACGCGCTCATCATCCTGGCGACAAGACTCATGACCCCATGGCGACGGGCGGTGCCGGCGAAATGATCGGACAAGTCTTCTCCTGGCTGACCGACTCGGCCCACTGGCGTGACACGCCGCTCGACACGGGCATCACGACCCAGCTGCTGGCGCACATCAAGTTCTCGCTGATCGCCGTCGGCATCGCCGGCGCGATCGCGCTGCCACTCGGGCTGTTCATCGGGCACACCAGACGCGCCACCTTCCTGGTCGCAGGCGCCAACGCGCTGCGTTCGCTGCCGTCGGTCGGGCTACTCGTGCTCCTGACGGTCATGATCGCGCCGCACTTCCACGGCCGCACGGACGTCGGGTTCGTCATCCCCACCGAGATCGTGCTGGTGCTGCTGGCGATCCCACCGATCCTCTCCAACACGTACGCAGGGGTCGACAATGTCAGCCCTGCCGTGACCGACGCCGCCAGGGGCATGGGCATGCGCGGACGCCAGATCCTCTTCGGTGTCGAGCTGCCGTGCAGCCTGCCGCTGATCTTCTCCGGCATACGTAGCGCGACCTTGCAGGTCATCGCCACGGCCACGATCGCGTCCTTCGTACCCCTCGGCGGGCTCGGTCGATTCATCTATGACGGCCTGCAACAGCAGGACTATCCGCAGATGATCGGCGGTGGCGTCCTGGTCGCGGCACTCGCGCTGACCGCAGACATGCTGTTGGCCCTGATCCAGCGACTGGTGGTGTCACGCGGCATCTCCGGACGCTTCTCCAAGAGTGGCGGTGCGGCTGCGGACGCAGTCGATGCCGCTATCACGCGAGCGGAGGTGGCACCTGTCTGACCACCAGGTGAACCGACCTGTCGGAACCGAACATTCGTACTAGTCTCGTCAAACCTTCACGTCTAGGAGTCTCATGAAGCACAAGATTCTCATCGCCGGCGCGGCAGCAACCGCCCTGGCGCTCACGCTCAGTGCCTGCGGCAGCAGCAGCAGCGACTCGTCGTCTGGCGGCGGCTCGGGCACCGTGGCCAGCAAGCTGATCCTCGGCGGCCCGCCGGAGTTCAAGAAGCGCGCCGACGGCATCCCCGGACTGGCCAAGCACTACGGTGTCAGCTTCGGCAAGTACACCGTCACCGACACTGGTGGCCCCGTCACGGTCAACGCGCTGAAGAACGGCCAGGTTGATGCAGCCGACCTCTTCACCACTGATCCCAGCATCGAGGCCAACCATTTTGTGATCCTGACCGATCCGAAGGCCAACTTCGCTGCTCAGAACGTCCTGCCGATCATCAGCAAGGCCAAGGCGACCGACGGCGTGAAGACCACGCTCAACGCCATCTCGGCCAAGCTCGACACGGCTGGTCTCGGCGCGCTGATGGTCAAGGTCGTCACCCAGAAGCAGGATCCTGATGCCGTGGCCAAGGCGTGGCTGTCCGATCAGGGTCTCTCGACTGCTGGTACGGCCGCCTCGGGTGTCAAGCTCACAGTGGGCTCCGCGAACTTCCCCGAGAACGTGCTGCTGGCGCAGATCTACGCAGAGGCCCTCAAGGCTCAGGGTGCGAAGATCAGCCTCAAGCTGAACATCGGTAGCCGCGAGAAGTACGTCCCGGCGCTCAAGGACGGATCGGTCGACCTGATGCCCGAGTACAACGGCTCGATCCTTCAGTACCTCGACCCGAACGCCACGGCCACCGCGCCGGATGAGGTGTTCACCGCACTGCAGAAGGTGTTGCCGAAGAACCTGATCGTGCTGACCCAGTCCGCAGCTCAGGACAGCGACGCGATCGTCGTCACCAAGGCGACTGCCGCGAAGTACGGCCTGACATCCATCGCGGATCTCGCCAAGAAGCAGTAGCACCACCACCCGCAACACAGGGTGACCACGACATCGGCTCGGCGTTCCTGAACGCCGAGCCGATGTTCATTGGTCGCCCGAGAGGAACCCGGGACATGACCGAACGGCTGGGAGCAGGCACCGAAGTCATCCGATTCGTCGACGCCGCACCAACTCCATGGCTCGCCGGCGGCGGCGTGACTCGCGAGCTGCTGCGTCATCCATCGTCGGGCGATCGGTTCGACTGGCGCCTCAGCGTCGCCGACGTCACGACGAGCGGGCCGTTCTCGCCACTCCCGGGCATCGATCGCGTCCTCACCTTCTGCGACGGGCCTGCCATGGCGATCACGGTTGCCGGGCGCAGGCACGACCTGGTCCGCTGGGAACCGATCGCCTTCTCCGGAGATGCCACGACCTACGGTCACGTCGCGAGCCCGACCCGCGACCTCAATGTCATGACCCGCCGAGGTGCCATCTGGGCCACTGTTCAGGTGGTCGAGATCGGTGAGATGACGCTGATGGCGTCGGGAGACCAAACGGTTGTCGCGGTCGTTCTGGAAGGGACGATGACCCTGCGCCACCCCGGGATCGAGGCCGCTGCGGACCTCGTGCAATTCGATGCCGTACGCCTTCAGGACGATGCTCACGTCACCGTGATCGGCTCCGGGCGGGCCCAGGTTGTCACATTCCGTGGCGCGCCGGTGTCTTCATGATGAAGCCAATCATGAGGAGCAAAAATGAACACCACCCGAATCCCCGCAGCAGAGATCACCGGCCCCTACGGCGCGCTGGTCAAGAGGTTCAGCAAGAAGCTGCTCGGCCGCGTGCCTGAGCCGTTGGGCGTCTACTGGCACAACCGTCCCGTGCTCAAGGCGACGATGGGACTGGGCGCCAAGGCCCAGAAGTGGGATGCCTGCGATCCCAGCCTGAAGTCATTCGCGCACATGGCGGTCGCGGCACAGATCGGTTGCAGCTGGTGCCTCGACTTCGGCTACTTCCAGGCGTTCAACGAGCACCTTGACATCGACAAGGCCCGCGAAGTGCCGCGTTGGCGCGAGGCAACCGTGTTCACGCCGCTCGAGCGCTCGGTGATGGGGTACGCCGAGGCGATGACCCAGACGCCGCCGACCGTCACAAACGAGATGTTCGCCGAACTGCTCGAGCAGCTGGGCAACGCCGCGATGGTCGAGCTCACTGCCTTCATCGCGATCTCCAACATGAACGCCCGGGGCAATGTCGCTCTGGGGATCGAGTCCGAGGGATACGCCGACTCATGCGAGCTCAAGCCGTTGCAGACTCCTGGCCTACGCTCGCTGGCATGAGCGCCGACCCGTTCGTCACCCACCGGGGCCTGCTGTTCACCGTCGCCTATGAGCTGCTCGGCTCGGCTGCCGACGCCGAGGATGCGGTCCAGGACACCTGGCTGCGGTGGGACGGAATCGGCGCGGCCGGACAGGCCGAGGTCGTCGACCCTCGTGCGTACCTGGTGCGGATCGTCAGCAGGCAGGCGCTCAACCGACTGCGAACGCTGGGCCGCCGCAAGGAGGAGTATGTCGGCGAGTGGCTGCCCGAGCCGCTGCTGACAGCTCCGGACGTGGCCGACGACGTCGAGCTGGCGGAGAGCGTGTCGATGGCGATGCTGACCGTGCTCGAGACTCTGACACCGAATGAGCGGGCGGTGTTCGTCCTGCGCGAGGTCTTCGACCTGCCATTCGACGAGATCGCTACCGTGACGAGCAAATCCTCGGCGGCCGTGCGACAGATCGCGCATCGGGCGCGCTCGCACGTCGCCGCCCGTCGGCCACGGATGGAGGTGGATCGCGCGGAGCAACGGCGAGCAGTCGACCGATTCCGTGCGGCACTGCTGACCGGCGACCTGCAGACGCTGATGGACACCCTTGCGCCCGATGCCGTGCTCATCGCAGACGGCGGCGGCATTGTGAACGCGGTGCGCCAACCGGTCGTCGGCGCGAAGAAGGTCGTCAATTTTCTGGGCGCGTTGTCGCGAATCGCGCCAACCGCGGTCATCGAGCCGATTGTGCTCAACGGTGCCCCGGGCGCCCGCATCCTGCTGGACGGCGTCGTCGACACGGTGATCGGCTTCGCCTTCGAAGACGGGCTCATCAGCCGGGTCTTCGCGGTGCGCAATCCGGACAAGCTCCAGCGGCTCACAGAGGAGACTCCGCTGAGTCGGTGATGGTTAAGCCGGGATCCGTAAGGGACCCGCTCCACCCCGAGCACCTCCCACCCGCTTTTCAGGACCCGATCGTCAGGACGAGCGTGACCACGACGAGCGCAAATGTCGCGACGTCAGCGGCGATCCACAGCACCGAGTCGCGAATGCGGACCCGCGATACGAACGCTCCGACCATGAGCAGAGCCAGACCCGTGAGGGCTGCAACGCCGATCGGTTTCCACGCGAGGCCGACCATCGTGCCGACTGCGCCCGCCACCTCAAGCGTGCCGATCGCCCTCCACCCATTCGCCGAGATCGACAGCTGATCGCGGACCTCAAGGCTCTGTGAGACGCCGATCAACTTCGCGGAGCCAGTGAAGACAAAGAGAATTGCGACCACGACGGTCAAGGCAGTCATGGCAGCACTGTGACACAGGACGGCGGGAGCTGCCGAGTATTCGATCCGAGCTGCCGGGTTCCCTCGCCGGACGCCTGCGGCGTGCTGATGGGGCCCGACTTGAGTCGGGGCAGCTCCTCGAAATGCGAAAGACCCCGTGCCGGATGGCACGAGGTCTCGCATTTCGTGGAGCTGCCGGGAATCGAACCCGGGTCCTATGGCGCTGAGTCAGGGCTTCTACGGGTGTATTTCGTCTGACGCTTTTCTCAGCCCCGGAGCTCGGACGAACACGTCTCCGACAGGCTCAGTCGCAGAAAAGTCCCGATCACACGCTGCGACGCCGTGTGATCAGCAAGTCCCCTAAATGAGACTGGCGATCCGGAGCGGGAACGCCCCCGGGCCAGCCCTCCACCTATCGCTTAAGCAGCGAGGGCGAAGTCAGTGCGCTTTGAATCGGCACTTGTTGGTTTCCAGAGATCGTTAAAGAGATAACCCTGGATCCTCTACCCGCTTCACCTGAATCGAACGACCTTAGT
>JAOPXO010000120.1 GCA_025965115.1 Aeromicrobium sp.
GTCTGCTGGATCGTCTCGCGCACCTGGTCGGTCACGTTGAACAACAGCATCGGGTCGTCCGCCGCCTCCGGGTCGTATGCATCGGTGCGGATCGGCTCGCCGAACTCGATGATCCATTTGCTCGGCAGCGGGATCATGCCCAGCGGGCCGAGCAGCGGGAAGAACGGCGTGATCGGGAGGTAGGGCAGCCCGAGAAGGCGCGCCAGCGAGGGGACATTGCCGACAAGGGGATAGATCTCCTCGGCGCCGACGATCGAGACCGGGACGATCGGCACCTGCGCGCGCATGGCGGATGACACGAAGCCACCGCGGCCGAATCGCTGGAGCTTGTAGCGCTCGGCGAACGGCTTGCCGATGCCCTTGAAACCTTCGGGCCACACGCCCGCCAGCTCGCCGGTGCTCAGCAGCCGTTCGGCGTCCTCGGTGCAGGCCAGCGTGGCGCCGACCTTGCGGGCGATCTGGCCAACGAAGGGCAACGAGAAGACCAGGTCAGCACCGAGCGGGCGCAGATTGCGGTTGGCATACTTCTTGACCGCATATCCGGTGATGAGGCCGTCGATCGGCACCGTTCCGGAGTGGTTGGCGACCAGCAGCGCGCCACCCTCGGCCGGGATGTTCTCGATGCCGCGGACCTCGAGCCGGAACCACTTCTCGGCGAGCGGTTCGACCGCAGCGACGAACACCTCGGTGATCTGCGGGTCGAAACCGAACTCGTCGATCTCATAGTCGCCATCGAGGCGGCGTCGGATCGTGGCGAGCAGCGTCGCGATGCGCCCCTCCCAGTCGGTGCCGAGCACCCGCTGGGCTGCCTGCACGATCGCCACGACGATCTCATCGAGCGGGATGCCGGCAGACAATGGCGCTGCCCCGGCAGTTCGCGTACGTCGTGCAGCTTCCTCAGCGGCCGCAGCAGCTGCTGCCGCCGCGTCCTCGTCGGTCACGGCCCGAAGTCGCGGGGGTGCCTGCGGAGCGGACTTCTTGGCGGCGGTCTTCTTCGCGGGACCGGTGGCCTTCTTGGCCGGCCCGCTGGGCGCCTTCTTGGCGGCGGCCTTCTTGGCCGGCGGCGGCTCGGCCACCTTCTTGGCCTTTGTCACGGGTCGCTTGGCAGGCTGAGATCCACCGAGCGCACGAGCTGCGGCCGACGGCGAGGTCGATCGATTGCCGCGCCCGGGCGCGCCGGACGTGCCGATCGGCTGCTGCTTGCGGTCATCAGTCATGAACGTCCTCCCAGAGAGGCCATGATGCCCGGTCTGACGGTGGTACGAAACTCGTCGAACGTCTGTTGGGTCGTCCAGATGAGGTCATAGCCGAAGATGTCGCGCAGCGCGGTGGTGTCGACGACGCGGCCGTACTGGAGCAGACGATGCAGATCGGGCGAGATGTCAGATCCCATCGTGCGAATCATCCGGCGTGAGGCCACCGCGAAGCCGATCGGCAACAACGGGACCGTCGGACGTCCAAGTCGCCGAGCCGCCTGGCTGAGCGTCACGACTCCATCACCGGCGACGTTGAACGTGCCCGGCCGGTCGTTGAGCACGGACTCGGTGAGGACGTTGAGCGCATCGTCGAGATGCAGGAACTGCAGCCGCGGGTCGAAGCCCATCGCAGTCGGCAGCACCGGATTGGTGAGATAGCGGTGGATGGGGGTCTCGATGTCGGGGTGCAGGACCTGGGCGCCACGCAGTGTCGTGATGATGACGTCGGGGCGCCGCCGGGAGAACCCACGGACATACGACTCGACCTCGACAATGTCCTTGGGGAATCCGCTGCGTACGCCACCGCGGGCCAGCAATGACTCGGTGAACATCGCCGGGTCACGCGGTGAGGTGCCATAGACCGCCGTGGACGAACCGAGCACGAACTTGCCAACCGTGCCGGAGCGCTGGCACGCAGCGAGGAGCTGCATCGTGCCGATGACATTGAGCTCCTTGGCAGCACCCGAGCGGCCGCGCGTCGGCGGTCCGACATCGAGATGGACGACGGTGTCGACGTCCTCGACGGCGAGGACCTTGCCGACAACGGGCGTGCGGATGTCGGCGCGTACGAACTTCACGCCGTCGAGGTCACCCGTGGGGAGGATCGTGTCGATGCCGACGACCCGGTCGATGCCGGAATCGGCACCCAGGTGGGCGAGCCGATGCGCAAACCGGGACGCAAATGTGTTTGCGACCCCGGTGACCAGGACGACCCGACCCATTGGCTACTTGCCCAGACGACGGCGCTGCACTCGGGTGCGCTTGAGCATCTTGCGGTGCTTCTTCTTCGACATCCGCTTGCGGCGCTTCTTGATGACTGAACCCACGGGTCACAACTCAATTCCTGTTGGCCACGGACGCGTGGCTGGTGTGCTGAAGACGTTCGTCGCCGGAGAGCTTCGATCGTCGGTGACGACCGCTCGACCTCCGGAATTGACTGTCCACCAGCCTACACGTCACCAACCGTGCGATTTGCCGCCGACCGCAGGGCGGATGCGCCCTGCACGATGTGCGGCGAGGTCAGCCGGCCTGGAAGTAGGACTTGGAGAGGAACTCCTGGACCGCGCTCTCAGGCACCCGGAAGGAACGCCCGACGCGTACGGCCTCGAGCTCGCCGGAGTGGACGAGACGATAGACGGTCATTTTCGACACCCGCATTTGATCTGCCACCTCGGCGACAGTCATATATGTCGGTCCCGATGCCATCTCACCACCAGCTCTCTTGAGGGCACGCGCGCTCTCCGGCTTCCCCACCGGAGAAACAGCGCGCGTGCTTGGGATGACACTAGTGCCTCGTGGGGCTCGCGTGACAGTAGTTGCCAAAAATCGCCCGGTGGCACAAATCACTGATTTGGCGCACCCTCAGGGCTGCGGATCGAGCCCATTCAGCGGGAAGCACGCCACTCTGGACGCCAGAATGGAGCGGTCGAGCCAGCTCGCCGGATCGTAGCCCTGCTCCCACGAGCGGTAGGTGACCGCGCGACCATCGGTCATCTTCTGCGGGGCAGGCAGACCGCGGAGGTGCTCGATATGTGTGCGCCAGTCGTGCGGCGTGAGCGACGAGGGATCGAATGGTGATCCGGCGATGATCGCCAACAGATGCGACCAGGCACGTGGCACCACGTCCATGACCGCATAGCCGCCTCCCCCGGTGGCCACCCATTTGCCGCCACACACCTCCTCTGCCAGGTCTCGGAGGGCAAGGTACGAGGCCCGCTGGCCGTCAACGCTGAGCATCAGGTTGGTCAACGGATCGTCCATGTGCGAATCGCAGCCGTGCTGGGTCACGAGCACATCCGGCTTGAACTCGCGGACCAACGGCGGGACCACAGCGTGGAACGCACGGAGCCAGCCGGCGTCGGACGTGCCCGGCGGCAATGGCATGTTGACCGACGAACCTTCGGCGCCCTCGCCTCCGGTCTCGGTCGCGAACCCAGTGCCGGGGAACAACGTCTGCGGGCCCTCATGGATCGAGATCGTCAGGACCCGCGGATCGTCGTAGAACATGGCTTGCACGCCATCGCCGTGATGGGCATCGACATCGACATACGCGATGCGCTGCGCCCCGTTGTCGAGCAACCAGCGGATCGCCAGGGCGACGTCGTTGTAGATGCAGAAGCCGCTGGCATTCGATGGCATCGCGTGATGCAGTCCGCCGGCGATGTTGACCGCCCGTGGCGCCTGACCCGTCCAGACCCGACGTGCCGCTTCGACGCTGGCTCCCGCGACAAGGGCGCTCGCCTCGTGCATGTGGGCGAACACCGGATTGTCCTCGGTGCCGAGGCCGTGGCTGGGGTCGGAGTGGGTGGGGTGATCGCTGAGCTTGTGGACTCGCTCGATGTACGCGGCCGAGTGGATGAGGTTGAGCTCCTCGTCGGTGGCCGGTGTTGCGCCGACGACATCGAGCTCGTCGAGGATGCCCAGCTCACCTGCCAATTGCATCGTGAGCTCGATGCGCACGGGCGCCATGGGGTGCGACTGACCGAAGTTGTAGGTCGTCAGCTGCTCGTCGAAGACGACGCACGCACGGTCATCGGTCACGTCTTCACCCTATTGCGGGGCTGAGAGCTCTGCAGATCTGGCGGCCGCGGCCAGCACTCCTGCGGTCAGTGCAGCTTTGACTCCGCGGTCATCGAATGCCTGGATCGCTGCGGCTGTGGTGCCGTTGGGCGAGGTCACGCGGCGGCGCAGCTCATCGGCCGTCTCATCGGACTCGGCCAGCAGCTTCGCCGAGCCGACCAACGTCTGCGCAGCAAGGATGCGGGCGGTGGGCTCGTCGAGACCGGCCTCGATGCCGCCGGCGATCATTGCCTCGGCGAGATAGAAGACGTACGCGGGCCCGGACCCGGACACCGCCGTCACGGCGTCCTGCTGGGCCTCGTCGACGACCACGACCTTGCCTCCTGACTCGAGCAGACTGGTGACCGACGCGAGCTGGTCGGCGGTGCAGGAACGGCCCGGGGAGAGGCCGAACATGCCCTCACCCACGAGTGCCGGTGTGTTGGGCATCGCGCGGATGACGGCGACTCCGTCGGGAAGCGCAGATTCGAGAGTCGTGATCAGGATGCCGGCGGCCAGCGACACCACGGTTGCCTCCGGACGTACGGATGAGGAGATTTCAGCGAGCAGGGACGGCACGTCCTGAGGCTTGACCACGAGAAGGACGACATCGGCGTCCGCCACGGCTTCGGCGTTGCCGGTGACCTCGACGGCGTACGCCTCCCGGAGCTCGGCCGCACGGTCCTCACGCTTCTCGCTGATGACCACATCAGCGGCGGCATGACCGGAGCCGAGGATCGTCGCCAAGAGGGTTTCGCCCATCACGCCGGCGCCGAGGATCGCGATCCGCTGAGTCATAGGGGCAAGACTAGATGACTGAGTCAGCCGCGATTGCCGGTGACGGCGAGGCCCACACCGAGGCCGATCATCGAGACGCCACCGACGGTGCCCATCGCCTCCCCACGCTTGGGCGAGGCGTTGAACCAGGTGCGCAGCTGGCTCGCGATGATCGCCCACAAGCTGTCGGACAGCACGCCGATCGCGACGGCGATCAGGCCGAGCAGGAGCATCTGCATCGAGATGTGCCCGCGATCGCGGTCGATGAACTGCGGCAGCACGGCGCCGATGATGATGAATGCCTTGGGGTTGGACACGCCGACGATGAACCCCTGGCGTACGACCTTCGGCCAGGCCATCGCGGGGGTCGCAGAATCGACATCGGCGACGCTGAATGCCTTGCGGTGCCGGATCGCCTGGCTGCCGAGCCACACCAGGTAGGCGGCGCCGGCGAACTTCAGGATCATGAACACCACGATCGACTCCTGCACGATTGCGCCGAGTCCGAAGGCCACCAGCACGACGATGCACAACAGCCCGAAGGAGTTGCCCGCGACCGTTGCGAGTGCGACACCCCGCCCATAGGCCAGCGCACGACCGATCACGAAGACGACACTCGGACCCGGGATCGCGATCAGGATCAGCGCGGCGAGGCCGAAGGCCAGGAACTGCTGCTCGGTGATCATGCCGGGATGCTATCGGTCACACGGCGGCGTGCAGGCGGGTGAACGCGAGGGCTTCAAGCAGGTCGGCTTCACGCGCAGTCTGGTCGCCGGCCTTGCGGGTGTTGATCTCCACGACGATCTCTCCGGAGAATCCCGAGGCCGCGACAATGCCCAGGAACTCCGAGCACGGTTGAGTGCCGCGGCCGGGTATGAGGTGCTCATCCTTGGCCGAGCCGGAACCGTCGGTGATGTGAACGTGCGCGAGGCGGTCGCCGAGATCGTGGGCCATCTTGACCGGATCCTGGCCGGCGGTCGAGCTGTGCGAGAGGTCGACCGTCACGTGGGCGTAGTCCTGCTCGACCGGATCCCAGCCTGGGGCGTACGCCTGGAACTCACGCTTGCCGGTGCGCCACGGATACATGTTCTCGACGGCATACGTCACGCCGTGCTGAGCCTCGAGATCGGCGATGCCCTCGACGAATCCGCGGGCGTAGTCACGCTGCCACCGAAACGGCGGGTGGACGACGATGACCTTGGCACCGACTTCGTGGGCCATGTCGGCGCTGCGGTGCAGCTTGCCCCACGGGTCGCTGCCCCACACGCGCTGGGTCACCAGCAAGCAGGGCGAATGGACCGAGACGACGGGGATCTCATGGAATGCGCTCAGCGCCTTGATTGCGGTGATGTCGGCGCTGACATCGTCGATGCCGACCATGACTTCGACCCCGTCGTAGCCAAGCCGTGCCGCCGCCTCGAATCCGCTCGCCGTCGAACCCGGATAGACCGAGGACGTCGACATCGAGACGCGGATGGGTGCGGACACGTGGTCAAGCGTAGGCCGCGGCCATCAGAGGTGATCGAGATGCTCCAGGAGTACGCCTTCGCGCAGCGCCCACGGACAGATTTCGAGCTCGGGCAGGTCGAACAGATCCATCGTCGCCTCGGCCACGATCGCGCCGGCGTGGATCTGGTCGGCGCGATCTGCTGACACCCCTGGAAGGTCGGCGATGTCATCGGGTCGCATGTGTGTCAGCTGCTCGACCAGTGGCGAGAGGTCCCGGCGGCGCAACACCCGGCGTACGTATTGACCTTCGCTCGACGCGGCGGCTCCACAGATCCGGGCGAGTGACCGGAACGTCTTGCTCGTGGCGACCGCGCGATCGAATGCACCGCCCCGAAGGATTGCGCCGGCCTCGTCCGCGATCGACGAGCGAATGTGCAGGCGCAGCTCGGCCGGGGTGAAATCGGCATCGAGCCACTCACGGGTCAGGCGACCGGCGCCAAGGGGCAAGGACGTTGCCACCTCGGGGATCTCGTCGGATCCGACCGCGAGCTCGAGGGATCCTCCGCCGATGTCGAACACCCCGAGGCGTCCGGCGGACCAGCCGAACCAGCGGCGTACGGCAAGGAAGGTCAGCCGAGCTTCGTCGTCACCGGCGAGCACCTCGAGGTCAATGCCACTCGCC
Source organism: Aeromicrobium sp. (assembly GCA_025965115.1). Classification (GTDB taxonomy): domain Bacteria; phylum Actinomycetota; class Actinomycetes; order Propionibacteriales; family Nocardioidaceae; genus Aeromicrobium. Next base: position 6,943 of record JAOPXO010000120.1, read on the forward strand.
TCGTTGACCCGCGCGATCACGTCGTCGACATTGACCGCATCACGGACGGCGGAGGTGGCGAACGCCAGGATCTGGGTGCAGCCCTTGTCCTCGGCCTCACCCTTCGCCTCGATGACGTACTTGATCAGCCGGCTGATGCCGTCCTCGGAGATCGCCTGATCGCCGTCGAGATGTTCGGTGAGGCGCAGCGGTTCCTTGTAGGAATGGGCCGGCACGGGTGGCCCACCACGGAAGGCATCGACGACCAGCAGGTGCCCGGTGTTGGAGCCGATGTCGAGAACGCCCATGCGCATGACTCCATCGTCTCACTACGGCAGGGCGAACCCGGTTCTTGTCACTCATCTAGAGTTGTCGAGATGCCTGAGGTTGAGCTGGGATTCCCGCGTACGTATGTCGAGTTCGCCAATCCCGAAGACGAGTCGGAAGTCTTTCGCTGCGACCTGACCTGGCTGACCTCGCGCTGGACGTGCATCTTCGGCGCCGGTTGCCCCGGCATCTATGACACCAGCCCCGACGCCGGCTGCTGCACGCTCGGAGCCCACTTCGCCGACGACGCTGATGCCAAGCGGGTCGGCGCGGTGATGAAGGAGCTGACGCCGGCGCACTGGGAGCACTACGACGAGGGCCATCGCGGCGGCTGGACCGAGAAGGACGAGGAGGGCGAGCTCAAGACCCGCGCCTTCGAGGGCGCCTGCATCTTCCACAACTCGCGCGGATTCGAGGGCGGCTACGGCTGTGCCCTCCACGGCTACGCACTCGCTGAAGGACTCAAGCCGCACACGACCAAGCCGGATGTGTGCTGGCAGCTGCCGCTGCGCCGCCAGTTCCGCGATGTCGACCGGGGCGATGGCACGACCTACACCGAGGTGCAGATCGGCGAGTACACCCGCGCCGGCTGGGGTCCCGGCGGCGCCGACCTCGACTGGTACTGCTCGTCCAACACCGAGGCACACATCGGCACGGAGCCGGTCTACGTCTCCAACCGCGACGAGCTCACGGCGTTGATGGGAGACGCGGGCTATGCCGAGTTGAGCCGCTATTGCAGGGACCACGAGACCGGTGGGGCTTCTACACCACATCCGGCTGACCCCCACCGCTGACCCCCTGACAATCGGCGATCCGGCGTCAGGCAACAATGCAATATGCACCTCGATCACGTCTCGTTCGCCGTCGGTCCTGACGGCCTCGCCGGCACCACCGCCGAGCTGGGCAGGCTGCTGGATGCCAAGTTCATCGACGGCGGAGCCCACCCGCGGTTCGGCACGCGCAACATGATCCTGCCGCTCAAGAACCGCCAATACCTCGAAGTCGTCGAGGTCCTCGACCACCCCGCCGCCGACAAGGCCGCCTTCGGGCAGGCCGTCCGCGAGCGCTCCGATGCCGGCGGCGGCTGGCTCGCCTGGTGCGTCTCGGTCGACGACATGACCGAGGTCGAGCACCGTATGGGCCGGCACGCCGTGCCCGGCAACCGTCGCCGCCCCGACGGCTTCAATCTCGAATGGCGCCAGATCGGCACGAGCGGTATGCGCGCCGACCCGCAGCTGCCGTACGTCACCTGCTGGGACATCGATCCCTCCGAGCACCCGTCACAGATGGTCGACTCCGACATCACCCTCAGCGCGCTCGACATCGCCGGTGACCCCAAGCGACTGGCCGACTACCTCGGCGAGCCGGCGGTCGAGGCACTCGAGGAGATCGAGGTGCGCTGGCTGGCTCCCAACGGTGCACCGGGCATACTCGCGGCCGAGTTCACCACACCCAACGGCACAGCACGAATCTGAGTCCTCGACGCGAGTCGCAAGACTCGGGCGAGATTGGGCGAAGGAACTGAGTCGCGCTGTCCGACCCCTCGCCTAGGGTTGGCGCATGGCGACCACCAAGGCAGTTCGACCGGCCTATCGCTGCGCCGACTGCGGGTGGACGACCAGCAAGTGGGTCGGCCGCTGCGGTGAGTGTCAGGCCTGGGGCACTGTCGACATCGCCGCCCCGGCTCGCACCGGCCGCACCCAGGCGGCCCCCGTTGCGACACCCGCCGTGCCGATCAGCCAGGTCACGATTGAGTCTGCACGCTCCATCACCTCCGGCATCGGCGAGCTCGATCGTGTGCTCGGCGGTGGCGTGGTGCCCGGCGCCGTACTCCTGCTCGCGGGTGAGCCCGGTGTCGGCAAGTCGACCCTGTTGCTCGAGGTCGCCGCTCGCTGGGCTCGGGCCGGTCGGCGGACGCTCTACGTCACCGGTGAGGAGTCGACGGCGCAGGTGCGACTTCGCGCCGAGCGCACGAGAGCCGTCGACGACAACCTCTATCTTGCGGCCGAGACCGATCTCGGCGGCGTCCTCACCCATGTCGAGACGGTCAAACCCGATCTGCTGATCGTCGACTCCGTGCAGACGATCGGATCGGCCGATGTCGAAGGAGTGCCGGGCGGAGTCACCCAGGTGCGCGAGGTGGCGTCGGCGGTGATCCAACGCGCCAAGCGCGACAACATCGCGACCCTGCTCGTCGGACACGTCACCAAGGACGGCTCCGTCGCCGGACCTCGCGTGCTTGAGCATCTCGTCGACGTCGTCCTCCAGTTCGAGGGCGACCGCAACTCGCGGCTCCGACTTCTGCGTGCGGTCAAGAACCGTTTCGGGCCGGTCGACGAGATCGGCTGCTTCGACCTCGTCGACGACGGCATCGTCGAGGTGCCTGATCCGACTGGGCTGTTCGTGTCCCGCCACGAGAAGCCCGTGGCGGGCACCTGCGTCACGGTGACAATGGAGGGTCGTCGGCCGCTGCTGGCCGAGGTGCAGGCGCTGAGTGTCACGACCAAGAACCCGTCGCCACGACGCACGTCGAGTGGGCTCGACTCCTCACGGGTGGCGATGATCCTCGCGGTGCTGAGCAAGCACTGCAAGATCGACCTCTCCTCCGACGACGTCTACACCGCCTCGGTGGGCGGGGCGCGCCTCGTCGAGCCGTCGGTCGACCTCGCCGTAGCGATCGCGACGGCGTCGGCGCACAAGGACCGGCCCGCACCGCACGACCTGGTCGCGTTCGGCGAGGTGGGGCTGGCCGGTGAGGTCCGCAAGGTCAGCAACCTCACCGCTCGCCTCCGTGAGGCCGAGCGCATCGGATTCGCCCGCGCGGTCGTTCCTGCCGGGTCTGAGGGTCTCGACGGATTCAAGGGCACCATCGCGATCACCGCGGTGCAGACGATTGCAGACGCGATCCGCTGTCTCGATTCGACGGCACCCTACTAACTACGCCTACACTTGCACCGACCTGAGTGAGGGGTGAAGGCCCGTGGCGACGATCGCCGAACGTAGCGACAATCCTGACGCTGCTGCGCGCCTCCGGGCCACGCTGGCCTCAGTCGCTCCCGGGACATCTCTCCGCGAGGGCCTCGAACGCATCCTCCGCGGTCGCACCGGCGCCCTCATCGTGGTGGGACTCGATCGCCAGGTCGACGCGATGTCGACCGGCGGATTCGATCTCGATGTCGCCTTCACCGCGACGGGCCTCCGCGAGCTGGCCAAGATGGACGGCGCTCTGATCCTCGACAAGGACGTCAGCCGCATCCTGCGCGCCGGCGTCCACCTCATGCCGGATCCATCGATCCCGACCGAGGAGACCGGCACCCGCCACCGCACCGCCGACCGGGTAGCCCGCCAGACCGGCATGCCGGTCATCTCGGTGTCAGCGTCGATGCACATCATCGCGCTCTACCTCGACAATGTCCGGCACGTCCTCGAGGAGACAGCGGCCGTGCTCGGCCGCGCCAATCAGGCGCTGCAGACGCTCGAGCGCTACCGCAACCGGCTCGATGAGGTGTCCGACGCACTCTCAGCTCTTGAGATCGAAGACCTCGTCACGGTCCGCGATGTCGCCGCGGTTGCCCAGCGCCTCGAAATGGTCAGCCGCATCGCGGGCGAGATCGACACCTATGTCCTTGAGCTCGGCAGCGATGGTCGACTGCTGGCACTGCAGCTCGAAGAGCTGATCAGCGGCGTCGACGCCGAGCGCGAGCTCATCATCCGCGACTACATGCCGAGCGGGCGTCGCGCGCGCTCGACCGAAGTCGTGCTCGACACGCTCGCAGCGATCCCGTCGACCAATCTCGTCGACCTCGGAGCGGTGGCCCAGGCGCTCCGCATCGGCTCCGATGAGACGCTCGACAGCCCGCTGTCCCCCCGCGGCTACCGCTTGCTGGCTCGCATACCGCGCCTGCCGGCCACCGTGGTCGATGGCCTCATCGACCACTTCGGCTCCCTGCAGAAGCTGCTGGCTGCCAGCATGGAAGACCTGCAGATCGTCGAAGGTGTCGGCGACCTGCGCGCCCGCGGCGTTCGCGAGGGTCTCTCTCGCCTCGCCGAGTCGAGCATCCTCGAGCGGTACGTCTGACCGGAGTCAGTTCTTCGGCTTGTCCGACTTCTTGCCGCTTGGCTTGTCCGTCGGAGTCGCCGTGTCCTTGGGCTTCGGAGCGGTCGTGAGTGTGAACGTCGCCTTTCCGGGTTCGCCGCCGAGAGTGCCCGCCTGGATCGCGTACGTGCCCGGAGTCGCGTAGCCCTCCTTCTTGGCGCACTTGCCACCTGAGCCACGCCCACTCCAGGTCGTGTCGACAAGCGACGCCCAGCGCGGTGAGATGGCGACCGGGTTCGTCAGCAGTGATGTCTTGCACACGGTCGAGTCCCAGATTGCTGTCTTATTGGCGCTGATCACCGCGACGAGATCGGCATCGGTCGGGCTGAGCGTGCACGCGGTGGTCTCGGTCGAGCTGACGACCAGTCCAATCGTCACGGCGGTCTTGGTGTGCTGACCGGGCTGGACAGTCGGAGTGATGCGGATCTTCTCCGGATCACACGCGCGACTGGCAGTCACGAGGCTGACCTTGACGACACCATCGACCGGGGCGACCGTTGGCGCGGTCGAAGCCACCGTCGCCGTTGCTGTCGGCTTGGTGGCGGGCTTGTCGTCTCCACCGGTGAGCTGCAGGACGCCCCATACGGCGGCGATCACGACGGCGAGCGCGAGCAGTCGTCGACGCCAATAGATCTCGGCGGGCATCCGCCTTGAGCTCACACCGGCACCCGCGACGAGAACCAACGACATGCGAGCGCCGACGTGATGCAGCCCTGTCGGTTCGTTGGCTGGCGCTCTCTCACATCCCCACGCTAGTCGGCACATACGACGTGCGAAGATCGACGCGCCATGACCCGTGCCGCCGCTCCGTTTCCGGTCGCGGACCTCGTACGCCTGCACGAGAGAGTGCTGGAGTGGTTCGATGTCGCCCAGCGGGATCTGCCCTGGCGGCGTGACGCCTCGCCGTGGGCCGTCATGGTTTCGGAGTTCATGTTGCAGCAGACCCCGGTCTCGCGCGTGCTGCCGGTGTACGAGTCGTGGCTCCAACGCTGGCCGAGTCCTGCCGCGCTGGCTGCGGACTCGCCCGGTGAGGCCGTACGCGCATGGGGACGGCTCGGCTATCCGCGACGGGCGCTTCGGCTGCATGCCGCCGCAGTGGCGATCGTGGCCCATCACGGTGGCGAGGTACCGCCCGCGCTCGATGATCTGCTCGCCTTGCCCGGCGTCGGTTCGTACACCGCCGCGGCCATCTCCTCATTCGCCTTCGCCGGTCGACACGTCGTGCTCGACACCAACGTCAGACGAGTTTTCGCCCGCATTGCTGAAGGCGAACAGTTGCCAGCCACCTCCGTGACATCGGCGGAGCGAGGATTGGCGACGGCCTTGCTGCCGGCTACCGAGGCGCACCGGTGGGCGGCCGCCACGATGGAACTCGGTGCCCTGATCTGCACGGCTCGATCTCCACGTTGCACGGAGTGCCCGGTCGCCGATCTGTGCCGGTGGCGCGCGGCCGGATATCCGGAGTACGACGGTGCCCGACGGCCGACCCAGTCGTGGGACGGCACGGACCGGCAATGCCGCGGGCGCCTGCTCGCGGTGCTGCGGGACAGCGCTGGGCCGGTCGCCAAGCCGCAGCTCGACCTCGTCTGGCCCGACGCCGTCCAGCGCGAGCGAGCCCTGGACGGCCTCGTGGCCGACGGACTGGTCGAGCCGGTCGGTGATGACTCCTTCGCGCTTCCCGGCTAGGAGAGCGCGTCGGCCAGGTCCACGACGACCCGGCGACCGGCAGTGTCTCCGTCGAGCGGCCGATCCAGCATCAATCCGTTGAACGTCGCATCGACCAGCGTGGCCAGCCTGGGAGCTCGGGCCTTCGAGGCGCCGGACCGTTCCAGGTGCGTGGCAAGTGCCGCCAGCCACGACTCGTTCGACTGGCGCACCGAGGCGGCATACGGCTCACGGCCGAACAACCCCAGCGAGGCCGCCTCGACGTACATACGTTGGCATCGGGCAACCTGAGGCTCGGTGAAGGCGTCCCACAGATCGAGCACGCCCTGGCGGATCGAGGCCGATACGGGGAGGGCCCGGATCGTGACCAGCGAGCGCTCGTTGGAGACTGCGAGGACCGCCGCGATCAGCGCGTCCTTGGAGCCGAAGTGGTAGTTGAGCATGCGGTCGCTGGTGTCGAGTGCGGCGGCAAGCGGTCGGAGGCTCAGCCCGATCAGACCGTGCTCAAGGGCGTAGTCCGTGGCACCTTCGGCAAGCTCGTCACGGCGGGACACCCAGTCAATGTAGCATGTGCTACATTGGGTTATGTAGCAAGTGCTACAGAGAGCCAGGAATCACATCATGTTCGCCGCAGCAGCCCTCCTTCTCGTCGCCATCACGGCCGAGGTCGTGGCCACCGCCGCCCTGCCCAACGCACAGGGATTCACCGATCCGCGCTGGACCGCGTTCGTCGTGGGCGGCTATGCGCTCTCGATCTGGCTGCTGACCTTGATCGTGAAACAGCTGCCGGTGTCGGTGACGTATGCGGTGTGGGCCGGGCTCGGCACCGCCGCGATCTCCGTGGTCGGTGTCGTATTTCTCGGCGAGAAGGTCGACGCGCTCAAGGTCACCGCCCTGGCGCTGATCATCGCCGGCGTCGTGCTCCTGAACGTACGCGGCGCGCACTGACTCCAGACACAAAGAGTCCCCCGCATCGCTGCGGGGGACTCTTTGTTCGTGCAGGTAGAGCGTCGTACGTACTGGCGGTGCCTACTCGGCGCCGGCCTCGACGGCCGCCTGCGGCGGAACCTCGGGAAGCTCGAGCTCGGCCTTGGCGCGACCCTCGAAGGTGAATGTCGCCTCAGGTCCCTCACCGTCGACGCCCACCAGGACCAGCTGGCCCGCGCGGAGGTCGCCGTACAGGAGCTTCTCGGCCATGACGTCCTCGATCTCGCGCTGCACCGTGCGACGCAACGGACGCGCACCGAGCACCGGATCGAATCCGCGCTTGGAGAGCAGGTCCTTGGCCTCAAGGGTGAGCTCGATGCTCATGTCCTTCTCTGCGAGACGCTTCTCCAGCGAGTCGATCATCATGTCGACCATCTGCAGGATCTCGTCCTGGGTCAACGGCGGGAAGACGATGATCTCGTCGACACGGTTGAGGAACTCAGGCCGGAAGTGCTGCTTGAGCTCGATCTGGACGCGTTCCTTCATCTTGTTGTAGGAACCCGCGGTGTCGCCGGCCTGGCTGAATCCCAGGTTGACACCCTTGGAGATCTCGCGCGCACCAAGGTTGGTGGTCATGATGACCACCGCGTTCTTGAAGTTGATGACGCGGCCCTGACCATCGGTCAGGTGACCCTCCTCGAGAATCTGCAACAGCGAATTGAAGATGTCGGGGTGGGCCTTCTCGATCTCGTCGAACAGCACGACCGAGAACGGACGACGGCGCACCTTCTCGGTGAGCTGCCCACCCTCTTCGTAGCCGACGTAGCCGGGAGGCGAACCGAACAGCCGTGACACGGTGTGCTTCTCGCTGTACTCGCTCATGTCGAGCTGGATCAGTGAGTCCTCGTCGCCGAACAGGAAGTTGGCGAGCGCCTTCGACAGCCAGGTCTTGCCGACTCCGGAAGGTCCGGCGAAGATGAACGATCCACCGGGACGCTTGGGGTCCTTCAAGCCGGCACGCGTACGACGAATCGCGCGCGACAGCGCCTTGATGGCTTCTTCCTGACCGATGACCCGCTTGTGGAGCTCTTCCTCCATGTTGAGCAGGCGACTGGACTCCTCTTCGCTGAGCTGGCCGACCGGTATGCCCGTGGCCTTGGCGAGGACTTCGGCGATCAGGTGCTCGTCGACGACGGCAACCGTGTCGAGGTCGCCAGACTTCCACTGCTTCTCACGCTCGCCCTTGGCGTTGATGAGCTTCTTCTCCTCGTCGCGCAGCGAGGCAGCGGCCTCGAAGTCCTGCGCGTCGATCGCACCCTCCTTGCGGCGGCGTACGTCGGAGATCTTGTCGTCGAACTCCTTGAGCTCGGGCGGCGTTGCCATCCGGCGAATGCGCAGGCGCGCACCGGCCTCGTCGATCAGGTCGATCGCCTTGTCGGGGAGGAACCGGTCGGAGACATAGCGGTCGCCCATCGTGGCGGCGGCAACGAGTGCCTCGTCGGTGATGGAGACGCGGTGGTGTGCCTCATAGCGGTCGCGCAGACCCTTGAGGATCTCGACGGTGTCGAGCACCGACGGCTCCTCGACCAGGATCGGCTGGAAGCGACGGTTGAGGGCCGCGTCCTTCTCGAAGTGCTTGCGGTATTCGTCGAGGGTCGTCGCACCAATCGTCTGCAGCTCACCACGAGCCAGCATCGGCTTCAGGATGCTGGCGGCGTCGATCGCGCCCTCGGCGGCACCCGCACCCACCAGGGTGTGGATCTCGTCGATGAACAAGATGATGTCGCCGCGGGTGCGGATCTCCTTGAGCACCTTCTTGAGGCGCTCCTCGAAGTCACCGCGGTAGCGCGAGCCGGCGACGAGCGCGCCGAGGTCGAGCGTGTAGATCTGCTTGTCGCGGAGCGTCTCGGGCACATCGCCACGGACGATGTCCTGGGCGAGGCTCTCGACCACAGCCGTCTTGCCGACGCCGGGTTCGCCGACGAGCACGGGGTTGTTCTTGGTGCGGCGCGACAGCGTCTGCATGACCCGCTCGGCCTCGTCGTCACGGCCGATGACCGGATCGAGCTTGCCTTCGCGAGCGGCCTGGGTCAGGTTGCGACCGAACTGGTCGAGCACGGCTGACGTGCTCGGCGCGCTCTCGCTCGGAGCTCCGCTGGACTCAGCCTCCTTGCCCTGGAAGCCGCTGACGAGCTGGATGACCAGCTGGCGTACGCGGGTGAGGTCGGCACCGAGCTTGACCAGCACCTGGGCGGCGACGCCCTCGCCCTCACGGATCAGGCCGAGCAGGATGTGCTCGGTGCCGATGTAGTTGTGGCCGAGCTGCAGCGCCTCGCGCAGGCTCAGCTCGAGGACCTTCTTGGCGCGCGGAGTGAAGGGGATGTGCCCGCTCGGCGCCTGCTGGCCCTGGCCGATGATGTCTTCGACCTGGCCGCGTACGGCTTCGAGCGAGATGTCGAGGCTCTCGAGGGCCTTGGCGGCGACGCCCTCACCCTCGTGGATCAGGCCGAGGAGGATGTGCTCCGTGCCGATGTAGTTGTGGCTGAGCATGCGTGCCTCTTCTTGGGCAAGCACGACCACGCGACGAGCACGGTCGGTAAATCTTTCGAACATGGCGTCCCCCTCTGCTGGACTATCAG
>JAOPXO010000135.1 GCA_025965115.1 Aeromicrobium sp.
GGGTCGACTCGAGGCCGCGTCCGGCCCTCGTACAAGTGACTCTGGGCGGCGAGGCCGCTCCGGCATCGCTGCTCGCCGACCTGCACGCCAGCTTTCCCGACGCGCGCATCTCGCATGTCTATGCCGGCTCGGAGTTCGGTTCCACCGGCTCGGTCCGTGACGGCCTCGATGGGCTGCCCGCCACCCTGCTCGACCGCGGAGACGGAGACGTCGCCATCAAGATCGTCGAAGGCGAGCTCTGGGTCCGATCAACGGCTGCAATGGTGGGCTACTACGGCGAGCCAGATCTACCGGACGATCAGTGGTGGCCGACCGGCGACCTTGTGGAGATCGAAGGCGACCGGGTCCGGTTCCGCGGACGCAAGTCGGAGGTCATCAACGTCGGTGGTACGAAGGTGCACCCCCTGCCGCTCGAGGAGCGGATCTCGGGTGTCGAAGGTGTCAGGGCCGTACGTGTCTACGGGCGGCCCAATCCCCTGGTGGGCGCGGTTGTCGCGATCGACGTCGTGCCCGAGGGAGACGTCGATGAGGCCACCCTGCGAGACGCCGTTCGTGCGGCGTGCGCAGATCTCCCTCGACCGTGGCAGCCCCGGGTCGTCCAGGTTGTCGCGGAGCTGGAGATGATCCAGGGCAAGATCGTTCGTGGAAGCGTCGAACCCGCTGGCGGTGACTGAGCGATCAGGCCTTGCGGGCGCGCACGTCGATCACGATGCGCGGTGCGATCCGGCTGGAGATCGCCTTGTCGAGCACCCACGCCGACGGGCTGAGCAGCCAACCCGGTGGGTTGAGTGACATGAGGTACGCGCGCGAGGTGAGGGAGTAGCGGAGCCGGGGCTCGACCTTGACGTCGACGAAACCGAGCCGCTCAAGCTGCGCGGTGATGCTGGCGGCGGTGTGCAGAATCCGATGGTGGCCCTGTCCGGCGAGCCGACGGTCGGGCACGGTGCTCCACCGACCTCGGCTGGCACCCTTGAGACGGTTGCCGATCGCGTCGACGGATGTCCGATGCGGCGTCTGAAGGAAGACCACTCCGCCCGGCCGAAGCATCGCGTGCACATTGCGCAACAGGTCATCGCCCTGCGGCACATGCGCGAGCACGCACCAGAGCGTGACGGCGTCGAAGGCGTCGTGATGGCCGAGCTGGGCAAGGTCGCCGAGCTCGAGCTCGATGCCGTACTGCTGCCGAGCGAGGGTGATCGCGCCCTCGATGATCTCGTTGCCGGTGACGTCGAAACCGTATTCGTCGCGAGCCAGTCGGAGGTAGCCGCCGTCACCGGCGCCCACGTCATAGAGGCGAGGCCGCTCAGCGCGTGTCTCGCCGATCGCTTCCTTGATCCAGCCCGTCGCCTCGCGCCAGGCGTCCTCGCCAACACCCTCGCGCTTGACGTTGACCCACGTCTCGTAGTCCTCCGGCGATATCTCGTCGCTCGAGCGGGCCTCGACCTCGGTGATCTTGGGGTGGGTCAGGAACTGCGCATGACAGGTTCGGCAGCGGCTGACCACGCGTCCGGTCACGCGTGACGGCGGTCCCTCGACAACGGCGCTGCCATCGCAGGCTGGGCAGCGAATCATGAGCACACTCCGTCCGTCAGGAAGCCACGGCGGATGGGCAAAGCCGACCGGGCAGAGACGTCAGTATGTCAGGTGGCTCTTCCCGGACTCGACAGTGACGTGCCGATCGTGACGAGGCCGACCGGGCATCAGATGGTGGCTGGCTCGACCTGGTCAGGCACGACGTCGCGGCCCTTCCAGACCATCGCGACCCACCAGCAACCGGTCGAGAACACCGTCGCCACGACCATCGCCCACAACGCGCCCTTGACATCGCCGATTGCGGCGCCGGCGACCATGCAGATGCAGATCAGCGCCATGCTGACGATGTCGGTGACCATGGCGGTGGTGATCCGGCGCTGCCCGATCAGCGCGGCCCGCAATCCACTCTGCCCCGCCATCAACAGCACCTTCAGGGCGACCGGCAGCATCAGCGGTTTGACGAGGAACCACGACTCGCCGAGCAGCGCCTCTCCCAAGACGTCGGGGAGGAACACCAGGAGCACCAGATTCAGGGCGCCCACCACGAAGGCGATCGTGATCGCGCGTCGTACGTGGTGCCACACCGCCTGCTCGCTCCCGCGCTCGCGGGCGATGTCGGCAGCTGCGGACGTCGTGACTGCGAGCTGGATCGCTGTGCTCGGCGCCGACAGCAGGGTCGCCGCGCGGAACGCCGCGACCGCGAGCACGCTGCTGAACAGTGTCATCAGCGCGCCCATCAGCAGCACGGTGCCGCTGCTGGTGACGCCGCTGACCAAGGAGCGCCAGGAGAATGCCCAGTGCTCGCGTAGCCATTCGAACCCACCACGTGCGGGCGGGCCGTACTGCGCGAGCACCCAGAGCCCGGCGATGCCCCCCGATCCGGCCCAGGCCAGCACCAGCCAGGTCAACGTCACTCCGTCGCGCATGCCCAGGCCCACGAAGGCACCCATCATCAGCACGATCCACAGGGTGTCCAGCACGACGGCGCGGCCTGGTTGCTGGCGGGCGATCCCGAGGTAGCGGCCGACGTCCTGCAGCATCATCAGCGGCAGTGGAACGGCGAGGGCAAGTACGGGGCCGGCAAGGGTGTTGTTGCCGGCCTGGAGGAGCAGTCCGGCCAGCACGCATGCCGCGCCGACGATGAGGCCGGTCATGACCGCGGACGCCACGATTCGCCGCGCATGGTTGTCGGCCTCTTCGGGGTGAACGATGGCAGTGGTCGAGATCAGGCTGCGGCTCACGACCTGCGCCACGGTGTAGATCATCACGATCATGCTGAAGCGCCCGAAGTCTCCCGGCGCGAGTGCGTGCGCGACCCAGATCAGCGCTGCGACGTTCGACAGGCTCGAAAGGATCTGGTCGATCGTGACGACGCCGACACGACGGTTGGCCTGACTGGAAGCCAGGGCGTCGCCGACTTCGGACGCCTCAGGGTCGGTAGCTACACGGACGTCACGGCCAACGACATGGCGACCACCCACGCTCGTGCTCCTTCCCGAAAGCTCCCGCCCAGTCATCGTGTCACGAGACGCGCGGCGTCGGGTATTCTACGCTGGACTGCTGGCCAGACTCGCTGGTTCAAGCCGAGGGAGAAACCTTTGCCGTCTGTCTTCGCCTCCAACTCGCTGCGCCGGCTCGCTGCCGCGCCGGGGGCCCGCCAAGTGGTCCAGCGTTTCCGCAATGACCAGGACGAGATGCGCCTTGCCATCGGCCGCCTCGAGACCCATCTGCTCGACGTACGCACTCCTGCAACGCTCGAGGATGCCGAGTTCCGGGTGTTCTCGCAGTTCGGCGAGGACGGCATCATCCAGCACCTCGTGCGGACCGTGAAGCCTCAGGAGACCTCGTTCGTCGAGATCGGCACCGGCGACTACCGCGAGTCCAACACCCGTTTCCTGCTGCAGAACAACAACTGGCGCGGCGTTGTCATCGACGGCGGCGAGGACCACGTGAAGTTCGTGCTGGGCTCCGGGCTCAGCTGGCGGCAGGACGTCGAGCCCGTCTCGGCGTTCGTCACTCGTGACAATGTCAACGAGCTGATCTCTTCGAACGGATTCTCCGGCAAGATCGGGCTGCTCTCGATCGACGTGGACGGCATCGACTACTGGTTGTGGGAAGCGATCGACGTGGTGGATCCGGCGATCGTGGTCAGCGAGTACAACGCCGTCTGGGGTCCGGATGCCACGATCACGGTCCCGTACGACCCGGCCTTCGTGAACTCCGAGAAGCACTACTCGCACATCTACTTCGGCGCCTCCCTCGGTGCCCTCGTGCATCAGGCAGGGAAGCGGGGCTACCGCTTCGTCGGCTGCGCGAGCAACGGCGCCAACGCCTTCTTCGTCCGCGAAGACGTCGCCGGCGACCTGCCCAACGAGACGGCCCGATCCGGGTTCCGCGAGAGTCGCTTCCTCACTGCCCGCAATGAGGACGGCACGCTGTCGCGCGAGCGCAGCGTCGCGAAGCGGATCGCGCTGGTGGGCCATCTTCCGGTGATTGACGTGACCACGGGCGAGGAGACGACAGTCGCTGCGGCCGTTGGAGGATCTGGAGACCAGGCATGAGGCACCAGATCCGGGTGCTGAGGGCTCGCACACTGGCCTGGATCGGATTCGTGGGGCTGGTCATCTCGATTGCTCGTGGCCGGGTCGACGAGGTCTGGGTGGGCGATTCCAATGCGGTGCTGTTCGGGGCCAACAAGTTCCCGAGGCTCGGCATCGGATCCACCGAACCCCGCCGCTGGGTATGGTCGCTCGGCCCAAGGCTGATGTTCTCGGTGGCCCGCGACGGGTACCCACCGATGATGCATCGGATGCTCCGCGTCCTACGCCGCGTTCGCGCCAACCGGCAGGTTCTGTGGATCTTCAGTGCCGGTGAGATCGACCTCCGCTGCCACCTCGTGCCTCACCTCGGGGACGCCGACGTGATGATCTTCGTGAAGCCCTACATCGAGCGCGTGCGGCTTCTTGTCGGTGAGTTCGATGCGCCGTTTGCCGCGGTCAGCATCCCCGTCCCGCCGGCCGCCGACTTCTCCGACGAATACCCAGTCGTGGGCACGCTCGAGGAGCGCCTCGCGGCCCACCGCTTGATGCGGGAGCAGATCCTCGCCAATATCGGCCCAACCACCGGTTCAACCGACGCCGTGATTTTCGCGTTCGACGCGACTGATCGGTTGAGCGACGAGCACGGGCACTACCGCCCAGAGGTCACCGACGACGGCATTCACCCCAACGAAGCCGGCCGTGCCGAGATTCGTGCGGCGATCGCGGAGTTCCGAACAACCATTTTGGCTGGAGCCAACTGATGACTGTTCTCGCACAGCTGGCCGACGGCATGATCTCGGTCCAGTGCGACATCTGTACCCCGCCAAACCTGACGATCAACACCCCGGCCGAGCTGCGACGCACCGGGTGGGCGCTGCAGTCATTTGGCGAACCGATCGATACCTGCGCCAATTGCGCGGCGAACATCAGCGTCCGCAACCGGCGGCCCCGAGGCGACGCTTCGCCGACCGAGGCGGATGCCGCGCGGCTACCGAACATCGTCGTGATCGGCGCATCGAAGGCCGGCACGACGAGCATGCTCAACTACCTCGGTGTTCACCCGGACATCTCGGTCTCGACCGAGAAGGAGATGCGGTTCTTCCAGGACCCCGACTACCGCAACTGGCTCGGCGTCTATCAGGGGCATTTTCCGGCGGGCACCCGCTATCGGGCCGAGGCGACACCGTTCTACTCCCAGACGCCCAGCTACCCCGGAGTCGTCGACCGAATGGCTGACCTGGTGCCGGACGCGAAGCTCCTGTACATGGTGCGCGATCCGATAGACCGGATCATCGCGGAGTACGTCGAGCAGGTGCAGTGGCGGGCCGCCGGGGGCACGCTTGAGGAGCGGCTCGGCTCGGCGACTGATCCCCGCAACTATCTGGTCGCAGCGAGCCGCTACGCCACCCAGCTGCGCGACTATCAGCGGCGGTTCGCTGCCGAGCGAATCATGGTGCTCGACCTTGCCGACCTATCCGCCGATGTGGTCGGAGTGATGGGGGAGGTCTTCGATTTCCTTGAGCTGGAACGCCCGGCCATGTCGCCGACCGACTTCGGCGTCTTCAACACCCGTGATGAAAAGGCGGCATTCCCCGAGTGGTTGATACGGCTACGACGGGGGCCGATCGTCAGGGCGATGCACAAGTTCCCTGAACGGCCCAGGCGATTCATGAGTGACCTGGCCTGGCGCCGACTACGCACCCCCGTGGAACGCCCCGACCTGAGCGAGCACACTCGCGGTGTCCTCCAAGAGGTGCTCGCCCCCGAAATGGCGGATCTGCGTACGCTGACCGGCCGTGCATTCAGCACCTGGTCAGTGTGACCCGGAGGGCCGCTCGTGCCCTCGTCAGCCAGCGTCAGTCGATCATCTCGTCGATCATCGCGGTCACCCTCTTGACTGGAATCGACACGTCGTCGTGCACGCCGGAGTTCGAGCCGCTCGGACCGTCGGCGACCAGGTAGCGATACTGCGCGCCGAGGGCCTCACAGATCGACCACAGACCGAAGTGCACATACGTCGAGGCAAACATCTCGAGCACGCGGACGTCGGGTGGGCTGAAGGTGACGTTCGTAAGCCCGGCACCGTGGGGGGCCACGATGACCTCGGCCTCGGCAAAGGTGTCGATCTGCTCTTGTACCGAGAGCGTTCCGGGGTCGACCACCGTGAAGCCCCGTCGCTCGAGCTCGGGCCGGAGCTCGTCTTCCTCGCAATAGCGCCGCGTGTTGGGAGCGCTGCCCCGCGTCAGGTAGAGCCGGCGCGACGATACCGCCGACCGGCTGGGTCGCAGCCGGTCCCGGAGCCACGCCACGGAATCCGGGGGCGCCTGCAAGGCCCAGTTGGGGTTGCTCGGCACGAGGAGTCGATCGGCGACGACGGTCAGGCCGCGTCGGGGTTGAACCAGAGTCCCGTCGATCCCGGCGAGCTCGAGGAGCTGCCGCTGGTATCGGGTGGCATGGGGGACGACGTACGCGTCGATGTCGACGTCCGGTCCGGTGCTCTCGAGCACGCCGAGCCGAGCGATCGAGTCATAGAGGAAGTGGTAGTAGTTGATCGCACAACCCCGGGTCGTGAGGCTGACCACGGTGCCGTTGATGTTCTCGATGTGGCCGAGGGTGGGTCGTAGGTATAGCGGGTGCTCACGCCAGTCGGTCACACCGAAGTAGGTGCTCGTCTCGTGGTCGAGCACCTTGCCGGGAGTTGAGGCGGCTCCGTAGTCACCAGTCAGCCGGCCGTTGCGGATCTCGAGTGTGAAGGTCGCCGGGACGGTGGCGGTCCCGGGGTCCGCGAACAACGGGTGGTCCGCGGGATCGCCGGGAGTCTCGCGCCGGATCAGCTCCTGGGCGGCGACCCCCGGGTGGATCGTGACAGTGGCGGGCTCGAGTCGCGCCGTGTCGATCGACCGCTCGGTGGCGGAGAGGGGAACGCCGCGAGAACGCAGTGGCCGGGAAATGAGTCGTCCGAAGATGCCGGCGCAGCGGGTCGCGAAGCGGTGCAGCCGTTTGAACGCCGACCACCACGGTCGGAGGAACGCGGGAAGGTTCACGGAAGCATCCCTGCAGCGCCCGGATGGGGGCAGAGGTCAGTCACGGGGACTCCTTGAGGTGACGCGGGACCAGGATCGGGCGAATCGCACAGCGGTCCTGCTGTGGGCGATGCGGCGTGCAACCTGGCGCGCCCGCTGAGATCGGATCAGGGCGCGCGCCACCCGCGCCGTGCGGCCGCCCACGCGACTGAGCACGAGCTCAAGCTCGCGCTCGAGCTCGACGTCAACGGCGACGTCTGCCGGATGCCTGAGGGGAAACTCGATCGGCTGCGCGGGATGGTCCTGGCGCTCGGCGGTGACTCCATGTGCGGCATCGGCACCCCAGCCGACGTTCTCGACCAGATTGCGGCCGGGGGTGATCGCCAGGCCACCCAGAGTCATCATCGTCAGCCACCAGTGCTTGTCCCAGCCGTGGGACACGATGTCCTGCGAGGTCGCGGCATCGGCGAAGTGGCGTTGTCCCGATTGAGTGACAAGCGCTGCGATCTCGGGGGTCGGCGGTCGGGTGCGAATCGGCGCTGCGCCGTGCAACTCGTCGCCAGGTCGGTGGTCGCGCGTAAAGATTGCCCGGTGCGTATGCCAGCGATCGGCCCACGTGGCCCAACCCCATACGCTTCCCCAGGCCGTGAAGCCGTAGCTGGAATCGGGGAAGAGCTTCTCGGGCACGCCGAAGTTGTTCCCGGAGATCTGCCAGACCCGGGTGTCGTTGCGGTACCTGGTGAGCAGCTGGTCGGCGAAGGTGAAGAAGGTCGGGTCGGCCACGCAGTCGTCCTCGAGCACGATTGCCTCGGAGACCTGCGAGAACGCCCAGTCGAGCCCGAGCTCGACGCTTGCCTCGACACCCAGGTTCGTTGCGGAAAAGCGTCGAGTCACCTCACACGGCCAGTCCACCTCGTCGAGCACGGCGCGGGTCGCCTCGACGAGTGACCGGTCGTCGGGGCGGTCGTCACGCGGACCGTCAGCGATCAGGAACAGCCGCGTCGGTCGTGCGGCTCGGACGGCGTCCAGCGTGCGTCGGGTGATGTCGGGGCGGTTGAAGACGAAGATCATGACCGGTGTCTCGAGAAGCAGGCCACCGCCGTGACGCTGGCGCTCGGTGTCTTCCGCCGGAGGAGTCATCAGGTCTGGAGGTCAGAGCGCGAGGGACGACGGGACGAGAGCGTCGAGCGCAGCGCTGCCCGCGGTGTCGTCGGCATGGACGACGGCGACGTCCCAATAGGTGCGGGCCTTGCTCCATGCCGGACCGGTGGCGTCGAGCGGGGTGGTCTTGGCCTGGATCTCCGTTGTCGTGGAACGGCCGACCGGAAACCCGCCGTTGTCCCACACCGCGACATCGCGGTATCCCAAGGAGGCCAGGTCCGTCCAGACCTGGGCCGGATCGTGTCCGGCGATGCGCGTCAGCTCCGGGTCGTACTCGAAGAAGAGCACTGGCTTTGAGTCGGCCCAGGCCGCCGCAACGGCCGGCACGAGCGATACGTCGTAGCCGTCGGTGTCTGACTTGACCAGTCGGAGGTCGGCGAAGCTCGGGTTGGCCTCGAGCAGGGCTGTTGTGGCGATCGACGGCATCGAGTCACTGTCGTCGGTCCCGTGGACGAACCGCGTCGTCCCTCCGGAGCGGACCGCGGTGCCGGCGGCTTCGTCATCACCGACGGCGAGCAAGGCCTCGATGATCGTGACACGGGGGTCGTCGCCGACGTTGAGGTGGAGGTACTGGAGGTAGGCGCGATCGCCCTCGACGCACATCACCCGGGCATCGGTCGCGTGGAGGATCTGGAGGGCCGAGTCACCGACATTGGCCCCGACGTCCAGGACCGTGAGGGGCGTGCCAGGCGTCGCCAGGAGTCGGGCGAGATCGACGAGGTTCTGTCCGTATGCCGGGTTGGCCGCCGCGTAGTCGGGGAGTCGATGAGACCACGGCAGCACCATCGAGACCCCTTGGACGTCTCGCCGAACGTGCCGGTTGGCGAAGCGGTCTCTCACGAACCATCCAACGTGCCGCCTCGCGGTTCCCGCCAAATTTTTCACGCTCTGATGGTAGCCGGAGGACGGCCGCCCCTCGGCCGATGGCGCGGGACGGGTCACGCTCCTGGGGCCATCGAGGCGAGGATCGACTCAAACTCGGCAGCCACCTTGTCGGCGTCGAACTTTTCCTCGGCGACACGGCGGGTGTTGATCCCGATGTCACGTACGCGATCGGGCGCGCCGGCCAGCGACTCCATCCACTTCGCGGCCTCCGCAACTCCCTGGCTGTCCGGATCTACGACGAGTCCGCCCGTGGCGGCAATATCGGCCGCGGCGGGGTTGTCGTGAGGCATCAGCCCGACAATCGGCCGACCAGCGGCCATGTACGAAAGCACCTTGCTCGGTATCGAGAACCGAGTGGCGTCGGGCTCGAGCAGGGCGACCAGGGCGTCGGCCGATCCGAGGACGTTCGGCAATTCTGCGGCGGGTTGAAATGGCAGCACGGTCAGGTGCAGGTCCGGCTCGTGCGCGGCGATCTCCGCGAGCTCATCAGCGGACTCACCCTCAGACACCACCACCATTGCGGCGGACAGGCCCATCTCCCGAGCGGAGCGGAGCAGCTCGACCAGCAGGCGGGGGTTGTGCTTGCGACCGATTGTGCCGGCGTAGACCAGCCGCAACGTCTCGTCGTCGTCGAACAAGGTGGCCGATCGGGGGTTGGCGCGGTCGACCGGGAAGACCTTGTCGAGGGGAGCCCAGTTGGGAATCACCGACACGTTCTCCGGCGCGACCTTCCAGCTCGGGTAGACCTCCTTGAAGGCGTCGCCAATCGCGACGACATGGCTCGCATTGCGGGCGCAGTAGCCCTCCATCCGTACGAAGACCCTGCTGCCGAGCCGGGCGATCGGCCCCGGGAATCTCCGGCGCAGCTCATCGTTGATGCCGCTGCTGTAGATGTCCTGGTGCCACATGACGTACGGCAGTCGAGACCGTTTCGCGTACCGGGCGAATCGGTACATCGAGACGAGAGGGAGGTTGCACGCGATCACTGCGTCCGGGCGCTGCTTACGCAGCTTCTTGATCCACGCGCGACCGTACGCCGCCTCCCACCGAAGGCGCGACAACGGCGCGTACTTCTGGAATGGCACTGACAGGGACACGGTGGCGAAGTGGAGGGTGCTGGGGTCATTGGGCTGTATGTCGAGGTGTCCCTTGCCGCTGACGTACTCGGCTGACGACAGGTGCTCGACGTCGTGCCCGAGACCGGCAAGTCGACGACTCAGCTCAGCTTGAAATGGGTGGCCGGAGAAGTCGTGGACCACCAATGTCATGCGCGGCTGGCCAGCTGATCGTAGATCCAGCCGTACGTCTTCTCGAGTCCGTCACGCAGCGAGATCGACGGCTCCCAGCCGTAGATGCTGTGGAACATCGTGTTGTCGCTGTTGCGACCGCGTACGCCCTGCGGTGCCGAGAGGTCGTGGTTCTTGGTCACCGTGATGCCGGCGATGTCCTCGAGGATCCCGATCATCTGGTTGATCGTGACGAGCTCAGATGACCCGAGGTTGACCGGCTCGACGTTGTCGCCGGCGAGGATCTCCTTGCTGCCACGCACGCAGTCGTCGATGTACATGAAGCTCCGGCTCTGCTCGCCGTCTCCCCAGACGTCGATCGTGTGCTCGCCGCTGAGCTTGGCCTGGGCGATCTTGCGGGACAGGGCCGCAGGGGCCTTCTCGCGTCCGCCTTCGAAGGTTCCTTCGGGGCCGTAGACGTTGTGATAGCGAGCCACACGGGTCTGGATGCCGAAGTCCTCGCGGAAGTGGCGGGCCATGCGCTCGCTGAAGAGCTTCTCCCAGCCGTAGCCGTCCTCGGGGTCGGCGGGATAGGCGTCGGCCTCCTTGAGGGCCGTGACATTCGGGTCGGTCTGCTTGTCACCGGCGTAGACGCACGCAGAGCTGCTGTAGAACAGTCGCTCGGTCCCGGCGTCGCGCGCGGCCACCAGCATGTTGGTGCTCTGCAGCACGGACAACATGCACTCGGCCTTGTTGTTCTCGATGAAACCCATGCCGCCCATGTCGGCCGCGAGGTTGTAGATCTCGTGCGTGCCGACAGCAATCTTGTGGGCGTCGCCCATGTCGGCACAGTCGGCGACGATGCTTTCGGCGTCGCTGTGCACTTGGTACCACTCGTCCTGTGGCTTGACGTCGACCGCTCGGACGTCCTTGCCGGACGCGATGAGATCGGCGACGAGGTGGCCGCCGATGAATCCACCTGCTCCGGTGACCAATACCGTCATGTCAGTAGCCCTCCGCGGGTGTGCGAT
Source organism: Aeromicrobium sp. (assembly GCA_025965115.1). Lineage (GTDB taxonomy): Bacteria > Actinomycetota > Actinomycetes > Propionibacteriales > Nocardioidaceae > Aeromicrobium. Next base: position 11,400 of record JAOPXO010000135.1, read on the forward strand.
CAGTGGTGTGCCCTGACGCTACCGTGAAGCAACGCCTCACGACTCAACGAGTCTTGGCGTCAGAAGTTTTGCATCTACGTGGCCGGATTACTGCAATGTGCGATCCTGACCGCTGAAACTCGGGGCGCACGGCGAGGAGCGGACGTGGACGTGGTGGTCGACGCGATGTGTGCCGAGTATGGCGGCATCCGCACCTATGTCGATCATCTGCTGGGTCATTGGTCGACGGTGCATCCAGAGGATCAGCTGCACGTCGTCGTCCCGCGGGGATCGACCCTGGACACCGCAAACCACACCAGGCATGAGCTCCGCGTGCGCCGACCGGGCACGCTCGGGCGGCCCGTTGCCCAATCGAGCGCCATGCACAGGCTGATCCGGCGTCTCTCACCTGATGTCGTCCTGGCCACCGTCCCGTCCACGACGGTGCGACGGCTGAAGATTCCGCTTGCCGTGGTGATCCTCGATCTGCGCCACGAGCTGCGTCCCGAGCAGTTCACCCGATCACGGCGACTCCTGCGCAAGGTGTCGTACGAGCGGACCTATGCCCTCGCGGATGGCTTCCTCGCCATATCCCACCGGAGCCTTGATGACCTGCACACGCTCCACCCACGGACTGGGGACCTGCCTTCCGAGGTCACCTATCTCGGTGCCGATCACGTCTTCGGCTGGCCGGTTGCCGACAAGACCGGTCCGTCTGTCGCCTTTGCGCATCACACCAACAAGAACCCCGATCTGATCCTCGACGCCTGGGCGACCTTGGCCACACGTACGGACACGGTTCCACCGCTGCTGTTTGTCGGCGTCTCAGCCGCCAACCGCGAAAGGCTCGGCGCAATGATCGCGGAGCGATCTCTCAGTCAGCACGTCACGCTCGCACCGTTCCTGCCTGACGATGAGTTCCGTCGCACGTTCTCCGCGGCCGCCTCCATCGTGTTCCCCTCTGACTTCGAGGGATTCGGCCTGCCGATTGTCGAGGGAATGGCGCTCGGCAAGCCAGTCGTGATCGGGCCCGAGCCGGCCTCGACGGAGGTCGCGGGCGGGCACGCCGTCATGATGGCCGACTGGACGGCCGACGCACTCGCCGACGCGATGACCGCCGTCGGACACCTGAGCCGCCAACAACTTGAGGATGCTCAGGCGTGGGGTGCCAGTTTCACCTGGGACAGAACCGTGGGTCAGACCCGGGAGATGCTCGCACGCCTCGCCGTCAGTCGGTCGGAACGTTAGCGATCGCTGGCCTACACTAACGATACGGTGGGATCTTTCCTGAGCAAGATATTTCGAGGTATGAGGACGTTACGTGGAACTTCGTCAACTGGTTCGCACTCTTCGGCGACGTTGGAAACTCGTTCTCGTGACGTTCTTGATCGGACTGATCGGTGCGACCGCCCTCACGCTCAGCATCACGCCGACCTATCGTTCTGACGCCCGGGTCTACGTCACGGCGACCACGGTTGACGCGACCAACGCCTACGCGCTCGGGCTTTACTCCGAGCAGCGGATTGCCTCGTACGCCGATCTGGCCAAAGACCCTGCGCTGCTCGGACGGGTGATCCGCGAGGTCGGTCTCAACATCACCCCGGAGCAGCTGGCGTCGCGCATCACGGCGACTCCGGTGCCCTCGAGCGTCATCCTCCAGATCTCAGTGACTGACCCCGATCCACAGATGGCCAGAAAGATCGCTCGGGCCGAGGCGGCCGAAGTGGTCAAGATGGTCGCGGTGCTCGAGGCGCCATCCGATGATGCGAGCAGCAAGCTCCCTGCGCCGATCGTCGCGCGGGTCGCCGGCGACGCCACCCTGAATGGCTTCCCGGTTTCTCCGAACCTCCCCCTGAACGTCATTATCGGCGCGCTGCTCGGCCTCCTGTTCGGCTTCGCCGGTGCGATCCTGCGGGACCTGTTCGACACGTCGATCAAGACGCCGGGTGATGCGGCCGAGGCCTCGGGTGCGGCGGTGATGGCCGTCATCCCGTTCGACTCATCGGTGCCGAAGCGACCGCTGATCAGTGATACGTCTGGGGCCAGTGAGCGGGTCGACGCGTTCAGCGTCCTGCGTACCAACCTGCAGTTCGTCGATCTCGACTCCAAACATCAGGTCCTGGTCATCTCCAGCGCTCTGCCCGAGGAGGGCAAGACCGTGACGTCGACCAACCTCGCCATCACGATTGCCAAGACGGGAAGGCGGGTCCTGATTCTGGACTGCGACTTCCGCAGGCCGCGAGTCGCGCGGGTCCTGGGTCTGGAGAACTCCGTGGGGTTGCTCACCGTGCTGGTCGGCCAAGCACCGCTCGAGGACTGCATCCAGCAACACGTGAGTGGCGTCGACTTCCTGGGCACCGGGCCTCAGCCGCCCAATCCTGCCGAGGTGCTCGAGACGCAGGCGATGTCGGATCTGCTCGACAGGCTTCGCGGGCAGTACGACGTGGTGATCATTGACGCCCCGCCGCTCGTTCCGGTGGCTGATCCCGCACTCATCGCCACCAAGGCCGACGGCGTGCTCCTTGTCGTCCGCCACGGGAAGACAAGCGTTGAGGCAGTCAAGCAGGCTGTTGATCGAATCGAGAACGTCGGCAGTCAGGTCGTCGGTGTCGTCCTCAACATGGCACCACGGCGGGCACTGTCCGGTTACGGCTATGGATACGGGTACGGCTACGGATTCGACATGGCGACCTCCAATGTCAACACGACCCGCGCCAACCGTGGCGGCAGGTCCAAGCATGTCGGCCGCACGGACAACCGGTCAGATGTGCTGAGACGTACCGGCACTCGAAACTGAGTTCCACGGCCGCAGATTTCGGCCGCGGCAGGACATCACACAGAGCGGCGGCGCCGATCCCGGTGGGATGGACGCCGCCTGGCCAGCAGTACTCAGCTACCAGGCGTGCTGTCATCGGCGTCGTCGCGTCTCCGCCCCCTGAGAGGCTGAGTCCGTCGAGCGACTTCCCCTCTAGGACGGGTGATCGCCGCGTGGGTACTGGGCTGCTTGCCGCTGTGGAGTTCTTGGTTCCCTTACTACGCCCCTCGCGCCCCGGGCGAACAGCCCTACTCGCGCGTAATATTGTGCGCCTGGTTTCACAAGCGGGATTTTCAGATTGTGCGTGCCTCTAGGATTGCGGCATGTTTCGCGGTCGGCTCGTCATGATGGTTGTCGTTCTGCTCGGGCTGACGGCGTGCACCAACCACTCGCCGTCGACCAAAGTTGACCGCCGCTATGTGGCGATTGGTGATTCGTACGTGTCCGGGCCGGGCATCCCCGACCAAGACACCACGGTGCCGCAATGCGTGCGCTCGGACCGGAACTATCCGCACTTGTTGGACGCGAAGCTCAAGCGCACGACCCTTGTCGACGTCAGTTGTGGCGGTGCGAACACCTCAACGGTGGTGGACGGGCTCATGAACGTGGGTCAACCACTACCCCCGCAGCTGGATGCGTTGTCACCCTCGACGAAACTCGTGACGGTCGGTATCGGCGCCAATGACAACCAGCTGTTCCTGGGACTTTTCGTGCACTGCCTCGTGAAGACCAGCGCGAAGGAGTCCGCCTGCCGCAAGTTCGCCGACAGCGACGCGACGCCGGTGTACCCCGCTACGCAACACCGCGTGGAAGCGATCCTGGCGGACGTCAAGAAACGAGCGCCTCAGGCGCGCGTCCTGCTGGTGGGCTACTTGCGAATCGTGCCGGACTCCGGTGAATGCCCGGCCCTGCCCATGACGGAGGCGAACCGCGCCAGGGCAATGAAGGTGGAGGTCGCGCTGAACTCTGCGTTGCGGGACGCCGCCCGCTCTGCGCACGTCAAGTTCGTGGACGTTCGTGGGAACTCGCACGGCCATGACGCCTGTGCCGGCAAGGATGCGTGGGTCAATGGCGCCGTTCCGACGGTGGCGGGCAATGGCGCAGTTCTGCACCCCAACAAAGCCGGTATGCGTGCCGTCGAGGAGCAGGTGTTCAAGGCCGTTGGTCGGTTCTGACGACGGTCAGGCCGCGACCTTGTGCCGGCGGCGGGTCACCAGGGCGACGGCAATTGCGCTGACCGCGCTCGCAACGACCGCCACCGCCGCGGCCTTGCCGACCCGGGTGTCGAGTCCGAGGCGGCGTCGGAGCGCCACCGGCCGAGCGAAGATCAGCACCGGCCAGCCGTTCTCCTCAGCCATCCGGCGCAGCGTCTTGTCGGGATTGACCGCGAAGGGATGACCCACCGCCTCGAGCATTGGGGCGTCGGTCTCCGAATCTGAGTACGCGTACGACTCAGCGAGGTCGTAACCCCGCTCGGCGGCGAGCTCCCGCATGGCCTTGGCCTTGTTGGGGCCGTAGGCGTAGAACTCGACGTCACCGGTGTAGCGGCCGTCCTTGGCGACGAGCGTCGTCGCGATCACGTGATCGACTCCGAGCATCGAGCCGATGGGTTCGACGACCTCGGTGCCGGATGCCGACACGATGATGACATCGCGACCGGCGGCGTGGTGTTCCTCGATCAGGTCGACGGCTTCGTCGAACACGATCGGATCGATGATCGAGTGCAAGGTCTCGGCGACTGACTGGCGTACGACCTCGACATCCCAGCCGGTCACCATCTGGGTGAGATAGGCGCGCATCTTCTCGAGCTGATCGTGGTCGGCCCCGTTGATCGAGAACATGAACTGCGCGTATGCGCTGCGCAGCACCGCGCGTCGGCTGAGCAATCCACCTTCGAAGAAGGGCTTGCTGAATGCGAGGGTGCTCGATTTGGCGATGATCGTCTTGTCCAGGTCGAAAAATGCGGCCGTATTGCCAGCCGGGGCCGAAGCATTCACCTGATCAGAATAGGCGCCCGATCGTCGAGAGTTGGCAGGCTGCGGTCAGGCGACGACGCGGAACAGCCAGTTGATGCCACCGTTCGACATCCCGAGGGCCTCGAACTTGAGCGATGTGCGGTCGAGGAACTCGCGCCACGCGCGCAGCTCATGATTGACATCGCCGAGCTCGTCGAAGTAGATGAGCGTGCCGGGCACCAGGAATGGTTCCAACGCGGTGAGCACCACGACCGCCGACGAGTAGAGGTCGGAATCGATGTTCACGATCAGCTGGTCGTGCGACGGAACCTCGAAGTCCGGGAGCGTCTCGTCGAACCAGCCCACTACGTAGGAAGCTCGCTCGTCTGGCGGCTCGGGAATCGTGTCGAGCGCGAACGTTCCAGCCCTGACATGGGTGTGCCAGTCTTCGGGCAGCCCCTCGAACGAGTCGAAGCCGACGAACCGTGCTCCAGCACAGGGGAGGTTGTCGCACCACCAGGTGAGGGTGTCGCCCTTGTAGACGCCGAATTCGAGGTACAGCGGCGAGTCGCCGTGCACATGACGCAAGCCCTCACGGAACAGATCGTAGCGATCGTGCCAATGCTGGGGAAGGCGATTGTCGAAGGTGCCGACCCACGCGCCCATCGTCGCGAACCGATCGAGCGTCTCGGTGCGTCGCTGCAACCGACCGCCCGCTCGCAACCCGGCGCGCATGATGGCGATTCGGCCCCTGTTCTTGAGCCTCGCTTTGGTGCTCCCTCCCATACGGACAGCCAATCACAGACGTTCAAATGAGCACGGTTCAGGTGCTGTCCACAGCGGCCGCGCTGACAGCGCGGCATGGTGACCGCCGAGCTGGCCACGATTGCCCCATTCGGCGTCGCGTTCGCCTTCCTGCTGCTCTGGATCGTGTCGTTGGGCTTCACCCAAGTGCGCATCGCCGATGCGTCTCGCGAGGCCGCACGCATGGTGGCCAGGGGTGATGCGGTCACCGCCGCCAGAGATATCGCCATCCGCCAGGCGCCGCATGGCGCGAAGGTCTCGGTCAGCTCGACACATGGGCTCGTCACGGTCACGGTGACGGCTCGATCAAGGATGCCGGTGCCGTTCTTCTCGGGCATCGGCGCTCGCACGATGAAGTCGTCATCGGTCGCCGCCGAGGAGTCACCGTGAGGCGCCGCCCAGAGACGGGCGCGACAACCGCATACGCCGCGTCGATCGCCGTCCTGCTCACCACCGCTGCACTGGTCGTGACCCAGGTGGCCGGCTTGGTGCGTCTCAAGCACTCGGTGGCCGCAACGGCTGATTTGTCGGCGCTCGCGGCGAGTCGGGCGAGTGTCAACGGCGAGGAGCCCTGCGATGCGGTGACCGCGATTGCCCGACGCAATGGTGCCAGGGTGCTGACCTGCCGGATGGACTTCGATGTCGCCACCATCACGGCGCGCGGCACGAGCCGATCCTGGTGGGGTCACCGCTGGGCGTTCGAGCAGAAGGCGAGAGCTGCTCCGGCCTTCTATGTGCCGAACTAGGCCTTGGACTCACCGAGGGTTGGAGTCGGCAACCCGCTCGGGGCTGAGTCTCCGACTCGGCAACTCGCTCAGCTCTGACTAGGAGGAGGACTGCCCAGGCGCATCGGACAGGAAGGCGTCGAGCAGAGTCACCGCGCCGGCCTTGCTGAGCGGTTCATTGCCATTGCCGCACTTGGGTGACTGCACGCAGGAGGGGCAGCCCGTCGCGCACTCGCACGCCGCAATCGCGTCGCGGGTGACGCGCAACCAACGAGCCGCGACCTCAAAGCCGCGCTCGGCAAATCCGGCGCCGCCCGGATAGCCGTCATAGACGAACACCGTCAACGTGCCGGTGTCGGCGTGCAAGGCCGACGAGACGCCGCCGATGTCCCAGCGGTCGCAGGTGGCGAGCAGCGGCAGCAGTCCGATCGCGGCGTGTTCTGCGGCGTGGGCAGCACCGGGCACGTCGGTGGTCTGCAACGTTGCGGCGACGGCGTCCGCGTCGAGCGTCCACCACACCGCCTTGGTGTGCAGGGTGCGTTCGGGCAGGTCGAGCAGTTCTTCGCCCAGCATTCCACCACCCGTGGTGCTTCGCTTCGTGTACGAGATCACCTGGGTCACGACGTCGACAGAACCGAATGACATCGCGGCCTTGCCCCAACGGTCGGTGCGCTCGGTCTCCGCGATTGTGATCTCGGTGACCGATCGAGCCATCGTCGAATACTCGGGATCCTCCTGGTGGACGATCGCGGCCCCGCCTTCGACGTCGTACTCGTCGACGACGTGCACCTCTCCTTGGTGCACGTAGACGGCGCCTTCGTGCACAGCGGCGTCGGCCGAGCTGGCATCCACCGTGCCGATCAGCCGACCGGTGCCGGCGTCCACGATCTGCACGGGCGCGCCCCCGCTGGATCGGATGTCGGCGAGATTGCTGGCCCGCTCGCGCTTGGTCCAGAACCAGCCCGCCGGACGTTTGCGCAGCCATCCGGCGTCCTCCAGCGCGGCGACACCTTCGGCCGTACGCGGCCCGAAGAGCTCGAAGTCGGCCTCGGTCAGTGGGATCTCCTGGGCGGCGGCTGCGAGATGTGGTCCGAGCACATAGGGATTGTCGGGGTCGAAGACCGAGGCTTCGACCGGGGCGCCGAGCAGCGCTTCGGGGTGATGCACCAGAAAGGTGTCGAGCGGATCGTCCCTGGCCACCAGGATGCCGATCGAGGATCGTCCCGAGCGCCCAGCACGGCCGAACTGCTGCTGCAGCGCCGCCCGGGTGCCGGGGAAGCCGACACTGATGACGGCATCGAGTCCGGCGACATCGATGCCGAGCTCCAGCGCATTGGTGCTGGCCAGGCCCAACAGGTCGCCGTCGCGAAGCCGTCGCTCCAGAGCCCGCCGCTCCTCCGGCAGATAGCCACCGCGATAGGTCGCTACCCGCCCGGGCAGATCGGGGTCGACCTCGCCTAGACGCCGTTGAGCTGTCGCCGCCACCGTCTCGGCGCCCCGACGCGAGCGTACGAAAGCAAGCGTCCGCACCTTGCCGATCACCAGATCGGTGAGCAGCTCGCCGGCCTCGCTCGTCGCGGCCCGACGTACGGGCGCCTGGCTCTCGTCGTGCCCGGGCAGCAGCGGTGGCTCCCACAACGCGATGGTCCGCGCACCGTGCGGCGAGGCGTCGTCGGTCACCGCGGACATGTCGAGTCCGGTCAGCCGGGTGGCGAAGACATCCGGGTCGGCAACCGTCGCCGAGGACAGTACGAAGATCGGATCGGCACCGTAGTGCGCGCAGATCCGCCGGAGTCGGCGCAACACGTGCGCGACGTGGGCTCCGAAGACACCACGATAGTGGTGGCACTCGTCGATCACGACATGGCTGACGCCGCCGAGCACCCGGCTCCAGCGGGCATGCGCCGGCAGGATCGAGTGGTGCAGCGTGTCGGGGTTGGTCAGCAGGTAGTTGGCGT
>JAOPXO010000141.1 GCA_025965115.1 Aeromicrobium sp.
GTCGCCGGTAGCCCTCCCGGCATCCCCGGTTCGACCAACGCCCTGCGCATTCACAACATGGGTGACGCGATCAACCGGGTCGCGCCCGGCTACGAGGACGCCAAGTACGGGGATTAGCCCCTTCGCCAGCGGGCTTCGCCCCTTGGCCGAGCTTTTTACTCCGTGTCCGAGAGATCTCGCGAGTGCCGGCAAGCCGACACGGCGACAGCCGTGGACGGCTGTCGTTGCTTCCCGGCACGGGTGAGAAACCCGAGCGAAGCGAGTGGTTGAGTCACCCGTGCCGGGTGCGGGATTCGAACCCGCACGCCCTTGCGGACAATGGTTTTTGAGACCATCGCGTCTACCATTCCGCCAACCCGGCGCACGCTGAAATTAGCGGCGGTTAACCTTCTCACGTGAGCGACTCCAACCCCTCCTCGGGCCGCCCGTCCCCGCGCGTCGTGATCGCCGAGGACGAGGCCCTGATCAGGCTCGATCTCGCCGAGATGCTCGTCGAGGAGGGCTATGACGTGGTCGCCCAGGCCGGCGACGGCCAGACCGCGGTGGAGCTCGTCATGGAGCACCGACCCGACCTCGTCGTGATGGACGTCAAGATGCCCAAGCTCGACGGCATCGCCGCAGCATCACAGATTGCGGCGGCCCGCATCGCGCCGGTCGTGATGCTCACCGCCTTCAGCCAGCGCGAGCTGGTCGACCGGGCCCGCGAGTCCGGCGCCATGGCGTACCTCGTCAAACCGTTCTCCAGGTCTGACCTGGTGCCCGCGATCGAGATGGCCATGAGTCGATTCGCCGAGATTACGGCCCTGGAGAAGGAGATTGGCGACCTCACCGAACAACTCGCAACTCGCAAAACCGTCGACCGGGCGAAGTCCCTGCTCCAGGAATCGTTGGGGTTGACCGAACCCGACGCATTTCGCTGGATCCAGCGCACCGCAATGGATCTCAGGTTGACGATGCATCAGGTCGCGCAAGGCGTGATCGACCACGGGCCGGGGCTCGAGCTGAGCGAGGAATAGGCTCAGCAGGAATCTCAGCATTCTCTTGGTTACAACTTGGTAACGGTTGCCGTTCAAGTCGGGAACCCCCACACAGATGAGCCCTCCGACGACTAGGTTCGGACATACGTTCACGCTCTTTGGCGCGTGCCATGGGCGCTTCTACCATCCGGAGGATTGATGAAACGCAGTACCCAGACGATCCGCCTCGCCGCCCTTGTGGCCGCGAGCGCGCTCGCGCTGTCTGCCTGTGGCGGCAGCTCAAGCGATAGCGATGGCTCCAAGGCAAGCTCCAGCACCCCCAAGGGTGATGGCGTTCTGACCGTCGGCACACTGCTGCCGTCGACCGGTGACCTTGCCTTCCTCGGCCCGCCCGAGTTTGCTGGTGTCGACCTCGCTGTCAAGGACATCAACGCCGCTGGCGGAGTCAACGGCAAGCCCGTCGTACAGTCCAAGGCTGACTCCGGCGACGGTACGCCGAAGATTGCGCCCGGTTCGGTCGACAAGCTGCTCGCAGCCCATGCTGACGTCATCATCGGTGCCGCCTCCTCGAGCGTCTCGCTCAGCGTCATCGACAAGATCGTCGGTGCCGGTGTCGTGGAGTTCTCCCCGGCCAACACCTCAACCGCCTTCGACACCTACGACGACAAGGGTCTGTACTTCCGTACCGCCCCGTCCGACGTGCTCCAGGGCGCTGTGCTCGGCAACCTGGTCCTGCAGGACGGCGCCAAGAACGTCGCCATCCTCGCTCGCCAGGAAGCCTATGGTGAGGCCCTCGCCGAGAACGTCGCAAAGACGGTCAAGGACCAGGGTGGAACGGTCGCAGCGAAGGTGCTTTACAGCGTCGACGCCACGTCCTACACCTCGGAGATCCAGAAGATCAAGGACAGCAAGCCGGACGCGGTCGTCGTGATTGCGTTCAACGAGACCACGAAGATCATTCCTGGCCTCATCGCTGCTGGCATTGGCCCGAAGGATGTGAAGACCTACTTCGTGGACGGCAACACCGCCGACTACAGCAAGGACTTCCCGAAGGGCACCCTCAAGGGCGTCAAGGCGACCTACCCGGGCGCCCAGCTGAAGGATGACTTCAAGGCTCGCCTGTTGACCGTCAACTCCAAGCTCAAGGACTTCACCTACGGTCCTGAGTCCTACGACGCGACGATCATGTCGGCACTGGCCGCCACCGCTGCCAAGAGTGACAGCGGCAAGGCCATCGCCAGCCAGCTCCAGAAGATTTCGGCTGACGGCACCAAGTGCACGACCTACGCCGATTGCGTGAAGCTGCTCAAGGCCGGCAAGGACATCGACTATGACGGTGTCTCCGGTCCGGTCGACCTGAACTCGACGGGTTCCCCGTCGAAGGCGACGATCGGCATCTTCCAGTACGGCGAGGACAACACCTACAAGAACCTCGAATACGTCACTGGCGTGGTCGAGTAAGTACGCAACGCAACACCGAACAATGAGGAAGGCCCCGGCTTCGGCCGGGGCCTTTCCCGTTGCCTGCGAGCAGCGGGGAGCAGCAAACTGAAGCGCCCCTCACCCGGATGGGTGAAGGGCGCTTCGTGAACCGTGTGGGTCAGAGGGCCTTGGCGAGCGTGCCGAGGTAGAGCTCGATGACCTTCGGGTCGTTCATCAGGTCACGGCCCGGCCCGGTGTGGGCGTTGCGACCCTGATCGAGGACGTATGCGCGGTCGCAGATCTGGAGGCAACGTCGGGCGTTCTGCTCGACCATGACAACCGAGACGCCGGCGGTATTGATCCTCTTGGTCTGGACGAACACCTCGTCCTGCAGGGCAGGGGAGAGGCCGGCGGACGGCTCATCGAGCAGCAGCACGGACGGTGACATCATCAGGGCGCGGCCCATGGCCACCATCTGACGCTCACCACCCGACAGCGACGACGCGCGCTGGTCCTTGCGCTCGTCGAGTCGGGGAAAGATGTCGGTGACGTACTTGAACCGTTCCTTGAACTTCTTGGGGTCGAGATACATACCCATCTCGAGGTTCTCCGACACCGTGAGCGACGGGAAGACATTGTTGGTCTGCGGCACGAAGCCGACGCCAGAGGCCACGAGCTGGTCGGCGCGAAGGTTGGTGATGTCCTTGCCGTTAAGCACGACGGTGCCTTCGTGGATCTTGACGAGGCCGAACATCGCCTTGAGCAGTGTCGACTTGCCGGCGCCATTGGGGCCGATGATGCCGACGAGCTCGCCTTCGTGGCAGTGCAGGCTGGTGTCGTTGAGGATGTTGACGCCAGGCAGGTAGCCGGCGACGAGATTGTCTGCGCGCAGGATCGCGCCCTCGGGTGAGGCGGTGTCGACCATCAGCTGTTCTCCTCGTCCTCGGCCTTGAGCTCGGCTTCTGCGGCAGCGAGAATCTCTTCCTCGGTGTCGTGGGTGAGCTCGGCATCGTGGTGGGCGCCGAGATAGGCGTCGATGACGGCCTGGTTGGCCATCACGGTGTCCGGGGGGCCTTCGGCAACGATCTTGCCCTGCGCCATGACGACGACCCAGTCGGAGATGTCGCGGACCATGTCCATGTCGTGCTCGACGAACAGGACGGTGCGGCCCTCGTCGCGCAGTGACTTCACGTGACCGAGCAGGGACTGCTTGAGTGCCGGGTTGACGCCGGCCATGGGCTCGTCGAGCATGATCAGCTCTGGGTCGACCATCAGGGCGCGTGCCATCTCCAAGAGCTTGCGTTGCCCGCCGGACAGCGAGCCGGCGAAGTCTTCGTGCTTGGCGTCGAGCTTGAACCGGCCGAGCAGCTCCATGGCGCGCTCGGTGTTGGCCTTCTCCTGACCGCTCCAGAGACCGCGGAACAGGCTGGGGAGGAACTTCTCGCCACGCTGGCCGGTCGCGCCGAGTCGCATGTTCTCGATCACGGTGAGGCGCGACAGCACCTTGGTCAGCTGGAACGTGCGCACCATGCCCAGCCGAGCCACCTTGTAGGGCGGCACGCCGTCTAGGCTCTGGCCGTTGAACGTCCAGGCGCCGGAGTCAGGCTTGTCGAAGCCGGTCAGCAGATTGAAGAACGTCGTCTTGCCGGCACCGTTCGGGCCGATCAGGGCGGTGATCTTGCCACGCTGAATCTCGAAATGCTCGACGTCGACCGCGGTCAGACCGCCGAACGTACGAGTGACTCCGTCTGCGACCAGGATCGAGTCGGTCTTCTTGGCGGTTGTCTCGGTGGACGGCTCGGTGTCAGTGGGCATCGATTGCCAGCTCCCTTCTGTCTCCGAATATGCCTTGAGGTCGATAGATCATGATCAACATCAGGATCAGACCGAGGAAGATGAGTCGCATCAGACTGGCCTGGTCGTCGGTCATGATCGAGGCCGGGATGGCGGGATTGGAGCCCGACGTCATCTTGTCGAAGAACAGGTCGAGTCCGCTGATGAAGAACCAGAAGATCAACGCACCGGCGACAGGCCCGAAGACGCGGGCGGCGCCACCGATCAACAGCACCGTGTAGGTGAAGAACGTGGTGTCAGTTGCGAAGTCGGACGGCGCGACATTGCTGGTCGCCAAGCCACTCATGATGCCGGCCATCGCACCGATGACACCACCCAGCACGAGCGCCTGCATCTTGTAGGAGTAGACGTTCTTGCCGAGGCTGCGTACGGCGTCCTCGTCCTCGCGGATGCTCTTCAGGACGCGACCCCACGGGCTGCGCATCAGCAGGTAGACGAACCCGCACAGGATCAGCGCAAGCGACCAGCCAACGATCATGATGAAGAAGTCGTATGAGCGGAAGTCAAGGCCCAGGAAGTGCACTCCGCCACTAGGGACGAAGTTGAGTGACCGCATGCCGTCGACGAATCCGTAGCGGCCGTCCTGGCCGCCGAACTGGTCCTTGAGGCTGGCTGATCCGAGCACCTGCCGGATTGCCTCGGCGGAGGCGATCGTGGCGATCGCCAGATAGTCAGCCCGCAGTCGCAGCGTCGGAACACCGAGGATCAGGGCAAGGACTACCGCCGCGAGCAGACCGATGACGATGCTGGGGAAAAGCGGCCAACCCTGGTCCTGGATCAGCGCGCCGACGGCGTAGCCACCGACCATCATGAATGCGGCCTGACCGAAGTTCAGCAGTCCGGTGTAGCCGAAGTGGATGTTGAGGCCGATCGCGGCCAAGCAGTAGATGATCGCGCTGGGACCGATTCCCTGCTCGATAGCACCGGTGAGGACGTCTGACCAACTCATGCCGTCACCTCCATGACAAACCCACGATATGGAGGGGACTGCATGATTCCTGCCTCATGATTCGCTCGCTGACGCTCACTCATGGCTTGTCTCCCTTCCTAACCGACGCGCACTGCTCGACCGAGCAGGCCCTGGGGTCGAACGAGCAGGATCAGCACCAGGACGACCAGTGCAGTGACGTACTTGAGCTCCGAGGGCAGGATGATCGACGACATCTCGACCAGTAGGCCGACGATAATGCTGCCGACCATCGTGCCCCAGATCGTGCCGAGACCACCGAGGGTCACGGCCGCGAACACGAGAAGCAGGATCTTGTTGCCGACCTGGTAGTCGAAGCCGTTGGTGAGGCCCCACATGATGCCGGACATACCGGCCAGGGCGCCGCCGACGATCCAGATCGTGGTGATCACCCGGTCGACATCGATGCCGGACGAGGCGGCGAGCGCGGGATTGTCGGAGACGGCTCGGGTCGCCTTGCCAAGGCGGGTCTTCTGGACGGCGAGCGAGACGGCGACCAGGACCACCACGCACACGATCGCGATGTAGAACGATTTGGGCGAGATGCCGATCGAGCCGAGGTTCCACAGCTTGCCCGCCTGGACGCCGGTGTACTGATGGTTGTCGGCGCCGAAGAAGTATTGGTAGATGTTGCGAAGGAAGATCGACAGACCGATGCTGACGATCATCATGGCGATCAGGCCGGTGCCCTTGCCGCGCAAGGGTTTCCACAGCAATCTGTCGTTGGCCAGGCCGAACGCACCGGAAAGCACCACCGCCGCGATGGCGGCCGGGAAGAATGCCCAGCTCAGCTGATCCTGGAAGAAGAATGCCGCCAGCGCACCGAAGGTGATGAGCTCGCCGTGGGCGAAGTTGGTCAACCCGGTCGTGCCGAAGACGAGGGACAGACCGAGCGCCGCGAGGGCGAGCAACAGGCCGAGGAAGATGCCGTTGATGCCGCTCTGACCGATCTGCGTGAAGATCGGCACGGAGTTGTCGACCGCCGGCCCTATCGCGTAGCCGATGCGGATGTTGGCATCGGTCTTGATCAGGACTTTGTAGGACGTCTTCTTGGGATCGCGTAGATCGGCGCCCTTGGGAAGCGTGTCCTTGTCGAGCTTGACCGTGATCGTCTTGCCGAGCAGGTCGATCGGCGCGCCAGGGAGCGTGATCGAGAAGTTGCCGTCGGCTCCGCTCACCGCCTTGCCGATCACCGCGCCGCCCTCCTCGATGCTGATCGCCACACCGGGGACCGGCTTCGCCGGGGTCGTCCGCGTATCAGCGAGGGTGCCGTTGACATCGATCGAGTTGCTGTCTGCCATGGCTGGTGCCAACAGGCCCGCGGCCAAACTGCAAACCATGATCGAGAGCAGAACCGCTATTCGTCGGCGCACACATGACTCCTGTCGCTGATGCTCATTTGGTGGACTATAGCCACTCCGAGAGTCACCTGCGTCACATTGGGGACTCCTGCGTAACAGTTGGGTTTCGTCGTTGCTCGCCGACCATCAGTGCACGGCAATCGCGACCTCGCACAACAGCGGCGCGAGGACCAGGGCCGGCAGCAGGTCCGCGACAGGTATGACCTTGATGTCGAGAAGCCGGAGCGCAACACCGATCAGGATCAGTCCTCCTGTCGCGGTCAGAGCGACCAACTGCGCGTCGGAGAGAAATGATCCGACGACGGCCCCGAGCGCGGTGAGAGACCCCTGGATCAGCGCGATCGAGCCGGCCGATGCCATGACTCCGATGCCGAACGAAGCAGCGAATGCGAGCGAGGCGAATCCGTCGAGCGTTGCCTTCAGCAACAACTGGTTCGAGCCATTGCCGAGCCCTTCGTTGATCGACCCGAGAATTGTCAAAGGCCCCACACAGAACACCAGGGAGCTGACGACGAACCCCTCAACGAACCGTTCGCGACCCTTTTCCGCACCACCGCGAGTCAGCTGGAGCTGTAGCCATCCGCCGATCTGCTCGAGCCGATCCTCAAGGCGCCACCACGAGCCGAGGATGCCGCCGAGCACCAGCGCGCCGAGCACGATCAGCACCGGAGCATTCGTGCCGACCGCATCGGTGAGATCGCGATCGGTGACCGTCATGGCGGACTGGGCGGCGATGAGCAGGGTCACGAGTCCGAGTGCTCCGGTCACGGTGGAGCGGACCCGCAGGCTCAGCCGGTGACCGATCAGAAGGCCCAGGCTGGAGCCGACGATCACCGTGGCAACATTGATGAGCGTGCCGAACCCGATGAACATGTAGGGTCTCCCTCGACGCACGATCGACAACATTTCAACTAAGGCATGGACATGCCCAGCGCGTAGTGTGTCATTTCGACCCCTTCCCGCTGTGCGCAGTGTCCCGACGACACGGAGACAGGAACGCTATGTCGACCCGATCACCCATCGTGATGCGTGATGCTGAACGCGAGGACGCTGCCGCGCTGGTGTCACTTTGGGCCGAGTGTGCGGGAGCAAGTCATGACGAGGGGTCCGAGGCGTTCACCCAGCAGGCCCTGTGGCGCGAGCCCGGGGTTGCCGAGGCGGCGGCCGCGCTCGACCTCAATCTCTCGCAGCTCAACAAGCGCATCGTCGTGGCCGTGGTCGAGGGCGAGATCGTTGGGGCGACCGTGTTCGCGATCAACACCCTGACGCCCATCAACCTCACTCGCGTGTTGATCGTGACCGAGATCCAGGTGTCGCCGCGCTTCAGGCGCCGGTCGGTGGCGTCGATGCTGCTGGCCGCGGCCGCGAGCCATGGTGAGGACAACAACTGCGAGATCGTGGTCGCTTCGATCCCGGTCCATTCGCGCGAGCCACACCGCTACCTCACCAAGATCGGCTTCAACCAGATCGCCATCGTTCGCGCGATCCAGGCCAGCAAGCTGCGGTCACGGCTCACCACCAAGGCCACGAACTCACGCGACACCGGCAAGCTGATTGCCGTGCGCCGGACCCTGCGTCGGCGCCAGACCGACCCGCGTTCCGTCGGTCCGCGCCTCTGACGCTCCGCCTCCACACATCACGTCAGACGTGGCGGATAGAGTCGCCGGTGTGGACCGCCTCCTGCTGATCGACGGTCATTCCGTCGCCTACCGTGCCTTCTTCGCCCTGCCCGTCGAGAACTTCTCGACCACGACGGGTCAAAGCACCAATGCGGTGTTCGGCTTCACGTCGATGCTCATCAACGTCCTGCGCGACGAACAACCGACGCACGTTGCGGTCGCCTTCGATGTCTCGCGGCAGACGTTCCGGCTCGAGCAGTACGCCGAATACAAGGGCAACCGGTCGAAGTCTCCGCCGGAGTTCACCGGCCAGATCCCACTGATCAAGGAGATCCTCAACGCGCTGCACATCCAGACATTCGAGAAGGACGGCTTCGAGGCAGACGACATCATCGGGACACTGGCCACCCGCGCCGAGGCGGCTGGGATGGACGTGCTGATCTGCACCGGCGACCGTGACGCTCTCCAGCTTGTCACCGAGCACACGACCGTCCTCTATCCCCGCAAGGGGGTCTCAGACCTCGCTCGGATGACACCCACGGCCGTCGAGGAGAAGTACGCCGTCACGCCGGAGCACTATCCCGATATCGCGGCCCTCGTGGGTGAGACGAGCGACAACCTGCCGGGTGTCCCCGGTGTCGGCCCCAAGACCGCCGCCAAGTGGATCAACCAGTACGGCACGCTTGACGCGCTGGTGGCCGATGTCGGCAACATTCCTGGCAAGGCTGGCGAGTCGCTGCGCGAGCATCTCGACGACGTCCTGCGCAATCGCCGCATCAATGCGCTGATCTGCGACCTCGATCTGCCGGCCGGTCCGGCCGATCTGGCCTTCGACACAGTGTGGGACCGCGAGGCCATCCACACGGTGTTCGACTCCCTGGAGTTCAATGCACTCCGCGTACGCCTCTTCGAGGCATTCGGCGAGGTCGATCCCCAGGCCGACGAGGGATTCGACCTCGAGGGCGAGAACCTCGCTCCCGGCACCGTCCGGGCGTGGCTCGACGCGCAGTCCGCCGGTCGGCTGGGGCTGCACGTCCAAGGTTCCTGGGGGCGAGGCACGGGTGACGTGGTGGCACTGGCCGTGGCCTCCGACCAAGCAGCCGCCTGGATCAACGTCGATGACATCACTGCCGACGATGAGGGTGCAATCGCCGAGTGGCTTGCCGATGCCAGCCGTCCCAAGGTGCTCCACGACGCGAAGGGTCCTGCCCTCGCCCTGGGCGCTCGCGGTTGGGCTTTGCAGGGGGTTGCCGCCGACACGGCGCTGTCGGCATATGTCGTGCGTCCTGACCAACGCTCATACGATCTGGCCGATCTCTCGGTGCGCTACCTCAAGCGGGAGCTCCGCGATGACTCCGAGCAGTCCGGGCAGCTGACCCTCGACACCGACAATGCCGGAGCCGAGTCGGGCATGCTGCGCGCCCGGGCGACCCTCGACCTGGCAGCCGTGCTTGACGAGGAGGTGGAGTCGATCGGCGGCACACCGCTCATCCGCGATGTCGAGCTGCCGCTCGTGGCGACGTTGACCCGCATGGAGCGCGCCGGCATCGCGATCGACGACGATCACCTGATCACCCTGGAGTCGGAGTTCGCCGCCCGAGCTCAGTCGGCGGCCTCGGAGGCATTCGCGGCGATCGGCGGCCAGGAGATCAATCTCGGCTCTCCCAAGCAGCTCCAGGTGGTCTTGTTCGACGAGCTCGGCATGCCCAAGACCAAACGCACCAAGACCGGCTACACGACCGATGCCGAAGCGCTCCAGCAGCTCTACGAAAAGACCGAGCACCCATTCCTGCAGCACCTGCTCGATCACCGTGATGTCACTCGCCTCAAGCAGACCGTCGAGGGGCTCCGCAAGTCGATCTCGGACGACGGGCGCATCCACACGACGTACGCCCAGACCATCGCGGCGACGGGTCGGCTGAGCTCGAATGATCCCAATCTGCAGAACATCCCGATCCGCACGGCGTCTGGCCGCCGCATTCGCGAGGCGTTCTGCGTCGGGGCGGGCTTTGAGACCCTGTTGACCGCTGACTACAGCCAGATCGAGATGCGCATCATGGCGCACCTGTCGGAGGACTCCGATCTGATCGAAGCCTTCAAGTCAGGTGAAGACTTCCACACCGCAACGGCGGCGAAGGTGTTCTCGCTGCCCCCAGAGGAGATCGACGGCGGTCTGCGGGCGCGGATCAAGGCGATGAACTACGGTCTCGCCTACGGCCTTTCGTCCTACGGACTGAGTCAGCAGCTCGGCATCTCGACGAGCGAGGCGCAGGGCCTGATGGATGACTACTTCGAGCGTTTCGGTGGCGTACGCGACTATCTCCGAGGGCTCGTGGACGAGGCTCGGCAGACCGGCTTCACCGAGACGATCATGGGCCGCCGCCGCTATCTGCCTGATCTGGTCAGCGACAACCGACAGCGTCGTGAGATGGCGGAGCGCATGGCGCTCAACGCGCCCATCCAGGGCTCGGCGGCCGACATCATCAAGGTGGCGATGCTCGGTGTTGAGCGCGCCCTCGACGGGGCCGGGCTCACCTCACGGATGCTGCTGCAGGTGCACGATGAGCTCGTGCTCGAGGTCGCGCCCGGCGAGCGTGATCAGGTCGAGCAGCTCGTACGCACGCAGATGGCCGCAGCCGCCGACCTCACGGTGCCGCTCGA
>JAOPXO010000078.1 GCA_025965115.1 Aeromicrobium sp.
GGCATGATCCCTGCCTGATGATTCGTTCGCTGCCGCTCGCTCATGCCGCAATCCCCAGGGCGTCGTAGATCGCCGACACGTACGCATCACTTCGTGAGTCGCCGCACGGTCGGATGGACTGTGTGCCGGGGGCGTACTCAAAGATCAGCCGATTCATGGCGTACGCAATCGTCAGCCGGTTGTCCAGGTCATTGATGACGACCGCCCCTCCGAGGCCTCCCCAATAGCATCTGTGGCCCGGCTGGACGGACGGCATCGTGCCGGGCTCCGGCAGTGCCCAGCCCATGCCGAACGTCGACTGCACTCCGAGCACGAGATCGATGCCACTGGACTGCACCTCGAAGATCCGCTCGATCGTCTCGGGCGACAGCAGACGTACGCCGTCGATCTCGCCCCCGTGGGAGATCACCGACTGAATGCGTGCCATCGAGCGGGCGTTGCCGTGGCCGTTGACGCCGGGTATCTCCGCGCGGCGCCACCGCTCGGAGTTGGCTTCGCGGGCGTGCAGGAACGGGCCGTTGAGCGTACGCGCCTGAACGCTCTCTGGGTCGAAGCCCGACAGGTCCAGGTCGATCGGTTTCGGCGGCGAGAGGGGCGACACTCGTGCGTCGTTGTCGGGGCCGAGGCCGATGTGGAAGTCAGCGTTGAGCGGCCCGGCGATCTCCTTGGCGAAGAACTGTCCCACGGAGAGGCCGGTGATGCGCCGGATGACTTCGCCGACGAGATGGCCTTGGTTGATCAGGTGATAGCCCGAGGCAGTGCCAGGCTCCCACCACGACTCCTGCGCCGCGAGCATTGCGGTCGACTTGTCCCAGTCGTACAAGTCGTCGACCGTCACGGGCTGCGCCCAACCTGAGACTCCGGACGCATGGCCGAGCAGCTGGGCGACCGTGACACCGTCCTTGCCGGCGGCGGCGAACTCGGGCCAATAGCGAGCAACGGGCAAGTCGGGATCGAGCTCGCCGCGATCGACGAGTACGAGAGCGGCAACGTTGACCATCGTCTTGGTCACCGACCAGACCGGCGTGAGGGTGTCGGCCTCCCACGGGATCGTCTTGCCGAGGTCGAACCAGCCGTCCCAGATGTCGAGCACGACCTCGCCGTCCTGGATCACGCAGAGGGAGGCGCCACGCTCGGTGCCGTCCTCGACTGCGGTGCGCAACAGGTCGACGACCGGCTCAAAGCGAGCGGCGGCTGTCCCGGGCGCATTCATGCGACCACCGTAACCGGGGCCACCCAGTCAGGACGTCAGGACGCGTTCGTCCTTGACCGGCGTGGCGGTCGCCTTGGGCTTGCGTAGATACAGCGGCAGCACGACGACGAGATAGGACAGCCAGGCAATCGCCTGGAGCCAGGTCGGGTCGGGCTGGAAATTGATCGTGCCCTTGAGCAGGGTCCCCATCCATCCCGAGGCGTTCTGTGGGCTCCAGCCGGCCGCAGTCGGATTGCTGATGTCGAACGCGGTGTGGGCAAGACCCGGCAGGAAGCGCGCCTCCTGCAGGTCGTGGAGACCGTAGGCAAGGACGCCTGCAGCGACGACGATCAGGAGCGCTCCGGTGATCGTGAAGAACTTGCCGAGGTTGACCTTGATCGCGCCGCGGTAGATCAGGAAGCCGAGGCCGATCGCGACAGCGATGCCGGCGGTCGCGCCGATGAACGGCTGCGCGTCGGTGGCGCCGATGATCGTCGACCAGAGGATGGCCGCGGTCTCCAGTCCTTCGCGCCCGACGGTCAGGAACGCAACGGTTGCGAGGGCGATCGGTCCCATGGTGACGGCCGCGGCCATCTCCGCCTCGAGCTCACGCTTGAGGCCACGGGCGGTGCGCCGCATCCAAAAGATCATCCAGGTGACGAGGACTGCTGCGAGTATCGACAGGGAGCCGCCGACACCCTCTTGCGCGCGGAACGAGAGCTGGTCGAAGGCGATCGTGATGACCGTGAACACGGCGA
Source organism: Aeromicrobium sp. (assembly GCA_025965115.1). Taxonomy (GTDB): domain Bacteria; phylum Actinomycetota; class Actinomycetes; order Propionibacteriales; family Nocardioidaceae; genus Aeromicrobium. The sequence continues at coordinate 1,951 of JAOPXO010000078.1, forward strand.
TGACCAGCGCAAAGGCGGCGACAACGCCCATCCATACGTAGCGGATCTCCCTGCGGCGATCAGTCTTGACGAGATAGGCGATCAGGATGGTGACGATGAGGCTTGCCTCAAGGCCTTCGCGGAGTCCGATCAGAAAATTTCCCAGCACGTCTTCGATCGTAACTTAGGAGTGGCTTACCTTGCACATCCAACCCTAAGAAGTGGCCGAGTCCGTCTCAGGTTGCTCGGCTGTCGGCTCCAATGCCTCGGTCAACAGTTCAGCGGTCAGGCCGATCTGCCACGGTCGCGCACCCTGACCGGCCAGCGCGGCTGTCACGGCTTCGAGGGTCAGTGGCTCCGGTGGCTCCCAGGCGAGGGAGCGCACGAGGTGCGGGCTGATCAGATTTTCGGTCGGCAGATTGTGCTTCTCGGCGAGGGAGGTGACGACCTCACGCGTACGGCCGAGCCGGGCGGCCGCGGCGGGATTCTTGTCCGCCCAGGCGCGCGGCGGCGGTGGACCGTCGGAGCGCAACCCGGTCGTGGGGAGCTTGATCTCATCGAGTGCGAGACCCCGCTCGACCGCGTCGAACCACTCGCTGACAAATCGACGCGGTCCGCGATTCTTCATGACCCGCATCGACTTCAGAGCGGTGATGTCCTGTGGCGGGGCCACCGCAATCTCCAGGATCGAGGAATCGGGGAGTATGCGTCCGGGCGTGATGTCGCGGTCGGCGGCGATGCCGTCGCGGGTCTCCCAGATCTCGCGCACGATGCCGAGCGCGCGGCGGCCGCGGGCCTTGTGGATGCCGGAGGTGCGGCGCCA
>JAOPXO010000169.1 GCA_025965115.1 Aeromicrobium sp.
GGCGTCTCGGGCAACGCCTCCAGGATCGCGTCGAGCATGTCACCGCTCCCCCGGCCGTGCAGGGCAGACACCGGATAGGGCTCGCCGAGGCCGAGGTTCCAGAGGCCTGCCGCCTCTGCCTCGGTGCGCTGGTCATCGACCTTGTTGGCCGCCAGTACGACGGGCTTCTTGGCGGCGCGCAGGATGCGTACGACCTTCTCGTCGACATCGGTGATGCCCACCGTGGCATCGACGACGAACAACACGGCGTCCGCGACCTGGATCGCGATTTCCGCCTGGGCGGCGATGCGTTCGGCGAGGCCTCTGGCGTCGGGGTCCCAGCCGCCGGTGTCGACGACCGTGAACGCTCGTCCGTTCCAGACCGCGTCGTAGTAGACGCGATCGCGGGTCACCCCCGGGACGTCCTCGACGACTGCCTCACGACGGCCGATGATGCGGTTGACGAGGGTGGACTTGCCGACATTGGGTCGACCGATCACGGCCAGGACGGGTACGGCCTCAGCCATCGGATGAGCCTCTCGGAAGGGGTCCGGGCAGCTCGCGCTTCAACACGTTCTTGGACCAAAGTATGTGGGCTCGCAGGTGGTCGTGGATCTGCTCACCGGCGTCTTCAATCATCCCACGATCTCGCGGCCAACCTTGCATCGGCAATTGGATCGGCGGCCCGTAGACGACGTCGATGCGGGCTCCCTTTGGCGCCCGCGCCTCGGCCGGCTCGCCCGGCTGTCGGGTGCCGAAGACCGCCACCGGCACGACGGGTGCGCCACTCGTCAGCGCGAGCCACGAGACCCCGCCCTTGAACCGCTCGAACTCACCCTCGCCCCGCGAACCCTCGGGATAGATCAGCACGGCCTGACCTGCGGCGAGAGCGGCATCGGCTCGGCGAAGCGCACCGGTGTCATTGCGGCCCCGGCTGACCTTGATCTGACCGACGAAGTTCAGCAACCTCCCGGTCCGACCGGTGAACTCCTCTTCCTTGACCAAGGCATGGGCCGGCCGCGGAAGACGTACGAAAAGCAGCGGTCCGTCGAGCCAGCCGATGTGATTGCTGGCGAAGATCACCGGTCCAGACTCGGGCACATTGCCCTGTCCACGCTCGTGGATGTCCCAGCGACGGTTGAAGTATGGCCGCGCGAGCTTGCGCATGAACCGCATACCGCCCTCGGGCAACCCGCTCATGCCACATCCCCCACGATCTCGACGATCGCCTCGATGACTTCATCAAGCGTCAGGTAGGTGCTGTCGACAACGACCGCATCAGGCGCCTTGGCCAGCGGCGACGCTGCACGGGTCGAGTCGATCTTGTCCCGACGAGCCAGCGCGAGCTCGGTCGCAGCTGCGTCGGCCGCTCCGTCCTCAGCCGCGCGTCGGGCCGCACGCGCCGCCGGATCGGCCACGAGATAGATCTTCACCTCTGCGTTGGGAGCCACCGTTGAGCCGATGTCACGGCCCTCAACGACAATGCGGTGCTCATTCTCCGCGATGGTCGCCCGCTGCAGGGCCACCAACATCTCGCGCACCTCGGGCACGGCCGCCACCTGGCTGACCGAAGCAGTCACCTCGTCGGAGCGGATCGGGTCAGCCACATCCGCGCCATTGGCACGGATCGTCGGGTCACTCGGATCGGTGCCGGACTCCAGGCGTACGCCCTGCGCTGCAGTGGCGATCGCGGCTGGATCGTCGAGGTCGATCCCGGCCTGCAGTAACGCCCAGGTCATCGCGCGATACATCGCACCGGTGTCGAGGTAGGCCAGAGAGAGCCGCTGGGCCACTCCGCGCGCGGTGCTCGACTTGCCGGATCCGGACGGACCGTCAACGGCGACGACCAAGCGCTTGCTCACGCCCCCACCTCCGTAGCAAAGGCACGGTACGGAGGCGGCGGCGTGATTGCCGCCTCACGGTTCGCTCGCTGGCGCTTGCTCACGAGTGCGACTCCTCAGCTGTAGGCGGACCAGCCGCGGGCGATCAGGGCCTTGACCAGCGTATCTGCCTGCGACGCAAGCACGGTGATCTCCACCTGTCCGACGGGTCGTCCGAGTTCGTGGTCGATGCGAATGTCCTCGATGTTGACGCCCGATTCGCCGGTGTCGGCCATGACCCGGGGCAGCTCGCCCGGTTGGTCGGCCACCGACACGAAGACCGTCGCGAACTCGGCCACCTTGTCGCCATGCTTGCCGGGGATGAGCTGCGTGCCGTCGCGGCCTGACTGCAGTACCTCACCCAGGCTGCCGGCATCGTCGCCGATCGCGCTGATCACGCGGTCGAGATCCGTGCGGACCAGCTCGAGCACTGCGCGTATCTCATCGGCATTGGCGCCGAGGATGTCCTGCCACAACGCAATGTCGCTGCCGGCTATGCGAGTCACGTCACGCAGTCCTGGGCCGGCCAGCGCGAGGTGGTCGTTGGGCGCGTCATTGAGTCGCGCGGCCGTCAGCACCGACAACACGTGGGGCACGTGCGAGACGAGCGCAACGGCGCGGTCGTGTGCGGCGGCATCCATCACCAGGGGTACGCCGCCAACGAGGCCGGCAAGGCGGACGACGAGATCGACCGCGTCAGGTTTGGCATCGGCGGCAGCCGTCACCGCCCACGGCCTGCCCTCGAAGAGTCGCGCGGACGCTGCCATCGGCCCGGATCGCTCGCTGCCCGCCATCGGATGGCTTCCGACATAACGCTCGCTGCCGGCCAGCCGGCCGATCTGCTGCTGCAGGCCGCCCTTGACGCTCGCAACATCTGTGACAACTGCCTGAGGCCACTCCGCTAGGGCGAGGGCGACCGTTGCGGCGACCTCGGCGGGTGGCACCGCGACGACGACGAGCACCGGGGCCTCAACGTGCCCAGGACTGCCAGCACCTCGTGATACGGCCAACTCAAGGTTGGCAGCGCGAATGTCGTCGAGGTGCACGGTCGCGCCGGTCTCGGTCAGCGCGAGGGCGATCGACGTACCGATGAGCCCGCACCCGATCACCAGCACGGGTCCGGAAAGCGGCTCGTTCATGCCTGCCCCATGACTCCCTCGCTGCCGCTCGTTCATGCCTCAACGCTATCGAAGAGCGACCCGAGCTCTTCGCGCGAGAGGTCGCGCATCGCTCCCGCCGCCAGTCCGCGCAGATCGAGCGGGCCGAATGCCGTGCGCGTGAGCTCGATGACCGGGTGCCCGGCAGCGTCGAGCATCCGCCGGACGATGCGGTTACGGCCCATGTGGATGTCGAGCTCAACAATCGAACGTCCCCGCGAACGATCCTTGACCAACAGCCGGTCGACCTGGGCCGGCCCGTCGTCCAGCTCGATGCCGGCCTTCAACGTCGCGGCAAGGGTGTCGGGCACGGTGCCGTCGACGAGAGCGACATAGGTCTTGGTGATCTCGAACGACGGATGCGCCAGCTTGTGAGCCAGATCGCCGTCATTCGTCAGCAGCAGCAGCCCCGACGTGTCAGTATCGAGCCGACCAACATGGAAGAGGCGGTCCGTGCGGTGGGCGATCAACCCGGAGAGGTCGGGGCGACCCTGCTCATCGGCCATCGACGTCACGACTCCCCGCGGCTTGTTGAGCAGGACATACGCATGCTCATTGGGCGGCGGTATGCGCTTGCCGTCGACCCGGATGACGTCGACGAGCGGATCAACACGCGCGCCCATCACATCGATGACTTCGCCGTTCACTTCGACCCGGCCCTGCGCGATCATGTCGTCGCACCGTCGGCGACTTCCCATGCCGGCTTGGGCGAGGACCTTCTGCAGGCGAATCTCAGCCACGGTCAGCGTTCGAGGTGTCGGTCTCGTCTGTGGCCTCGGTGTGCTCAGAATCCGCGTCGAGTGCGGCCTCGACCACATCCGGAACGGACTCCAGCGTCGCCGCCCCGAAGGCCAGATCATCGTCCATGTCGTCGATCTCGGGCAGGAGTGGCGCGATGTCGGGCAGCTCGTCAATGCTGCCCATGCCCATCCGCTCCAGGAAGTAGCTGGTCGTGCGATAGAGAATCGCACCGCTCTCGGGATCGACGTCACTCTCCTCGACCAGGCCCCGTGTCACCAGCGTGCGGACGACACTGTCGACGTTGACGCCGCGGATCGCCGAGATGCGGGTGCGACTGATCGGTTGGCGGTATGCCACCACGGCCATCGTCTCGAGTGCTGCCTGGGTCAGCCGCGCCTGCTGGCCGTCAAGGATGAAGCGCTCGACCGCCCCGGCATACGCCTCGCGGGTGAAGAATCGCCAACCGCCGGCGATATTGCGCAGCTCGAACCCGCGACCCTGCTCGGTGTATTCGTCAGCCAGCGAGTTGAGCGCCTGCTCGACATCGGTGGGCGGATGGCCAACCGCCTGGGCGAGCGTCAGGTGGTCGAGCGGTTGGTCAGCCACCATCAGCACAGCCTCGAGCGCGGGAAGCAGGTCCAATGTGCCCAACTCGAGCTCATGCGGGCCGGTCGGGAGTTCGTGTTCAGTCATCAGTGCTCTCAGTGGGGTCTGTGATGTCTTGCGGCTCGTCAACGACGGCGTCGTCCGGCGGCGTCATCGGCGCGTCGAATTCCTCACCTACGTCGATGTCGCCATCGTCCGACCCGGTCCACCGGACGTGCAGGTCTCCGAGTGGAGTCGCCTGCTCGAAGGCGATCATGCCCTCCCGGAAGAGCTCGAGCACCGCCAGGAAACGCGCCACCTTGGTCATCAGATCGGGCGCGTCCGCGGTCAACGCACGAAATGTCAGCTCGCGCTCGCGACGGAGCCGGTCGACGATCAGATGCGCCTGCTCGCGCACGCTGATCTGCGGTGCGTGCAGGTGTGCCAGCGACAGGATCGGCACCGGCCGGGGCTCGAACGCCGCGGCGGCGAGCTGCGCGAGCTCGTCGGGGCCGACCGAGATGAGCACCTCCGGCAACAGCTCGGCGAAGCGTGGCTCAAGGGTGATGATGCGCGGAAAGCGCTTCTCCTCGGCGGCCAGTCGTTGGGCCATCAGGCCGGCCATCAACTTGTAGGCGCGATACTGCATCAGCCGCGCGAACAGCAGATCGCGCGCCTCGAGCAGTGCCAGGTCCTCCTCGTCCTCGACCTCGGCCTGCGGGAGCAGTCGGGCGGTCTTGAGGTCGAGCAACGTCGAGGCGACCAGCAGGAAGTTCGTGGTCTGCTCGAGGTCCTCGCCGAGTGCCTTGATGTACGCGATGAACTCCGACGTGACGGTCGAGAGCGCAACTTCGGTGATGTCGAGCTGATGCTTGGAGATCAGTTGCAGAAGCAGGTCGAACGGGCCCTCGAAGTTGACCAGGTTGACCGAGAAACCAGCGGGCGCGGATTCGTCGACGCCCGCGAGCGTCACGACTCGCTCAATCGCCGGGCGACATCGCTGTTGGTGCCGCGGGATTCGAGATCGGCCAGTGCCACGGCCAGCGCCGCGCGTACGAACCGACCCCGATCGACACTACGTCCGAGGTCTCTGCGCAGCTGGAGCCGCGCCTGCTCAACCGCCAGAAGCTCGGCGGCGGTGACGTAGACCGTCATCTTCTCGTCGTGCTTGACCCGGCCACTAGCCGCCGAGGCATCGTCGGACTCCGCCGCAGCGGAGGGGGCGGTGGCCCGGAAGAGCTCGTCCGCTCCGGGCAGGTTTACGCGCCGGGGCATCGCACCAAGACCTCTCGGGCAAGTTGCCGGTAGGACGCGGCGCCCGGCGACGTCGTGGCGTACTCGGTGATCGGCTCGCCAGCAACCGTGGAGTCGGAGAACTTGACCGTGCGCCTGATGACGGTGTGAAAGACGAGATCTCCCCAGCCTTCGACGAGCGTGGCCAGCACCTCTTTGCCGTGGAGTGTGCGGCTGTCGTACATCGTGCCGAGCAGGCCGATGATCTGCAGGTCATCGTTCGTGCGGTCGCGCACCTTCTCGATCGTGTCCTTCAGCAACGCCACGCCACGCAGTGCGAAGTACTCACACTCGAGGGGCACGAGCACGCCGTCGGCAGCAGTCAACGCATTGACGGTCAGCAGACCGAGCGATGGCTGGCAGTCGATCAGAACGACGTCGTAGTCGTGCAGGATCGGTTTCAGCACGCGCGCCAGCACCTGCTCCCGGCCCACCTCGGTCACGAGTCGCATCTCGGCGGCGGACAGGTCGATATTGGACGGCACCAGGTCGAGGCCCTTGATTGCCGTTTGCATCACGATGTCCTTGATGCCGAGCTCGCGATCCATCAGCACGTGATAGATGCTCTGCTCCAGCTCGTACGCATTGACGCCCATGCCGACCGTCATGGAGCCCTGTGGATCGAAGTCGACCAGCAGCACCTTGCGTCCGGTCTCGACAAGAGCCGCACCGAGGTTGATCGTCGTCGTGGTCTTGCCGACGCCACCCTTCTGATTGCACATCGCGATCACAGTCGCGGGCAGGCCGGGCTTGCGAGGCTTGGGCTCCGGAAACTTCGGTAGAGGTCGTCCGGTGGGTCCAAGTTCCTTGCTCATCAGCATCCCTTGCAGCTCGACCGGCGGACGAGCGTCACTCTACCGCCCAAGACTTCTCACCGGGTGGCCCGCGGGTGGGCCGTCGCATAAATCTCGCGCAGCTTTTCGACGGTGACAAGGGTGTAGATCTGAGTCGTCGTCACAGAGGCATGCCCCAGCAACTCCTGCACCACGCGTACGTCGGCTCCCCCGTCCAGCAGATGTGTCGCAAATGAGTGACGCAGCGTGTGAGGAGACACATCTGCCGTGACGCCGGCGCGCTTGGCCGCCCGGGTCAGCACGGTCCAGGCGCTCTGCCGCGAGAGCCGACCGCCCCGCGCGTTGAGGAAGACCGCAGGGCTGTTGACCCGGGCAGACACCAGGGCCGCACGCGAGGCGGTGAGGTAGTCGACCAGGGATGCGCGTGCGTACGAGCCGATCGGCACAATGCGTTGCTTGCCACCCTTGCCACGCAGCAACACGGTGGAGTCCTCCAGATCGAGGTCGTCCAGGTCGAGTCCGACGGCCTCGGAGATCCGGGAGCCGGTGCCGTAGAGCAGCTCGAGCAATGCACGGTCGCGCGAAGCGAGCGTCGTCCCAGGCGCCCCGGCCGCCTCGAGGATCGCTTCGATGTCTTCAAGGGGTAGTGCCTTTGGAAGTCTGGCGGCTGGTCTCGGAGGCTTGACGGCGGCGGTCACATCATTCGTGACGAGCTGCTCTCGCAGCATGAATCGGTGCAGGCCGCGCACCGAGACGATCGTCCGGGCCGCACTCGCCGTGCCGAGCACCGTGTGGTCGACATCGCCGGTGCGCAGGCTGCCCAGAAATGTCGAGATGTCGTTCTCGGTGATCGCGGTGGGGTCGGTGATGGCGGCAGCGGCGAGGAAATCGAGATAGCGGCGCAGATCGCGGCGGTAGGACCGGATCGTGTTGTCGGCGAGGCCGCGTTCGACACTCAGGTGGCTGAGATAGTCGTGGACGGCACGCTCGACATCGGTGGTCATCTGCTGCGGAGCACCTGCGCGGCGAGGATGGCCGAGACGGTCATCGAGTCGGTGAAGCGCCCCGCCAGCGCGGCGTCGACGGCCTGGTCGAACGGCAACCACCACTGGGTCATGTCGGCTTCTTCGGCGACGCGGATCGTACGTTCGGCGGACGGGACAGCGGTGAGTCCGGACGCCCAAAAGACCGACCACCGCTCGGTGGAGTAGCCCGGCGTGGCAAACAGGTCGAGCAGCGGCTCCCACTGGGCGGCAACGATGTCGGCCTCCTCAGCGAGCTCTCGGATCGCCGCGTCGTGGGCTGACTCACCATCGACATCGAGCGTCCCCGCCGGGATCTCCAGCATGCGTCGGCCAACCGGGTGGCGATACTGCTCGACGAGCAGCAGCCGGTCGTCGGCATCGATCGCCAGTACACCGACGGCGCCATTGGGGCGTACGACCGCGCGTGCGTGCTCCTCACCTTGCGGATCGATGATCGTGTCGATGCTCAGGCTGACGTACGGGCTCGCGTACTTCGAGTCGCTCGTGCTGACTGGCCAGACCTGCTCGATGTCGCCCAGCCCCGGATCTGCGAGCCGCCCTGGAAGGAGTGGGTGATCCGTCATACCTCGGCCGGCTGCTGCTCGTCGACCGGCAGCCGGGTCTCACGCTGACGGACGATCGCCGCGCCGATCAGACCGGCAAACAACGGGTGCGGCTTGGTCGGCCTCGAACGAAGCTCCGGATGTGCCTGCGTGGCGACGTAGTAGGGATGGACCTCACGCGGCAACTCGACGAACTCGACGAGGTCGCCATCCGGTGAGGTGCCACTGAAGACCAGGCCCGCGGCCTCGAGCTGCGCGCGATAGGAGTTGTTGACCTCGTAGCGGTGCCGGTGGCGCTCTTCGACCTTGACCGCGCCATATGCCTCGGCCACCACGCTGCCGGGTGTCAGCATCGCGGGATAGAGCCCGAGGCGCATCGTGCCGCCCAGGTCACCAGCACCATCGACGATCTCCAGCTGCTCGGCCATCGTGGCGATGACCGCGTGCGGAGCCTCAGGATCGAATTCCGATGAGCTTGCACCCGCAAGACCAGCCATGTTGCGGGCGTACTCGATGACAATGCACTGCAGCCCGAGACACAGTCCGAGCACGGGGATGCCGCGTTCGCGGGCATACTTCAGCGCGCCGACCTTGCCCTCGATGCCGCGGATGCCGAACCCGCCGGGCACGCAGATTCCGTCGACGTCATTCAGCAGGTGAGCTGCGCCGGCTTCGGTCTCACAGTCGTCTGACGGCACCCACCGCAAGTTGACGCGTGCGTCGTGGGCAAACCCGCCCGCGCGGAGCGCTTCGGCGACCGACAGATAGGCATCCGGCAGATCGATGTACTTGCCGACCAGCGCGATCGTCAACTCTTCGGCCGGCTGGTGCACGCGGCGCAGCAGCTCATCCCACTGCGTCCAGTCGACATCACGGAACGGCAGGTCGAGGCGGCGCACGACATACGCATCGAGCCCCTCGGAGTGCAGCACCTTCGGGATGTCGTAGATCGACGCGGCGTCACTTGCCGTGACAACGGCTTCCTGGTCGACATCGCACATCAGCGAGATCTTGCGCTTGATGCCGTCGGGGATGTCCCGGTCGGCGCGGCACACGATCGCATCGGGCTGTATGCCGATCGACCGCAATGCGGCGACCGAGTGCTGTGTGGGCTTGGTCTTGAGCTCGCCGGACGGACCGATCCAGGGCACCAGCGAAACGTGGAGGAAGAACACGTTGCCGCGGCCGACGTCGTGACGCACCTGACGTGCCGCCTCGAGGAACGGCAGGGACTCGATGTCGCCGACGGTGCCACCGATCTCGGTGATCACGACATCGACATCGGGTCCAGCCATCGCCCGGATGCGGGACTTGATCTCGTTCGTGATGTGCGGGATGACCTGCACCGTGTCGCCGAGGTAGTCGCCGCGACGCTCGCGCGCAATGACCTCGGAGTAGACCTGACCGGTCGTGACATTGGCCTTGCCGGAGAGGTCGACATCGAGGAAGCGCTCGTAGTGACCGATGTCGAGATCGGTCTCCGTGCCGTCATCGGTGACGAACACCTCGCCGTGCTGGAACGGGTTCATCGTGCCGGGGTCGACGTTGAGATAGGGGTCGAGCTTCTGCATCGTGACGCGCAGACCACGCGACTTCAGCAGTCGACCGAGACTTGAGGCGGTCAGTCCCTTGCCGAGCGACGAGGCAACCCCGCCGGTGACGAAAACATGCTTGGTAACCGCGCTACCTGCCAAGGTGACTCCCGTGGTCGAAAACCGATGTCGAGCGCTCGCAATGCTTGGAAAAGCATCAGGCCTCCACGGGATTCCAGCCTACCAAGAAGAACACCCATATCGACAACGCAGCGCGTGTCGGATCGACCACGTCAGCGCGGCAATGCCCCGTCAGTGCTTCGGCTCGTGCCCCAGGATCCTGATTGTCCGCTCGCTTGCTGCGCCGCAGCGAGCACCGTCACGACACGTCCAGCGGCGGAGTCGGTCACGTCGACGGTGGAGACGCTGTTGGCGGAACTGCCATCTCGTACGGCCTTGACCGCTCCACCGTCGGTGCTCGAGGACGACGGTCCTGCGACCACGACACCCTTGCTCGGACCGCCGAGAGCTCCGGCGAGGGCGGCAATCACGCTGCTCTGGTCGGAATCCCCAGAGCGCTGCGGCCCGGCGATGATGACCGCCAAGGTGGCGAGCTTCTTCGGCGCGGTCGTGAGACTGAGTAGAGCACCCTGCTTGAATGCCGCGGAGATCGTCGTCGCCGTCTGGTCGACCGAGGTCGACTTGCTGCCCAGGAACGCCCGCCCGATCGCAGCGCCAATGCGTCCGTAGCTGTCACCGGCGGCGCTGACCCCCGGCACGTCGCTCGCGGCCTGTTGGGCAATGCCCTCGGCAAATCCGCGTCCCGACGGGTCGAGCAGCTTGGCACTGAGTTCGATCTGACCGGTGACTTCTGCGCCGGCATCCTTCAGATCCGTCGTCACCCCTCGCACCTCGGCAGCGTTGGAGCCGGGCACTGTGATCACGACGACGGATTGACCCTTCAGCGCATCCTTCAACAGCGGTCCGGACGTCCGCGCGGCATATGCGGACTCAAACGCCGCAAGTCCCGGATCGGTCGCGGTCGTCGAGTCGCCATTGTCACCGTTGAGCGATGAGGTGGCCCGGTCGAGCGGACCCGAGCCCAACGCGATGCCTGCCGCAAGCGCCAGCATGATCGCGGCGATGGAGACGAGGTGATAGCGGAAGTTGATCACGAGAACAGTCCTTTGATCCATGTGCCGAAATCGGCGATGTGGTCACCGAAGGAGCCAAACCAGTCGTGCCCGACCGGAGTCACCGCTATCGCGGCAACGACGGCAGCGATTCCCGCCACCAGCAGGAGCAGGATTGGCCAGACCGACATGCGATTCGAGCTGAAGTGATGCACCGCCTTCGCATCGACGATCTTGGAGCCGGCCCGCAACCGCGCAACGAACATACGGGCGACCTCGGTGGGCGCGCGCTCCAGGAACTGCGAGAGATTGGCCGGCGCGCCGACATGGATGATCACGGCTGCCTCGTTGGTGTCGGCGAGCAAGATCGCGAGGTCATCGTCGGAGCCACTCGACACGAATGTCGAGACTTCCTTGCCGTGCTTCTCAAGCCGCTCCGGCATGTCCACCTGGCCGGAAGCCGTCGTGACGACGACCTCTCCGGCCGAGCGGATGGCTCGGTCAGACAAGTTGTCGAGTGAGCCGACGACGATCCGCGGAACGTAACCAGCCTCCAGGAGCAGATCGGCCCCGGGGCCGGCGCCGATCAGCACCGGGTCGCTGGCTTCGATGTACCGGCGCAGGCCGCGTAGGTCAGCTGCGTCGTCATATCCGCGCGAGACGATGACGACCGGGCGGTTCCGGATTCGTGTCCGAAGTCGTGGAACGCTGGCGCCGTCCATCAGCATCGCGTGCTCACGCTGGATGTGGTCGGTGGCATTTGCCGTGAGCGAGTCCAGGCGGGTGGCGAGGCCAGACTCGGCGGCCGCGAGATCGGCCGTGGTCCTGCTCTGATCGAGCTCGACACCGGACGCGACCAGAATCTCGTTCTTGAACACGCTGCCGTTCTCGATGCGCACACGGTCGCCGCTCTTGAGTCGCGACCAGATGCCCTCACTCTCGACATCGATCAAGGTGATTCCGGCGTGCGACAACATCTGCGGACCGGCGTTGGGTATGCGCCCGGTGCTCGACGCCGACGCGTTGATGACGGCACGCACGCGGCGGTCGATCAGCGACTGGGCTTGAGTGCTGTCAAGCTCCGGCTGGTCAACGACGGCGATGTCACCCTCACGAAGGGCCGAAACGTCCTTGGCCTGGCGGGCGAATCGTACGGTGCCCACGATCCCCTGCGCCGACGGTGGCAGGGGTGACTTGCGGTTCCAGATGGCCATCGCCGCCCATGTTGCCACGCGGGTTCGACCGTGGGCGGGAGGCGCGACGAACCGCGCGTCGCTCAGCCGCGCGCGAGTTCGAGCAGTTCGCGGGCGTGCGCCTGTGCGGTCGCCGAGTCTTCCTGTCCGGCGAGCATGCGCGCGAGTTCGTCGACCCGGCTGTCCTCATCGAGGTTGATGACCGAGCTGCTGGTCACCGTGCCGTCGTCGTCCTTCGTGACGACGAAATGATGGTGAGCGAACGCGGCAACCTGTGGCAGGTGAGTCACGGCGATGACCTGGGCATGTTCGGCGAGCCTGGCGAGTCGTCTCCCCACCTCAACAGCGGCCTTGCCACCGATGCCGGCATCGACCTCGTCGAACACGAGGGTCGGGACAGTCGTGCGATCGGCAAGCACGACCTCCAGCGCCAGCATCAGGCGGGACAGCTCTCCACCACTCGCACCCTTGTGCAACGGCCGCATTCCGGTGCCGCTGTTGGCGGCGAACAGGAACTCCACATCGTCGATGCCGTGGGGGCCGGGCACGGCGTCTTCAGCCGACGAGACGTCGACGGTTAGCCGTGCCGACGGCATCGAGAGCTGCGCGATCTCGGCGTCGACCAATGCCGACAACCGAACCGCGGCCTCCCTGCGTAGCCGCGACATCTCCCCCGCCAGACGCCGCACCTCGGGCTCGAGCTCAGCCTGTTCGGACTCAAGTGCCTCGATCGACTCGTCGTCGCTGCCCAGCTCATTGAGCCTCGCGGCGCCCTTCTCGGCCCAGGCGAGTACGTCATCGAGCGTCGGCCCGTACTTGCGTTGAAGGCCGGACAGCGCCGCCCTGCGCTCTTGGACCGCCGCCAATCGCTCGGGATTGAGTTCGACACTGCCGGAGTATGCGCCGAGCTCGGCACCGACCTCGTCGAGCAGGATTCCGATCTCCAGCACGCGTACGCCGAGGGCATCGAGGGCAGGATCGTGCTCGGCGGCATCACGGAGTGACGTCGATGCGCCGGCCACCTTGGTGCGCGCTGCGTCGAGATCGCCGTCGCCCACCAGAGCTTGACGCGCCTCGTCGGCCGCCAGCGCGAGCGACTCCGAGTGCGCGAGCCTGCTCTCCTCGGCCTTGAGCTCTTCGTCCTCATTGGGTGCGGGCTCGACCTCGGCGATCTCGTCAAGGCCGAAGCGAAGTACGTCGAGCTCGCGGGCGCGTTCTTGCGCGTGCGTGCGCAACTCCTGAAGGGTGCGCTCCACCGTCCGCCATCGGCGATGCACCGGCTCGTACGTCAAGCTGACCTCGACGAACTCCTCCCCTGCAAAGCGGTCGAGTGCCGCGCGTTGTTCGGCGGCGCGAAGCAACCGGTGCTGGTCGGACTGACCATGCACTGCGACGAGCTCGTCCGTGACCTCCGCAAGCAGCGCGGCTGGCACCGTCGCGCCGCCAGCCACAGCGCGCGACCGACCCTGGGCGGACAGCACACGCCCGAGGATGACGACATCGTCGTCGATCCGACCGCCCGCCTCCTCGACTGCCGCGATTGCCGCAGCGCCCGCCGGCACGCCGATGCTCGCCTCAACCCGAGCCTGTTCGGCGCCGCGGCGGACGAGCCCAAGGTCGGCGCGGTCACCACGAAGCAGACCGAGAGCGGTGACCACCATGGTCTTGCCCGCGCCCGTCTCACCGGTGATCACGGTGAAGCCCTCCGAAAGCTCAAGCTCCGCTGAGTCGATCACGCCGAGGGAGGAAAGCTTGAGGTGTTGCCACATCAGCTCTCACCCTGCTGCCGTCGCTCAGCTGTCCCCCGCCAGCCCGCTACGGGCAGGTCGAACTTGCGTACCAATCGATCGGCAAATGACGCCGGCTTCAACCGCGCCAGGTGGACGGGTTCTCGCCCACGTCTGACCTCGACCCGCGCCCCGAGCGGGAGTTCGGCCGCCCGCCGACCGTCACACCAAAGAACCCCCGTTGATCGCTCGCCGACGACTTCGATCGCCAACGTCGAATCAGGCGAGACCACGAGTGGACGCGCAAACAAGGCGTGAGCGCTGATCGGCACCAGCAGTAGGGCGGAGACCTCGGGCCAGACGATCGGACCTCCGGCGCTGAAGTTGTATGCAGTGGATCCCGTCGGGGTGGCACACACAATGCCGTCACATCCCCACCGGGATACGGGACGATCGTCGATCTCCACGACCAGCTCAAGCATGCGCTCCCGCGCTGCCTTCTCGACGGATGCTTCGTTGAGCGCCCAGTTGGTGGCCACCACCTCGCCGCCGACCGTCACCGAGACATCGACCGTGAGGCGCTCCTCCACCGTGTAAGTGCGATCGACCACGCCTCTCACCACATCGTGGATGTCCTCCGCATCGGCCTCGGCCAGGAAGCCGACGTGGCCAAGATTGACTCCCAACACCGGAGTGAGGGTGCCACGGCACATCTCCGCTGCGCGCAGGATCGTGCCATCGCCACCGAACACCACGGCAAGCTCGCAACCCTCGGCAGCCCCAGGACTCGCCGGCACTGGATGGCCTTGGTCGAGGCCCACCGCACGCAACTGGTCAACCTCGGTGTCGAGCACGCAGACCTCGAGTCCCTCCGATCGTAGATCGGCGGCGAATGCCGCGGCGAGCTTCGTCGCGTCGTCGCGTGCCACATGGACGACGAGCAGCACTCTTCTCCCGGACGCGGTCGTCACGACGGCGCCTCCATCACCAGCGGACCTGCAGCAACCACGGCGTGCGCGGCGGATTCGTCGGGCGGCTCGGCATCCGTGCGCAGCCAGCAGAAGTATTCGACGTTGCCTGCGGGCCCCGGCAAGGGGCTTGGGGCCAGCGCCCGGGTGCCCCATCCGAGGCCCTGGGCCGCGAGGCAGACGCGGTGAACGGCGTCAGCGTGGAGCAGGGGGTCGCGGACGACGCCGTTCTTGCCGAGATTGCTCTTGCCCACCTCGAACTGCGGCTTGATCATCAGCACGATGTCGCCTCCGTCTTCGCACACCCGCGTCAATGCCGGCATGACCACCGTAAGGGAAATGAACGACAGATCGGACACGACCAGGCTCACCGGACCGCCGATGTCGGACGGCTCGAGATTGCGGACGTTGGTGCGGTCGAACACGATGACCCGCTCATCAGACTGCAGAGCCCAAACCAGCTGGCCATAACCAACGTCAACCGCGCACACCTCACTCGCGCCCTTGCGCAGGAGTACGTCGGTGAATCCACCGGTCGACGCGCCGGCATCAAGGCATCGGCGGCCGTCCACCGACAGGCCGAGCGGCTCGAACACCGCGAGGGCACCGAGCAGCTTGTGGGCACCGCGCGAGGCGTAGCTCGGAGAGCTGCTCTCTCGAACCACGATGGCCTGATCGGTGGACACACCGGTGGCGGATTTGGTGGCAATTGCTCCCGCCACCGAGACCATCCCATCGTCGATCAGCGTCGAGGCGTGATCCCTTGACCGCGCCAGGCCGCGCCGAACCAGCTCCGCATCGAGCCGAAGCCGTCGCGTCATGGGGCGTCCGGCGGGTCTCCGTCACGACCCGCACTGGCCAAAGACTCGCGGAGTACGCGATGGATCGCGTCGAACTCCTCCGGGTGTTGGGTGATCTCAAGGTCATCGAGCCCATCCAGCCGGCTCAGCGCCTCGTCAATGCGCGGGTGACCGGTCGTGTGACGCTCGACGGCATCATCGTCTGTCTCGGGCGTTTCATCCTCGAACGGCTCGCTCATGTCTCAAGTGTCCCATCGAGCTCCAGCGAAGAGCCGGAATGATCGACATGGTGCCAGGCGAGTTCGACCAACGCTCGCAGCCCGAGAGTGTCTCCCACGGGCGCACCCGTGAGCCGCAGAACTCCATCCGCAATCGATGCACGAGCTGAGCCGCAGACGCCGGTCGCGCCGTCGATGTCCACCTGCGGATGGCTGTCGTTGAGCCCGGCGAGATCCGCAGAGACATAGGTAGGCCGGTGCTGGGGCGCCAAGGCAATCAGCTCACGCAGGGAGGTGACACCGGTCAGCACGGCGAGGCTGTCGATGCCAACTCCAATGGCGCCGTCGATATCGGTGTCGATACGGTCGCCGACCATCAACGGCTTCTCACCGCCGACCCGGGAGATCGTCTCGTGGAACAGCGCGGCCTCAGGCTTGCCGGCGACAATTGGCGTCGCACCGGTGGCGTTGGCAACAGCTTGCACGAGCGAACCGTTGCCGGGAGCCATCCCGCGGGCCGTCGGCACACTGAGGTCGGTGTTCGTGACGTACCACGGCAAACCGGACTCGATTGCGTACGACGCCTCGGCCAGCTGGCGCCAGCCGATATCGGCGTGAAACCCCTGCACGATCGCCAGCGGCTTGTCGTCCAGGCTCGACACGGCTTGCAGACCGACCGCCTCCAACGCCACCTGCAAACCTTCGCCGCCGACCAGGAGCACGGCAGAACCCGCCGGAAGCGCATCTGCCATGAGATGCGCCACGGCCTGTGCAGAGTTGACGACATCGGTGTCCGCGACATTGGGCATCCCGAGCTTGCGCAGATGCGTCGCCACATCGGCGGTCGGTCGCGAAGCGTTGTTGGTGATGTAGGCAAGGTGCATCCCGTTGCCCTGGGCGGTGGCGAGCGAAGCAGCGGCACCGTCAACCGCGTCACGGCCGACATAGACGACCCCGTCAAGGTCGACCATGGCCAGGTCGTACGCCTTGCTCAACGGCTTTGACGAGGAGCCCAGACCATGTGATGCTCGCCCAGGGCCTTGTGTCATGACTCCGAGGCTACCGCTGGAGTCTCCGCTCTCTGACACGAGTTGAGGTCGACGGTCACCCGGCTCACCGCGCCGTTGGCCCCGCGTGAGAACCGTCGCCGGAGCTCACCGCTGACCACCACCTCGGCACCGGCCTCGAGGCGGAGAACCGTCCGGCGCAGCGATGCAGTCCAGGCCGAGCACTCGATCGTGTCGACGCGTTGTTTGGAGCGCCGCAACGCTGCGGCATTGCGCGCCACGATGATGCGGAAGGAGACGACTTCGTCCCCGCTGGGCAGGACACGGGATTCGGGTGCGGCCGACACTCTGCCCGCGAGCGTCACCTGGTTGTGTGAGTCAGTCATGACATGACTCTGCCCCCCACCAAAGGCGAGGGGCAGAGTGCGAATTCTCGCTGTGGAGAACCACGGCGACAGTTCAGGTTGTGGACCCATTCACTCCAGCTCGGCGAGACGCTCCGCGGCATCGGTCTGCGCGCTGCCGTCGACGGCCACCGTCCGGTGGAACCATTCAATCGCCTCTTCACGGCGACCAGCGGCTAGCAGCGAGTCCGCATACGCGTAGCGAAGACGGGGAACCCAGTCGGCGCGACCCTTGGTGTGCAAAGGCTCGGTCTCGAGCAGCCTGATCGCGGCGTCGTACTGTCCTTGATCACGACGCGCACCCGCCACGACGATCGACAGCTCGATCTGGCCCGCGTCATCGAGCTGACTGCGGATTTCCGTGGTGTCATAGGCAATCGCCTTGTCCGGACGCTTCAGGGCGCGCTCGCAGTCGGCCATCATCGGCGCATAGATGTAGCCGCCGGTCATCCGTCGCGCGGCCCGGAATTCCGAGAGCGCCTCGGCCCATTTGCCACAGGCGTACGCAGTCTCGCCACAGGCTTCGCGCACCAGTCCGGTACGCGTCGCGCGTGCCCGAGCGGCAAGGGCGTGCAGGTGTGCGGTCTCGGGATCCTCGGCCATCAGCAGGCCGGCCATCACGAGGTGGCGAGCCACCTTGTCGGCGAGCTTCTCGGGGAGACTCTGGAGGGCCTGGCGGGCGTGCTTGTCAAGGTCCTTGGCGCTGACATCATCCGGGATCGGCGGACCGTCGTAGATCTTCTGGGCGGCCGTGCGGTCGCCCTCTTCCTGGCGTCGGTCCCGACGAGCCTCATAGGGCTTGCCATCCCGACGTGGGGTCGTGGGCTTGCCATCCCGGCGGGCCGGTGCTGGCTTCCCGTCACGGCGAACGGACGGCTTGCCGTCGCGGCGTGCTGGATCTCCACTGCCACGCCGATCACGTCCCTGACCTGCAGGTTTGCCACCACGGGCTCCCCCACTGCCGGCACCACGGCCAGCAGGCTTCCCGCCGTCACGGCGGGGATTTCTCGACTCTGCCATGAGTCGTTCCTTCCATCGAAAACACTTGAGAAATGCAGCGAGGCCGCTCCCGAAGGAGCGGCCTCGCGCAAAAATTGTCCGGCGACGTCCTACTCTCCCACACAGTCACCCGTGCAGTACCATCGGCGCTGAAAGGCTTAACTTCCGGGTTCGGAATGTAACCGGGT
>JAOPXO010000207.1 GCA_025965115.1 Aeromicrobium sp.
CCGCATTGGTCGCTGGGACATAGAAGCCGTGGACGCAGGTCGACCAGTCATTGCGGCCGCCCTCGATGATGAACAGTGACGGGGCATCTCCGGTGAATGCTTCCTCGCGGTCGATGAACCGGTTGCCGGTGCATTCGTGACCCGGCCGCAGGTAGCCCGATCCCGACTGCGCGTAGGTGGTGACGTCGGCGTGATAGCGGTGGCCGACGATGCTCCACCAGCCCTGCCGGGCGCTCCCAGGGGTGTTGTCGTAGCGAGCCGTGATCGAGTCGCCGACCACCACGATGCCGTGCGGTGCGAGCGTCGATGGGACCCGTTGCTCGCCACCTTGCGCGCTCTGCCAGACCAGGAATGGAGCGACCATCGCGACCAGCGCCAACAGTAAAATGACCGATCGGCGATTGGCCGCCAAGGTCGTGGTCATAGTGCGTTGTCTTCCGTCCGAGAGAGCGCAACTGTACGTCTGGGATTGGCCGAATGTTCACGATTTCCCACAAGTCAATCGAACTGCAACTGGACCGTCATTCGGGCAGGGCGAATCCCTGCTGCCGCCAGGCTTCATAGACCGCGATCGAGGCGGTGTTCGCGAGGTTCATCGACCGTCGACCGGGGAGCATCGGCAGACGTACGCGAGCGGTGACGCGCGCGTCATCGAGCACTTCTGGAGGCAGTCCGGTCGGCTCCGGTCCGAACATGAGTACGTCGCCGGGTTCGTACGCGATCTCGGTGTAGAGCTCTTCACCGCCAGCGGTGAACGCGAACACCCGAGCCGGCAGCAAAGCGTCGAAGGCCGCATCGAGATCGGCGTGCACCGTCATGACGGCGAGGTCGTGATAGTCGAGTCCGGCCCGGCGCAGCTTGGCCTCGGCGAGATCGAATCCGAGTGGCTCGACGAGGTGCAGCTCGGTGCCCGTGACGGCTGCCAGTCGGATCGCGGCACCGGTGTTGCCGGCGATGCGCGGTTCGAAGAACACGATGCGAAACACGGTCAGGCCTGCTTCCGTCGGGGTGGCTGCCAGTCCAGCACAGCGTGCACCACGAGCCCAGCCACCAAAGCCCAGAACGCCGAGCCGATCCCCAACGCCGTGATGCCGGACGCGGCGACCAGGAAGGTCACGACGGCGGCCTCGCGGCCTCGGCGCTGCGACACGGACCCTTCGAGCGCATTCGCGAGCGTGCCCAACAGGGCGAGACCCGCAACCGTGGCGATAACGCCCTTGGGTGCGACGGCCACCAAGGCGGCGAGTGCCGCTGAGGACGCGGCGAGGATGACGTAGGTGACACCGGCGGACTGCGACGCGATCCAGCGGCGTTTGGGGTCGGGCCCGGCAGGTGGACCGGCAGCTAGCGCCGCGCTGATCGCCGCAAGGTTGACCGAGTGGCCTCCGGCGGTCGCGCCGGCGATCGTGGCCACGCCGGTCGTGACCATCGAAGGGCGCCACGGGACCTCGTACCCCAGCGACTTCATGATCGCGACTCCCGGGACGTTCTGGGATGCCATCGTCACGATGAACAGCGGCAGGGCAATACCCACCACGGCTTCCCAGCTCAAGGTTGGCGAGGTGAACGAGACGTGGGGGACCAGCAACGAGGAAGCGATGCCACTGCCGTGCCGGACCATGTCGATCCCGATCACCACCGCCGCCGCCACGAATGCGATCGGCACGGCCCAGCGAGGCGCGAGGCGTACGCCTACCAGCCAGGCCAGCACGATCGGCAGGATCGCCCACGGATGGTCGACGACGCTGGTGACCGGTTTGAGGCAGAGCTCGAGCACGACACCGGCGAGCATCGCCTGCGCGATCGGCGGCGGAATGCGGGCAATCAGCCGGCCGAGCGCCGGCCACAGCCCCGTGACGGCGTACGCGACGCCCACGAGCAGGAAGGCTCCGACGGCCGCGGACCAGCCGCCGTCGACGGTGTGGGTGCCGGCAAGGAGCGCGGCGCCCGGCGTCGACCAGGCGAGCACCACCGGAATCCGGTAGCGGCGACTGAGCCAGACCATGCCGACCGCCTGGGTGGCGCACAGCGCGAAGAGTCCGGATGCCGCCTGGCGCGGGGTGGCGCCCACCGCCGTGAGCCCGGTCAGGACGACGGCGAATGAGCTGGTGTAGCCGACCAGGATCGCGATGACTCCCGCGATGATCGGCTGCTGCGTATCGGTGCGGCTCATCGGCGACTCAGGTCGATGTCATGCCGCTCCATGTCGGATCACCCTAGACTCACCCGTTATGGCTACCCCTCAGCGCGTCCACGTGACGCACACCTACACGTCCGATCCGGCGACCGTCTTCGAGAAGCTCTCCGAGCACGAGAACCTCGGGCCCGTCTTCGGCGCCAAGATCACCCGCGTACGCGATGGCGACACGTCCCGCAACGGCCCCGGCTCGACCCGTCGCCTCAAGATCGGGCCGCTGCCGGCATTCGAGGAGACCACCACCGTGTCTGAGCCCAACACCCTGATCGAGTACAAGATCAGCAAGGGCGGCCCCCTGCGCGGGCACTGGGGGAAGCAGGAGCTGACGCCGACCGCCGACGGCGGCACGACGCTGGTCTACACGATCGGCTTCAACATGCCGGTGCCCGGTGCGGCCGGTGTCGTCGGCAAGGTGCTGACCAAGAACATCACGAAGGGTCTCGGCAAGCTCACGCCCTGAGGCTCAGGCGTTGAGGCGCTGCCAGAGCGCGGCTGTCTCGGCCTCCACGTCTCCGGGATGGATCCTCTGGAAGTTGTGACCCCCGCGCGCGAACGTCTGCGTGACCGCTTCGGGTATGAGCACCGGGTCGACCGGCGCGCGTGACCATTCGCAGTCACGTACGTGAACGAGATCGACCGGCTCGCCCTCCGGGTCGTGTCGACACGGACCGGTCAGTCGACCCACGTACGTGTTGCCGTCACCGTCGTGCGTCCAGACGAAGGATCCGACCTGCACGGCCGCAAAGCGTGCGAGTCGACGCTCGGCGCGTTCGTCATCCGCCGACCCGACGCCGCATACGCCGATGTCGAGGGCCCGCTGAACAGCGGCCGGCCAGTCGACCGCGTCATTCCGAGAGCGCATCGGCGCTCGGAATACCGCAGGTGCAGGCTCAGGCACTGCCCAGCAGGCGGGAGTCCTCCGCCACGTCGTGCCACTGGTCGGCGCCGTCGAAGTGTCCTTCTCGGCGGTGCCGCGGGGCGTCCTTGTCGCTCTCTGCCGCTGAGCGACCGGTACGGAACAGTGGAGTGGCTTCGTCTGGCATGGTTCCTCCAGCATGGTGAGGGAGGTCCATTGAGACCCCGAAGCTGAGGACTACCCCGTGCTGGCGCGGTCAAACGCAGTCGGTGCCGATGACAGGACTTGAACCTGCACGTCCGAAGACACAGGTTCCTAAGACCTGCGTGTCTACCAGTTCCACCACATCGGCTCGGGCCTAACAATAGGCGAGAGCCGAGCCGCTGATCATGCTCCGTCCGGTAGATCACGTGAGACGATCCGTCACATGACACGAATCGCCGACGTCTTCGCCGAATCGAGCGCCCGCGGGTTGTTCACGCGGTGGGTCGGTTCGGTGCTCTGCGTCGGGTTGCCGGTGGTTGCCGCGCGGATCTGGTGGTCGCCCATCGCCGCGATCGTCGTGTTCGTGGTCGCCGTGACCGCGTACGTGACTGTCGCCGTGCGTCACAAGCGTGGGCACAACCCACAATCCTGACGCAGGATTCTGCGACCCCTCAGGCGCCGAGCCCGAGGTCCCTGCGCAGTTTGGCGACGTGGCCGGTGGCCTTCACGTTGTACTGGGCCAGCTCGATCGTGCCGTCGGCGTCAACAACGAAAGTCGAACGGATCACGCCCTGGACGACCTTGCCGTACAACTTCTTCTCACCAAAGGCTCCCCAGGCCGTCAGGGCGTCCTTGCCGGGGTCAGACAGCAGGGTGATCGTCAGGCCATCGCGCTCCCGGAACTTCGCGAGCTTCTCGGGCTTGTCGGGGGAGATGCCGAGCACGGTGAATCCCTCGGCGTTCAGGCGATCGATCGAGTCGCTGAAGTCGCAGGCCTGCTTGGTGCATCCGGGAGTCATCGCCGCGGGGTAGAAGTAGACGATGACCTTGCCGCCGCGCAGGTCGGACAGCGTGACCGGTTCGCCGGCGTCATTCGTGAGGGTGAAGTCGGGTGCCACGTCACCGGGCTGCAGTCGATCGGTCATACGCACTATCCTGACGTACGCGCGCAGGTGCACGACTCGTGCCCTCCGTCCAGATTTCCAGGTGAGTGAGGCACGACGTGGCGAAGAACGATGAGCTGGTTGACGACATCGAGCAGATTCGTGCGCGACTGGCTGACACCGTCGACGCCCTGATCGATCGCACCAACCCCAAGCACATCGCTCGCCGCAGCCTGTCCAATCTCAAGGGCCGTTTCATCGAGCCCGACGGATCGCCTCGGATGAGCACGATCGGACCGCTCGTCGGTGGCACCGCCGCGGTGATCGGCGTCATCGTCGTCATCCGTCGACTCGTCCGCTGACGATGGCCCGGAGCGGCGCGCGATGAGCCCGGCTCGCGACATCCCGCTGCGTCGCCTCCGCTTGCGTCGCTCCAACGAGTCGTTCGCCGATCGCCTGCGCGCCCTGCGCCACCGCTGGCGCACCCTGCTGCGCCTCAGCCTCGGCACGGCCGCCGCATTCTTCATCGCGACCCATTTCATGGGTCACCGGCAGGCCTTCTTCGCCCCGATCGCCACGATCATCGTGCTGATCGCAGGCGCGGGTCTGCGTGGTCGTACGTTGTTCGAGCTGGTCCTGGGCGTGTCGACCGGCGTCCTGATGGGTGAGCTCGTCATCCAGGCAATCGGACGCGGCACCTGGCAGCTCGCCCTCGTCGTCACACTGACGGTCGTCGTCGGCACCTTGCTCGGCCTCAAGGGTCTCGCGCTCACCCAGGCGGCGACGTCATCGGTGCTCCTGGCGGCGGTCGTGCCCCTGCCAGGCGGCGGCAATCCCGCTGCGACCCGGTTCCTCGACGCGTTGGTCGGCGGAGTTGTCGGACTGTCCATGACGCTGCTGATCCCGCGCAACACGGTGCGCGACATCGACCGTGAGGTGCAGGGCCTCCTCACCAAGCTCGCCAACATCCTGAGTCGTACGGCCCAGGCGCTACGTACTGAGGACGCTTCTCTCGCCGATCTGGCGCTCGAGGAGGCGCGATCGATGCAGCCCCAGGTCGAGTCGATGACGTCCACTGCGGCGAGCGTCACCGAGATCGCTCGCATGTCGCCGATGCGCTGGAAGCAACGCGAGCATGTCGAGACATATGTAGCCACGGTGCGCGATCTCGACAACGCCATCCGCGACGCCAGGGTGCTCGCCCGCAAGACGTCGGCGCTGCTCCGCCACCACGAGATGGTGCCGCCGGACATGGACCTGGCGATCGATGCGCTGGCCCGCGCGATCGGCATCTTCGCCGATGATCTGTCGCAGCGCGACGACTTCGAGGAGGCACGCCAGGAGCTGGTCGAGGCCGCGCGGATGGCGTCATCGGCCCTCCCGGAGGCCATGACGATGAACAGCGCGTCGATCGCCGCTCAGGTCCGATCACTGGCCGCAGACCTGCTGTACGCCAGCGGCTACACCCGCGACGAGATCGACGAGCGCCTCGAGTTCGACTGAGAAAGTCCGCGACACGTCGTGAAGTTAGACAACCTCTCTGCTCCTTTGCTACCTTGACCTGACTGCTCCGTTGGAGCTCGAATCAATGAAGGAGGTGGACCCATGAAGACACTCAAGATCGCGACACTCGCTGGCTATGCCGGCGTTGCCGTCATGCCTTTTGCCGGTCCCACCTCCGGAGCAGTGCACCTGAAGTAGCCCATTTTTGATTGGCACTTCTGCCGCTTCGGATACCCATCCGAGGCGGTTTTTTCTATGTACAAGCAGTTTTCTTCCATCCATCCATCCAACCCGAAAGGAGGCGCGCTATGACCATGCAACTCGATACACGACTCATGCCCGCGCAGAACACAACCGAATCCACGTCCACGACCGGAATTGTTGGAGAGGGGGTGAGGGCAATGGCAATCTTTGAGTCCCGCCGGGTCCGCGACAAGCGTGCCTGGGATGAGTTGGCTGAGATCGATCGTGCGGTGCTTCTGGAGACTGTGCGTCTTCGACGTGAAGCACAACGCCAGAGGCAGGCGATGATCGCGACGATCTACGGTCTGCGCAAGTACTAATCCGCAGCACCCGAAAACGGGCGGTGGATGGGGACCGATCCCCATCCACCGCCCTCTTCGTTAGCCCTAGCGCGCGCTGATCGCGTCGGCGATCGCGAGGATGCGCTTGGCGTCGCGTACGTGCAACTCCTCGACCATCCGGCCGTTGAACGTCACGACGCCCTTGCCGGCCGCCTTCGCCTCGTCAAACGTGGCAATCATGGCCTGGGCGTGCTCGACCTCGTCTGCCGAAGGACCGAAGGCGGCATTGGCCGGGTCGACCTGGCTCGGGTGGATCAGGGTCTTGCCGTCGAAGCCCATCTCGCGTCCCTGCCTGGCCTCGGCCTCGAACCCCTCGGCATTCTTCACATCGTTGTAGACGCCGTCGAGGATGACCTTGCCGGCGGCGCGCGCGGCCAGCAGCGAGATCGAGATCGCCGTCAACACCAGCGGATTGCGGCCGGGTACGTGAAGGCCGTACGTCTCGTTGACCACGTCATTGGTGCCCATCACGATCACGGTCAGCCGGTCATGGGCGGCGCAAATCTCTTCAGCGTGCAACAGCGCGATCGGGGTCTCGATCATGGCCCAGAGCTTGGTGTGGTCCGACGCCCCGGCCGACTCGAGTGCTGCGACGAGCTGGAGGACCTCGGCCGCGGAGTTGACCTTCGGCACGAGCACGGCATCTGGTCCGGCAGCAGCAGCCGCGGCGATGTCGGCGTCGTGCCACTCCGTGCCGATGCCATTGACCCTGATCGCGAGCTCGCGGTGGCCATACTCACCGGAGACGACGGCAGCGCACACTCGATCGCGAGCCTCGACCTTGGCGTCGGGGGAGACCGCATCCTCGAGGTCGAGGATCAGGGCGTCGGCATCGATGCCCTTGGCCTTCTCGAGGGCGCGCTCGTTGGCGCCCGGCATGTAGAGGACGGAGCGGCGTGGCCGCA
Source organism: Aeromicrobium sp. (assembly GCA_025965115.1). Classification (GTDB taxonomy): domain Bacteria; phylum Actinomycetota; class Actinomycetes; order Propionibacteriales; family Nocardioidaceae; genus Aeromicrobium. The sequence continues at coordinate 7,134 of JAOPXO010000207.1, forward strand.
GGACGTTGTCAGGCATTTGCTGTCCTTAAATGTGGCTTGTCTCAGAGGTCGTACGCGGCGGCGAGGTCGGGATCGCGCTCGGCAAGCTGCTTGGCGAGTTCGAGCATGACCAGGCACTGCTTGACCGAGGCGTCGTCCTCCATCTTGCCGTTGATCATCACGGCACCGGAGCCATCGCCCATCGCCGCGACGACCTCCTTGGCGTGTGCCACTGCGGCCGGGTCAGGTGAGAAGACCTTGCGGGCAATGTCGATCTGCACGGGGTGCAGGCTCCACGCGCCGACACAGCCGAGCAGGAACGCGTTGCGGAACTGGTCCTCGCACGCCACGACATCCTTGATGTCGCCGAATGGCCCGTAGAACGGCAGGATTCCGGTCGCCGCGCAGGCATCGACCATGCGGGAGATCGTGTAGTGCCACAGATCCTGCTGGTACGTCGTGCGGCCCTCGTAGATGTCGTCGCCCGTGGGATCACTGCGTACGAGGTAACCAGGGTGCCCGCCACCGACGCGCGTCGTCTTCATCCGGCGGCTCGCGGCAAGGTCGGCCGGGCCGAGCGAGATGCCCTGCATACGTGGGCTGGCCGCGCAGATCTCCTCGACGTTGGCCACGCCGAGCGCCGTCTCGAGGATTGCGTGCACGAGGATCGGCCGCTTGAGACCAGCGCGGGCCTCGAGCTGGGCGAGCAGGCGGTCGACGTAGTGGATGTCTTCGGCGCCTTCGACCTTCGGCACCATGATGACGTCGAGCTTGTCGCCGATCTCGGTCACCAGCGTCGTCAGATCGTCGAGCGCCCAGGGGGAGTCGAGGCTGTTGATGCGGGTCCAGAGCTGGGTCGTGCCGAAGTCAGTCTTCTTGGCGATGTCGACCAGGCCCTGGCGAGCGGCTTCCTTGTTCTCGGTCTTGATCGCGTCCTCGAGGTTGCCCAAGATGATGTCGACCTTCGCGGCGATCTCGGGGACCTTGGCCTGCATCTTCTCGTTGCTCGGGTCGAAGAAGTGGATCATCCGGCTCGGGCGGAACGGGATGTCCGTGACCGGGGTCGGCGCACCGACGGCCAGGGGGCGGAGGAACGCTCGAGGGTTGCGCACGTGGCTCACTTCTTTCTGACGGCAAAAGACCCTTCAGTATGTCGAAATGCGCCCCACGGCGGGTAGGGCGGGGGTCACACCCGGACACGCATGGGCGTGTCGACTCATACGAGGTCGACCGGCTCGAAGGTGCGGTCGCCGCCTGCATCGCCGGTGTTGACGGTCCCACGCAGCTCGACCATCACGATCACGGTCTCGGCGTCTGCCCGCGGCCGGTGCTCGATGTCCTTCGGTACGACGTAGACGTCGCGCGGTCCGAGCACGACAGCGCGGTCCCGCAACTCGATCGTCAGCTCTCCGTCCAGGACCATGAACAGCTCGTCGGAGTTCGGGTGCGAGTGCCAGATGAATTCACCCTGGACCTTCGCGATCTTGACGTCGTGGTCGTTGACGGCGGCGATCCGGCGGGGCTCCCAGAGCTCGTCGAAGGAGGCAAGGACGTCGTCGAGGTGGCAGGTCATGAGCCCATCGTGGCACTCGGCGTCAAGATCGCGTCAAGATCCGCTAGGGCACCGTCAGGACGCGTGAATCTGCCCTGATCCGGGTGTGACATGGGCGCATGACCTTCGATTCCATCGCCTCACTGGTGATCGTGATTGGCCTGGTGGCGTACCTCGTCGCGGCCCTGATCTTCCCTGACCGGTTCTGAGAGGCACACATGTCTGACACCACAGGAGGGCTGCTCACCATCGCAGCCCTCATCATCTTGCTCGCTGCCGTGCACAAGCCATTTGGCGACTACATGGCGCACGTCTTCACCAGCGCGAAGCATTGGCGGGTCGAGAAGCGCATCTATCGCGTGCTCGGCGTCAACGCCGACTCCGAACAGAGCGCTCGTTCCTACACGGTGAGTGTCCTCGGCTTCTCGCTGATCAGCATCGTTGTGCTGTTCCTGATCCTGGTAGGTCAGAAGGCGCTGCCGTTCGACCGAGGTCTCCCGGGCATGCCCTGGGACATGAGCCTCAATACGGCGGTCTCCTTCGTGACCAACACCAACTGGCAGTCGTACTCCGGTGAGTCGACGCTCGGCTTCGCGGCACAGGCCGGTGGCCTGGTGATCCAGAACTTCCTCTCAGCGGCGGTCGGCATTGCCGTCGCGATCGCCTTGGTCCGTGGCTTCGTCCGCTCACGCAGCGGCGAGCTCGGCAACTTCTGGGTCGACCTCGTGCGCGGAACGATCCGCATCCTGCTGCCGCTGTCGTTCGTCGCGGCGATCCTGCTCGTCTCACAGGGCGTCATCCAGAACTTCGGCGATCACACCGTGCACGCTCTGACTGGCGGAACGCAGGTCATCCCCGGTGGCCCGGTCGCCAGCCAGGAGTCCATCAAGGAGCTCGGCACCAATGGTGGTGGCTTCTTCAACGGCAACTCCTCGCATCCCTTCGAGAACGGCACGCCGTTCTCCAACCTGATCGAGCTCTTCCTGCTCCTGGTGATCCCGGTCTCCCTGACCCGGACGCTCGGCACGATGGTCGGCAGCCGCAAGCAGGGCTACGCGATCCTCGGCGCCATGACGTTCATGTTCGGCGCAGCACTGGCCGTGGTGACCTGGGCCGAAGCGGGGATGCACTCGCAGGCCGCACAGCTCGCCGGGGGCTCGATGGAAGGCAAGGAGACCCAGTTCGGTTCGTGGGCCTCATCCCTGTTTGCCACCGCCACGACCGGCACCTCCACGGGTGCCATCAACTCGGCGCACGACTCATTGTCGCCGACCGGCGGAGGCACTGTGCTGGTCAACATGATGCTCGGCGAAGTCGCGCCCGGCGGAGTCGGAGCCGGCATCTACGGAATCCTCGTGATGGCTGTCGTGACGGTGTTCATCGCTGGTCTGATGGTCGGTCGTACGCCCGAGATCCTGGGCAAGAAGATCGGCACCAAGGAGATGACGTACGTCGCGCTCTACACGTTGAGCGTGCCGGCGATCATCCTTGTCGGCATCGGCCTGGCCATCGCGCTGCACGGCACGCCCGGGTACATGAACAATCCGGGCAGCCACGGGTTCAGTGAGGTGGTCTACGCCTTCACCTCGGCTGCCAACAACAACGGCAGCGCGTTCGCGGGCATCACTGTCACATCGCACTTCTTCCAGATCTCCCTGGCGGCCGCGATGTTGCTCGGCCGGTTCATCCCGATCGCACTCGTGCTCGGTCTGGCCGGATCGCTCGCCAAACAGGGCAAGGTGCCGGTCACGGCCGGCACGCTGCCCACCCACACCCCCTTGTTCGCCAGCCTGCTCGTCGGCGTGATCTTGCTGGTCACGGGTCTGACGTTCTTCCCGGCGCTCGCCCTCGGACCCCTCGCGGAGGCACTCTCATGACCCTGTCCAGCCTTCTCTCGCAGTTGCCGTCGGCTCTGCGGAAGCTCGACCCCCGCCACCTGTGGCGCAGCCCGGTGATGTTCATCGTGTTGATCGGCTCCGTGATGACCACGATCATCGCGATTGCGAACCCCAGCACATTCGCCTGGGTCGTCACGGTGTGGCTGTGGCTCACGGTGGTGTTCGGCAACCTCGCCGAAGCCGTCGCCGAGGGCCGCGGCAAGGCGCAAGCTGCGTCGCTCCGCGCCGCTCGTACGGACGTCATGGCCCGGCGGATCAACGCCGCCGGAGTCGAGGAGTCCGTAGCCGGCACCGAGCTCCGCAAGGGTGACCGCGTGGTCATCGAGGCCGGGGAGACGGTCCCGGGCGACGGTGACGTCGTCGAGGGCGTCGCAGCAGTTGACGAGTCGGCCATCACCGGCGAATCTGCTCCGGTCATCCGCGAGGCCGGCGGTGACCGCTCGGCCGTCACGGGCGGCACCAAGGTGTTGTCGGACCGCATCGTCGTCCAGATCACCTCGGCACCCGGTGAGACATTTCTCGACCGGATGATCGCCCTCGTCGAAGGTGCATCGCGTCGCAAGACTCCCAACGAGATCGCCCTGTCGATCCTGCTGGTCGCCCTGACGCTCGTGTTCCTGCTCGCGGTGGCGACACTTCGCCCGATGGCCAACTACGCCCATGCACCTCAGAGCACTTTGGTGCTGATCGCGTTGTTGGTCTGCCTGATCCCGACCACGATCGGCGCGCTGCTCAGCGCGATCGGCATCGCCGGGATGGATCGGCTCGTGCGGGTCAACGTGCTCGCCATGTCGGGTCGCGCGGTGGAAGCGGCTGGCGACGTCAGCACGCTGCTGCTCGACAAGACCGGCACCATCACCTACGGAAACCGTCAGGCCTCGCGTTTTGTGGCCGCAGAAGGCGTCACCGCCGAGCAGATGCGTGATGCGGCACGGCTCTCCAGCCTGGCTGACCAGACACCAGAGGGCCGCTCGATCGTCGAGCTGGCGCTGGCGGAGGGGGCTGACGACTCCGATCTGCCGAACGGCGCGACCTTCGTCGAGTTCACCGCGCAGACCCGTATGTCGGGTGTCGACCTCACCGGCGGGCGGTTGGTCCGCAAGGGCGCCGGCTCGTCGGTCGCTGCCTGGGTCGGTCGCGGGATGGACCCAGGAGTGCAGGCGACGATCGATGAGATCTCGAAGTCTGGCGGCACGCCGCTGGTCGTGGCGGAGACCGATGCCAAGGGCTCCCGAGTCCTCGGTGTCGTGCACCTCAAGGACGTCGTCAAGGAGGGCATGACAGAACGCTTTGCTGAGCTGCGACGCATGGGCATCCGTACCGTCATGATCACCGGCGACAACCCGCTCACTGCGGCCTCCATCGCCAAGGAGGCAGGTGTCGACGACTTCCTCGCGGAGGCCACGCCGGAGGACAAGATGGCGTACATCCACAAGGAGCAGGAGGGTGGACGACTCGTCGCGATGACGGGTGACGGCACGAACGATGCTCCCGCGCTGGCCGCCGCAGACGTGGGTGTCGCGATGAACTCGGGCACGTCGGCGGCCAAGGAGGCCGGCAACATGGTCGACCTCGACTCGGACCCGACCAAGTTGATCGACATCGTCGGCATTGGCAAGCAGCTGCTGATCACCCGCGGAGCGCTCACGACGTTCTCGATCGCGAACGACGTGGCGAAATACTTCGCGATCATCCCGGCGATGTTCCTGCTGACGTTCCCTTCGCTGAAGGGGCTCAACATCATGCACCTGTCGACGCCAACCTCGGCGATCACCTCGGCGGTGATCTTCAACGCGCTGATCATCGTTGCGCTGATCCCACTCGCCCTGCGCGGTGTCGCCTATCGACCCGCCTCGGCGGCGACGGTGCTGCGCCGCAACATCCTGATCTACGGCGTCGGTGGAGTCATCGCACCATTCGTCGGTATCAAGCTCATCGACCTCATCGTCTCGACCATCCCAGGAATCGGGTAATCATGCCTCGCAACAGTTTTTCATCGGACTTCCTCCGCCAGAGCTTTGTCGGCCTGAAGTTGCTGGTCGTCATGACAGTGCTCCTCGGGGTGGCCTACCCGGCCGTGGTGTGGGGCGTCGGGCAGGTGACCTGGAACGGCAATGCCAACGGCCAGATCGTCTCGGCCGGCAGCAAGGACGTGGGCTCGAAGAGCATCGGCCAGAACTTCACGGTCAAGGACAACCAGTGGTTCCACAGCCGGCCGTCCGCGGCTGGAGACGGCTATGACGGTCTCGCCTCGGCGGCCTCAAACCTCGGACCGTCCAATCCGGTGCTGCTCAAGCTGATCACACAGCGCCAGAAGGAGATCTCCACGGTCGAGGGCGTGCCGGTGTCGGCCATTCCGGCGGATGCTGTCACGGCCTCGGCGTCAGGACTCGACCCGTACATCTCGCCGGACTACGCGGCCCTGCAGGTCAAGCGGGTCGCCGAGAAGCGCGGGCTGTCGGAGTCGGTCGTACGCAAGCTGGTTACCGACAACACGTACGGACGCCAGCTCGGCTTCCTCGGCGAGCCGAAGGTCAACGTGCTTGAGCTCAACCTTGCGCTGGCACGCGAGTGAGGCGGGCCGCCGGTGCACACTAAGACTGTGCAAGATCCAGCAGGTGAGACGAGGCAGCGAGGCATCCTTCGGGTCTATCTCGGTGCCTCGCCCGGCGTTGGGAAGACGTTCGCGATGCTCGACGAGGGGCAACGCCGCGCGTCGCGTGGCACCGATGTGGTGATCGGATTCGTCGAGACCCACGGTCGCGTCCATACGGCCGAGCAGATCGCCGATCTCGAGGTCGTACCGAGGCGCAGGATCGAATACCGCGGCACGAGCCACGAGGAGCTCGACCTCCCGGGAATCCTGGTCCGCAGGCCCGAGGTCGTCCTCGTCGACGAGCTTGCTCATACGAATGTGCCCGGCACCGAGAACGAGAAGCGCTGGCAGGACGTCGAGGTGCTGCTCGATGCCGGCATCTGTGTCATCACGACGCTCAACATCCAGCACCTCGAATCCCTCAATGACGTCGTCGAGTCGATCACCGGGGTCCGCCAGCGCGAAACGGTCCCCGACAAGATCGTCCGGCAGGCCGATGCGATCGAGCTGGTCGACATGAGCCCGCAGTCACTCAGGCGCCGGATGGCGCACGGCAACATCTATGCGCCCGACAAGGTCGACGCGGCGATGTCGCAGTTCTTCCGCGAGGGCAATCTCACTGCGCTGCGAGAGCTGGCACTGTTGTGGCTCGCGGACCGGGTCGACGAGGGCATGGACCGCTATCGCGAGCAGCACGAGATCGACTCGACCTGGGCCGCGCGCGAGCGGCTCGTCGTGGCGGTGACCGGCGGCCCAGAGACAGAAGTGCTTCTCCGGCGGGCGTCGCGGATCGCGTCACGCACGGGAGGCGGCCAATGGATGGCGCTGTACGTCACGCGCGGCGACGGGCTCGTCCAGATGGATCCGGCGCGGTTGCACAAGCTGCATGCCATGACTGAGGACATGGGTGGCACGTTCCACACCGTGCTCGGCGATGACGCGGCCACCGCGATCCTCGATTTCGCGCGAGCCGAAAATGCCACCCAGGTCATCATCGGTGCCAGCCGCCGCGGGCGGCTCTCGACGTTGGCCAATCCGGGAGTTGGCGAGATCGTGATCGCCGAATCTGGCGACATCGACGTACACATCGTCACCCATGACCTGGCGAGGCGGAAGAACGGCAACGTACGTTCGTCACCCCGGCTCGGCCGTCGACGCCTCGCCTATGGCTACGCACTCGGAGTCGTCGGTCCACTTGTGCTGGCGGGTCTGCTGTTGCTGACTCCGGACTTTCACGGTCTGCCCACCGAGTCGATGCTGTTCATGGGCCTGGTCGTGGCGACGGCGCTGGTCGGTGGCTTGCGGCCGGCGGTGCTGACGTCATTCATCAGCGGCTTCTGCCTCAACTACTTCTTCACTCCGCCCCTTCACACCTTGACAGTGGCCAGTGGTGAGAATGCCTTCGCCCTCGTGTTGTTCGTCGTCGTGGCGATCGCCGTCTCCTCGGTCGTCGACCTGGCCGCCCGTCGTACGGCCCAGGCCGAGAAGGCCAGTGCCGAGGCCGACGCACTGACCGTGCTCTCGCACAGCCTGTTGCACGCAGGAGACGACTTCCCGGCGCTGTTGGCGAGTGCTTGCGAGTTGTTCGGTATGCGCGGGGCGACGATCTTCACGGGTGACGAGATCCGTATCTCGTACGGCGCACGGATCGCCGATCTCGCCGCCGCCGATGTCAGCGTCAAGATCGACGACGAGTCACGGCTCGCATTGGTCGGCCGGCCCCTTCCCGCCGCGGATCAGCGGTTGCTCAAGGCGTATGCGGCGTATGCCGCTGTCATCGGCGAACGCCGCCGTGCCGCGGCCGACAGCAATGAGCGCCGGGCCCTCCAGGAGGCCGACCGCACGCGTACTGCCCTGCTCGCCGCGGTGTCGCACGATCTCCGCTCCCCGCTGGCGGCAGTCAAGGCGGCGATCAGCAGCCTGCGCAACACCGAGATCGACTGGTCCGCCGAGGATGAGGAGGCGCTGCTCGCGGCTGCCGAGGAGTCGGCAGATCGCCTCGACGACCTGGTCACCAATCTGCTCGACATGAGCCGTCTCCAGATGGGCGTCGTCAAGGCGCATGTGGACCAGGTCGAGATCGACGGAGTGATTGGCGGAGCGCTCGCGGCGATGCCGGATCGCAGCCGGGTCGATGTCGCCATCGCCAGGGATGCCGGCCTCGTCACGGCCGATGCCGGCCTGCTCGAGCGGGTGATCGCCAATCTCGTGGCCAATGCGCTGGGTTACGCGCCCGCCGACACCCGGGTGCGCATCGACGTATCAGTTTCGGGAGAGCGCGCCCTCATCCGGGTTGTCGACGCCGGGCCAGGCGTTCCGGCGGCTCACCGCGACCAGTTGTTCGCACCATTCCAGCGCCTCGGCGACATCCCGCAGGGCGAAGGTGTGGGCCTCGGACTCGCCGTCGCGCGGGGACTCACCGAGGCGATGGGCGGTACGTTGGCCGCCGAGGACACGCCGGGTGGTGGCCTGACGTTCGTGCTCAACCTGCCGTTGCATGCCTCAGGGGAGTCGGAATGACCTTCGTGTTGGCCGTTGACGATGATCCAGCCATCCTGCGTACGCTCTCGATCAATCTGCGTGCCCGGGGCTACGACGTCGAGACCGCCGGTGACGGACGTTCGGCGCTGCAGATCGTCCAGGAGCGCATGCCCGATGTGGTGATCCTCGACCTCGGTCTGCCCGACCTCGATGGCGTCGCCGTGCTCAAGCGGCTCCGGTCGCATGCCCAGGTACCGGTCGTCGTGCTGTCAGCGCGGCATGAGTCCGACGACAAGGTCGAAGCCCTCGACGAGGGCGCCGACGACTATGTGACGAAGCCATTCGACATGGAGGAACTGCTGGCACGCGTGCGCGCAGCAATCCGGCGAACCGGCGGCGATGGTGCGCCGTTCGTGGTGGAGGTCGGCGACGTACGCCTCGACATCACCGAGCGTCAAGCGACGCGCAACGGCGAAGAGGTCAGACTCACGCCGACCGAATGGCACATCGTCGAGGTGCTTGCTCGACGTGAGGGTCGGTTGGTGCGGCAGGCGGAGCTCCTGCACGAGGTGTGGGGGCCGGGCTACGACCGGGAGACCAACTATCTGCGGGTCTTCCTGGCGCAGCTGCGTCGCAAGCTCGAGGCCGATCCGGCCCGGCCGACGTTGTTCATCACCGATCCCGGCATCGGCTATCGGTTGGTCGTCTGACGCTCCATCGCGTCGGCGACATCTGCCTCGCGGCCGGTGCCATCAGCCCTGAGGCCGACGATCACGCCATCCTGGTCGGCTTCGGACCGGTTCTGGCTGAGCTTGGCCTTTGCCTCGACCCGCTCGACCCTCATCTCGAGACCGACAATGGCCTTGAGGTTCTTGTCGACGTACGTCTCCGGGGCGTCGCTGACCGCCCACGGTGCCTCGCGGGGTAGCTCATGACGTTCGGTCAGATCGGTGACCGCCTGGCGCACCCACTCGGGGTCGTCGTGCACCGTGATCGTGCCGATCAGGTGTACGGCGGAGTAGTTCCAGGTCGGCACGACGCGACCGTGCTCGGCCTTGGTCGCGTACCAGTTGGGGGAGATGTAAGCCTGTGGTCCGGCGACGATCGCCAGGCAGGCGGAGTCGGGGTCGATCTCACGCCAGTGTGAGTTGGCGCGTGCCATGTGCGCGATGACCGTGCCGCCGTCCTCGCCCCACAGGATCGGGAGGAGCGTCGCCAGTGGGGTGCCATCGCGGCCGACCGTGATGATCTCAGCGCTGGCGATGGCGGTCACGAAGGCATGGACGTCGGCCTGGTCCATGGTGTTGAAGTGCGGGATGTACACGCGCCTCAGCCTACGGTCACTCGTCGTGGCTCGAAACCAATCCCCGATGCGCCGACAGCAGGTCGAACTCGGGGCGGCCGGCGACCAGATTCTCGGCAGCGTCGAGCATTTCGATGACGTGACGACTGTCAGCGGCAACCACGCTGACCCCGACGCCCGCACGGCGGTGGAGGTCAAGGCTGTCGGTCTCGGCCGCGGCGACAGTGAGCGTACGCCGCAGATCGGCCACCAATGGACGTACGATCGCGCGCTTCTCCTTCAGCGAATGGACGTCGCCGAGCAACAGGTCGAACTCGATCCAGCCGATCCACATGCGTCGATGATGGCAGGTGCGGAAAGGATCGCCGTGCCTGCCAATATGAACGTGTGCAGCGACTGGTGATGCGACTGATCCTGTCCTGCGTGATCCTCGGGATCGGCGTCGCAATGCTGCTGATCGCCGCACTCGGATCTGATGGTTACTCGACGATGATCAACGGGTTCTCACTGTCGCTCGGCGTCGACTTCTTCGTGGTCAACTTCGTCGTCGGAGTGGCGCTCGTGTTGATGGCGTGGTCGCGCGGCCTGAAGCCGGGCCTCGGCACGATCACCCAGCCGCTCGTCGTCGGTTTCGTGGTGTCGGGGCTGCTGGATGTCTTCGATCAGCCGGACAGCATGATCCTGCGAGTCGTGCTCTTGCTGCTGTCGTTCCCGGTCGTCGCCGTGGGTGTCGCCGGCTATCTGGCCACCGGCACCGGTGCCGGCCCGACCGAAGGGGCCGCGTTGGCCTTCGACCCGCCGGTGCCGTTCAAGTGGAGCTACAGCGTCGTGCAGGGCGGGGGAGCACTGATCGGTTGGCTGTGTGGCGCCGCCATCGGGCCAGGAACGATCGTGGTGATTGTCCTGCTGGGCCCGATGGTCGACCTGCTGTCCTCGCGATTCTCGCTGCTGGCGATCGACGAGACGAGCCGCATCAGCTAGTCAGCTGGTGTGACCGAGGCCGGCTCGTAGTTCATCCACGAGACTCGGACGTGTCGGGCTCCACCCGAGCACCCGACGGGCGTTGGCGCCAGTGGCCTGCTGGTCGAGCAGGAGCGCATCGGCAAGCCCGGTGCCCAATCGCTCGCGGCTCGCGTCGACCGACTCCTCGACGACGGTCTCGCTGACGGCTTCGGCCAGCTCGCGGACGGTCGGGTTGTCGCCGCTGGCGGCGATGAATGTCTCGCCGCCCTTCGCGTCGAGGGCCAGCACGAAGAGGTCGGCGACATCGTCGACGTGAACAGTCACCCAGTGCTGGTCGCCACTGCCGATCAGGGTCAATGCGCCGTCGTCGGTCTGCGGGCTTGACCTGATCACATTGGCCAAGCCTTCCCCGCGTCCGTAGACGATGCCGGGCTGGATGACTGTCGCGCGTACGTCCGCCTGGAGCAGCCGAGCCTCGCGCTCGGTGCGCCATTCGCTGATCGCGGCGGGTGCGATCGGCGCGGTTTCACCGATCGCGGAGTTGTTGCCGTATGTCCAGATCCCGCCGGTGTGGACATAGGGCTTGCTGGTGCCTGTGAAAGCGTCGATCACCGCGTCGATGACCGCGTCATCGAGAGTCGAGGCAGTGCCGTCATCGGGAGCGGCGGTATGAATTGCCGCGTCGTGCTGGGCGAGCTCGGAGGCCAGCCACGCGGCGTCATACAGGTCACCGATCACCCCCGTGGCACCCGCATCCTGCACCTGGAGCGATGACTTCTCGCTGCGGACCACCGCTGTGACGTGGTGTCCAGCCGCGATCAGGCGGTTGAGGACGGTCGAGCCGATGTAACCGGTTCCCCCGGTGAGCAAGATCTTCATACTGTGGGCAACCGGGACGCGAGCAGCGGTATTCCAATCAGGCTGGATCTGCCTGGCCAGCGCAGTCGATGCACGTACGGGCGATCGGCCGAGCTTCGAGGCGAGCCGGTGCGATATTTCGGCCGCAGGACTCGCACTGGCCGTATGTATCTGCATCGATTCGACCCTGCGCGGCCTCGATCTCGGCGAGGTGGCGCTCGCCCTGCTCAATGAGGGCCCCGACCTGGGCTCGTTCGAAGGCGATGGTCGAGCCCTCGGGGTCGTGCTCGTCGTCGGCGTTTGAGTCGGCGGAGGCCGCAACAATCGCGGCAAAGTCGTCGCGCAACTGAGCCAATCGCTCGTTGGTGCTGCGGCGCTCCTCGGTCAGGCGCTGCGCGGCGGTCGAGGATTCGGTCATGAGCCATTGTCTCGCAAGGCGGACCGCTGGCGCGGCTGGCGTTTCAACCGCACCCGGCTGGGCACACAGGATGAGAGCGCAGAAATTCAGCCGAGAGGAGCACGACATGACGATCGCACCTGACGAGCCAGGGACAGCTCCGGGCGAGGAGATCCCGGAGGACCCAGGAACAAGCCCGAGCGAGGTGCCGCCGGTCACTGAGCCCGACGTCGAGGGAGACCCCGACATCGTCGCGCCAGACCCGGTGGAAGACGCATAGCGCCGGCAAGACGAAAGCCCCGTTCGGCGAGGAACGGGGCTTTCGCAGTGCGGCATCAGGGACTCGAACCCCGAACCCGCTGATTAAGAGTCAGCTGCTCTGCCAATTGAGCTAATGCCGCGAAGCGGGAGCAACGTTATCAGCCGATCAGGGCCGCTCCATAATCGGCTGAGTATCCAGGATGGCATGTGCCGCGTTGTGTCCACCGATGCCGCTGACGGCCCCACCTCGACGCGCTCCGCTGCCGCACAACAGCACTCGCGGATGGGTGGTGGCGACGCCCCAATGCTCCGCGGGATGGCGAGGCTTTTCGCCCTCCTCGAGCCACGGCCACTGCAGGTCGCCGTGGAAGATGTGGCCGCCCGGCATCGCAAGAGCCTCCTCGATCTGTGCCGGCGTCTTGTGCTCGACGCCGAGGATCAGTGGCTCGATCGGCTCTGCGAGGTGGGCGTTGATCGCGTTGAGGAATTGTGCGTATGCGTGCTCGGCTGCTGCTTCGTCGGGCAGCACCTCGAAGGGCGTGTGCAGACCGAAGTAGGTGAGCGTCTGCGCCTCGGTGTCGATCAGATCGGGGCCGAGGATAGACCGGTCGGTGAGGGTGTGGCAATAGAGCTCGCCGACGGCGTGATCCGGCAATGATCCGTTGGCTGCCTGTGCCCACGCGGCCTCGAGCTCGGTCATCGACTCGCCGAGGTGGAACGTGCCCGCGAAGGCAATCGCAGGATCGATGCCAGACCTCAGCTGCGGCAGCCGCGACACCAACAGGTTGAGCTTGAACTGCGAACCGGACGGCTTGGTCGGTGTCGGCTCGCCCATGAGCCGGGCAAGGACGTACGGGGCTACGCCGCTCAGCGCCCACTCGGCCTCGACCGTGAAGCCCGTGCCGGTGATCGTGACGCTGTCGGGGCGGGTGTTGATGCCGTCGACCGTGGTGTCGGTGCGGATCTCGACACCAGCCTCACGGGCCACGCGCTCGAGCTCGGCGGTGACCGCGCCCATGCCGCCGACGGGCACCCGCCACTCGCCGGTGCCATTGCCGATCAGGTGGTAGAGGAAGCAACGGTTCTGGATCAGCGTCTGGTCGTGGAGCGACGCAAACGTGCCGATCAGGGCATCGGTGCCGACCACTCCGCGGACGAGGTCGTCGGAGAAACGGCGTTCGATTGCGGTGCCGAGCGGCTCATCGACGAGGTCCGTCCAGATCGCCATCTCGACCTGGTCGCGCAGCTCGCCGATGTGGGGGAGCGGGGACAGCAGTGTCGGGGCGATGACGTCTGCGACGGTGGCAACCTCGGCATAGAAGCGCTGCCATGCCTCGAACTCGTCTTCTGACCCGGTGCGATCGCGGAACGACGCACGGGTCGCCTCGCCCTCGGCCGTCTCGATCAGCAGGCCGCCGCCGTCATATGGCGTGTATGAGGCGGTGTCGCGCGACCGGAGCTCGAGGTTGAGTCCGAGCTCGGTGATCAGCCGTTGGGGCATCAGGCTGACGAGATAGGAGTAGCGGGACAGCCGGGCATCGAGGCCGTCGAACACGGGCGCACTGATCGCGGCCCCGCCGACGTGGCCGACTCGTTCGAGCACCACCACCTCGCGGCCGGCGCGAGCCAGATAGATCGCCGCGACGAGAGCGTTGTGCCCGCCGCCGATGATCGCGACCCGATCGCCAGTCTCATCCGACATGCTTCAGTGCCTCCCGCTTCGACAACCCGCTCAGGTCATCTTCGCGTGCCGCCACGAAGTCGCGCACCCAGGTGGGGTCGACCCGGGCATGCTCGCGGAGCGCCCAGCCAATTGCCTTGCGGATGAAGAACTCGGTGTCGGCCATACTGGGCTCGATGACCTCGGTCAGCAGGAGAGTGTCGACGCGGTCGCCGCGGCCCAGCTGACTGATGATCGAGAGCCGACGGAGCCACCTGTCATCGGATCTGCTCCAACGGCGTACGGCCGCGGCCGTCTCCGCGGAATGGTCGTCATGCAGGTCGGCGATCCGGTGTGCGATCTCGTCGACGTGGTCCCACCACGCACCGGTGACGGCCATGTGCTCGTGGAGCGGCAACAGCTCCAGCCGCCCCGCGGCGAGCCGGAGTGCTGTCAGGCCGGACGCGGCATAGCGCTCCTCGCGGAACGCTGCGTCATCCCACAACGTGCGGACCGCGTGCTCAAGCTCGTTGAGGTCACCCGGCGGGTGTGCCTTTGCGGCGGCCTTGGTGAGTCGACGTACGTCAGGCATCCGAACGCCGAGGTAGGGCATCGTCGACTTCATATAGGCCTGCATCGCCGGTGCTCGCTCGGCGTCCGCCGCGCCCCGCAATGCCTCACGGATCGAGGAGACCAAGGTCTGCACAGCGGACCCGTCAGCGACTGGTGGAGCGGCGATATTGAGCGTTGGCCAGCGGCACGAAGATGATCAGCACGGCCGCCGCCCAGATCAACGTGTAGAGCTCGGGGTGCACCAACGGCCAGGCCGTCGGATGTGGTGCGAGCGGATTGGGGTCGGTGTTGCCGAACAGATTGCGCGCCGCCTGGGTGACTGCCGAGACGGGATTCCATTCGGCGAACGCCTTGAGTGGTCCGGGCAGGGTGTCGAGCGGCACGAAGGTGTTGGCCACGAAGGTCAGCGGGAAGATGATCACGAACGAAGCGTTGTTGACCACCTCAGGACTCGGCACGATCAGGCCGACCCAGGCCATGACCCACGAAATGGCGTAGGCGAACACGAGCAGGAGAATGAATCCCCACAATGCCTCGAAGAATGAGGTGCGGATGCGCCAGCCGACCAGCAGACCGGTGAGTCCCATCACGACGAGCACGATGACGTTGTTGACGACATCGGAGAGCGTACGACCGGCGAGCACCGCCGATGGTGACATCGGCAGCGAGCGGAACCGGTCGACGATGCCCTTCTGGACGTCGTCGGCGATGCCGGCACCAGTGATCGTGGCGCCGAAGACGACGGTCTGGGCAAAGATGCCGGCGATCAGGAACTCGCGGTAGCCGCCGCCCCCACCGGCCGGGTCGATCGCGCCACCGAAGACGTAGGCGAACAGCAGCACGAACATGATCGGCGACAGCGTCGTGAAGACCAGCAGGTCAGGCACCCGCTTGATCTTGATCAGATTGCGCTTGGCGACGACCGCGGCGTCGGCGAACACGTCAAGTCGGCTCATGCCTTGACCTCCTCGGTCTGGTGCTGGGCTTCTGCGGGATCGTCGTCGTCGACCTCGGCGGCGTGTCCGGTCAGCGTGAGGAACACATCGTCGAGTGTCGGACGCCGCAGGCCGGCGTCATCGGCACCGATGCCTTGGTCATCGAGCAGCCGCAGCGCTTCACGGAGCACCGAGACACCTCCCGACACGGGCATCAGGAGATTGCGCTGGTGCTCGGCCAGGACCGGCGCGCCGACGCCGAGAGGGGTGAGCAGTCGACTTGCCGCCTCGAGAGTCGCGGGATCGGTGACGGTGACCTCCAGCCGCTCGCCGCCGACCTGCGACTTGAGCTGATCGGCGGTGCCCTGGGCGATGATCTTGCCGTGGTCGATCACCACGATCTCGTCGGCCAGCAGATCGGCCTCTTCGAGATATTGAGTCGTGAGCAGCAGTGTCGTGCCACCCGAGACCAGGCCTTGGAGCACGGCCCACATCTCGGTGCGACTGCGCGGATCGAGGCCAGTGGTCGGCTCGTCGAGGAACAGCACCGGTGGGGCAGCGACGAGCGCACCGGCAAGATCGAGGCGCCGGCGCATACCGCCCGAATAGGTCTTGGCGGGTCGATTGCCGGCGTCTTCGAGGTTGAACTGGGCCAGCAGCTCACGAGCCCTCTCGCGGCTCGCCTTGCGGCCGAGGTGATAGAGCCGGCCGATCATGTCGAGGTTTTCAAAACCCGTGAGGTATTCGTCGACCGCGGCGTACTGTCCAGACAGTCCGAGGCTGCGGCGCACCTCACCGGGGTGGGCGAGGACGTCGATGCCGGCCACCTCGGCAGTGCCCTCGTCGGGGCGCAGGAGGGTCGTGAGGATGCGGACGATCGTGGTCTTGCCGGCACCATTGGGGCCGAGGAGGCCCAGCACGGTGCCGGTGGGCACGGTCAGGTCAACCCCGTCGAGAGCAACGACGCTGCCGTACTTCTTGACCAGACCACGGGCTTGGATCGCGGGGGTTTCCATCATGTCGAGCAGCCTAGCGAGACAGACTGACAGACATGTCGGCACAGGGAATCATTGAAGTTAGTTGAATGTTCTATTAGTCTGAACCCAACCGAACGGAGAACACCATGCCCGCCGTGACCGCACCCGACTGGACGATCCTGCCCCGCGTGATCACCACGCCGACGCAGACCGAGGACCGCGCACCGATCAGCGTGACCACCGCGCCGAAGGGATTTGAGGGCGAAGGCTTCCCCGTGCGGCGGGCGTTCGCAGGCGTCGATCCCGCCCAGCTCGACCCGTTCATCCACATGGACCAGATGGGTGAGGTCGAGTACGAGCCCGGCGAGCCCAAGGGCACCCCGTGGCACCCGCACCGTGGCTTCGAGACCGTGACCTACATGATCGACGGCGTCATGGACCACCAGGACAGCCACGGCGGTGGCGGCTCGATCACCGACGGTGACACCCAGTGGATGACCGCCGGCAGCGGGCTCCTGCACATCGAGACACCGCCGGAGTGGCTCGTCGTCAAGGGCGGCACGTTCCACGGTCTGCAGCTGTGGGTCAACCTGCCGAAGGCCGACAAGTGGCTGCCTCCGCACTACCAGGACATTCGCGGCAACGATGTCGGCCTTGCCTCAACACCCGACGCCGGCGCCCTTCTCCGCGTCATCGCCGGTGAGCTGGAGGCCGTCAAGGGCCCGGGCAGCACCCACACGCCGATGGCAATGGTGCACGCGACCGTCCTGCCGGGCGCTGAGATGACCGTCCCGTGGCGCACCGATTTCAACGCCCTCGTCTACGTCATGAGCGGCAGCGGGTATGTCGGCCGCACCCGTCGCCCGATCAGCTCCGGTCAACTGGCCGTGCTCGGACACGGTGAGACCATCACCGTCGGTGCGGACCAGCAGCAGGACAGCCGCCACCCGGCACTGGAAGTCGTGATCCTCGGTGGCCTGCCAATTCGCGAGCCGATCGCCTGGGCCGGACCGTTCGTCATGAACACCAAGGCCGAGGTCATGCAGGCATTCGAGGACTTCCAGAAGGGCAAGCTCGGCACGATCCCCACCGTCCCGCACGCGGACGTGCACGGCGAAATGCTTTGAGAGGATCCACCACGTGGGCCGGTATTCGTAGCATCCTCACGACTGAGCGCGGTGTGGCGCGTCGGTGAGGACGCTTGGGGACCCGGCGGCGAATGCTCGTCGTCGGGCCCGCCAGGAGAAGGCCGCGAGCGCGCTGACCGCGGAGAACGCCGACAGCAGGGATGCGAACGACGCCACAGAGAATGCCGACCCGAACGATCCGACCGAGCCGATCGACAAGGCCGAGTGGCTCGAGCCGATTGACAGGATCGACCGGTCAGACCCGATCGACAGGATCGATCGACTCGACCTCAACGACAGGATCGAGCGATCCGCGCCGCCGCCGGTCATGCCGGGTCGTCCTCGGTGCCGGCAGCCGGACTGTCGTCCGGCTCGAGGGCAGTGTCGAAGATGCCGCCGCCCTGCCACGACTCCAGGTGCCAACCGTCCGCCGTCGAGCCCTCGAGGATGACGTAACCGGTGTTCTTGACGAAATGGGTGCGGAAGAACTCCGAACCGAGGTCCTCCGAGTGGGTGCCGGCCCAGGTGCGGATGACGGCGCCGTGGCTGACGAATGCGATCGTGTCGTGACCCAGCGTCTCCGCCTCGGCGACGACCTCGTCGAAGCGCCCCAGGACCTCATGGCCGTCTTCGGCCCCCGGCATACGGACATCGAGATTGCCGTCGATCCAGGCCAGAAACGTCCTGACGTAGATCATGACCGCCGGCCGGTCGGTGCTTCCCTCGCCGTCGCCGGCGGCAATCTCCTTGAGTCCGTCGCGCACCTCCACCGTCAGCCCCAGGGAGTCGGCCAATGGCGCGGCGGTGAGCTGTGAACGTACTTGCGTAGAAGCGAAGATCGCACCGATCTTTTCGTCCGCCAGCCTGCTGGGGAGCTCGGCGGCCTCTTCCTCGCCGAGCGCAGTGAGGCCGGGCCCGGGCACGGTCGACTCAAGTACGCCGTCGACATTGGCCGGGGTCTGGCCGTGTCGAATCAGGATCAACCGCATGGCTCGAGCCTACGGGCGTCAGCCTTGGCAGAGGATCTGGCCGTACGGGCCACCAGTTGTGCGCTTGTCGGTGACTTTTCCGTCGACCGAGATGGTGCAGGTGATCGGATCGCCGTTGCCGTTCGCCTGTAGGAACAGCTGTGCGTAATCAGGGGGACCTTGGACGGTTGTGGAGAGCGACCAGGACTTGCCTACGGGGTAGTCGACGCCGTTGAGCTTGGCGGTCGGCACGTAGTACTTGACGAAGACAATCGCCGACGGAGAGGTGACCCGCAAGGTGATGGCGTGCTTGGCGGCGGGGTTTGACGACCCCGAGCCCGGGATTCCCGTGACCAGAGATCCACCGAAGCTTCGGGCGGTCGACGTCGGTGTGGGGACCTTGACGTTCTTGGGGAGGGCCGATGTCCCATCCGATGGCACGTCGATTGCCGAATCCGAGGTTCCCTTTTCGGCGCTGGCCGTGCCGGCCGCGCTGTCAGCGGTGTAGCTCGAGTACATGGAGACCAGCAGCGCGATGACGCCGACTGTCGCGGCGGCACCCGCCGCGAACCGCCATGGGTAGCGCCGGATCCAGTACATGCCTGTTCAACGAGTGGATGGTGACCGGGTTAGGACTTTGCGCCAGATAGTCGGCCCGACAGGCATCCCTTAGGCTCTCGCGCATGGCAGCGGAGTCACGGGCGCGGTATGTCGGCGCGATCGACCAGGGCACGACCAGCACTCGGTTCATGATCTTCGACCACGAGGGTCATGAGGTCGGCAAGCACCAGCTGGAACACGAACAGATCCTGCCGCAGGCCGGCTGGGTCGAACACGATCCGCACGAGATCTGGGAGGCGACCCAGGAAGTCATCACCGGAGCTCTCGGCAAGGCTGGCATCACCGCCGACGACCTCGCCGCCGTCGGAATCACGAACCAGCGTGAGACCACTGTCGTGTGGGACAGGCGCACCGGTGAGCCCTACTACAACGCGATCGTCTGGCAGGACACCCGCACCGACAAGATCGCCTCCGCCCTCGAGCGCAATGGCCATGCCGACCTGATCCGCGATCGCGCCGGCCTGCCACCCGCGCCGTACTTCTCTGGCGGCAAGATCCAGTGGATCCTCGAGAACGTCGATGGCGTACGCGCGGATGCCGAGGCCGGCCACGCGATCTTCGGCAACACCGACGGCTGGCTGCTGTGGTGGCTCACCGGTGGCCCTGACGGCGGACTGCACATCACCGATGTGACGAATGCGAGCCGCACGATGCTGATGAACCTCGAGACCCTCGACTGGGACGACGAGCTGCTCGCACTGTTCGACATACCGCGGACGATGTTGCCGGAGATCAGGTCGTCGTCCGAGGTCTATGGGCACACCGTCCCGGACGGGCCGTTCGACGGAGCCGTGCCCCTCGCCGGCGATCT
>JAOPXO010000234.1 GCA_025965115.1 Aeromicrobium sp.
CTGATCAACGAGGTGTTCCCGCGTCAGGCCGATGTCGTCACGGCCGACGAGCTCAGTTTCGGCTGAGGTTGCGGTCGAACAGCGCCTCGAGCTCGCGGAAGTGCCGCTCGGTGGCAGCCTCGTCGTACATCGAGGAGTCCGCCATCGTGTAGCCGTGCGGGGCACCTTCGAAGATTTGGGAGGTGTAGGTCAGCTCGGTCTCATCGAGGGCGGCTTCGAGCGTCGCGATGGCCTCGGCGGGGTTGGAGCGGTCCTGGTCGGCATGGCCGAAGAACAGTTCGGCACGGGCGTTGCCGACCCCGCGGTGCGGACTGTCGTCCTCGGCCGTGACGAGCCCACCGGCGTGGAAGGCCCCGGTGGCGGCGACCACATCCGCACGTCGGCAGGCCGCCCGCAGTGCCAGGCGTCCGCCCATGCAGTAGCCCGTGACGCCGATGTCTCCGGCCTGTGCCGTGGGCAGTGTCTGCAGCGCGGCGACGTAGGCGTCGAGGTCGCCGAACGCCTGATCGGTCGTGTGCGCGCCGACCCGCTGCATTGCGCCCTCGAAGAACTTCTCGCGATTCTCCGGTACCCGCAGGTCCTCGGTCGGTGCCAGCTCGGCCGCCGTGCCGTCGCGATAGAACACATTCGGTGCCATCACGGTGTAGCCCCAGCCGGCGATCCGGTCGGCCATCTCTTCGATGCGTGGGCGCAGTCCGATCGCGTCGATGTAGAACAGCACGGGTGGATACTGACCCTCGCCGGGGCTCGTGACGTACGCCTCGGCGACGCCGTCTCCGGTGGGGATCTCAATCGTCTGGTTGCGCATATCAACTATCTTGCCCGAGTCGGCCAACCCCTTGTGCGGCGCGGCATCATGGGCTCATGGACTACATCAAGCTCGGCGACAGCGGCCTCGA
This sequence comes from Aeromicrobium sp., assembly GCA_025965115.1. Classification (GTDB taxonomy): domain Bacteria; phylum Actinomycetota; class Actinomycetes; order Propionibacteriales; family Nocardioidaceae; genus Aeromicrobium. The sequence continues at coordinate 900 of JAOPXO010000234.1, forward strand.
GGTCTCGGCGGTCATCCTCGGATGCATGAGCTACGGCGAGCCCGACCGTGGCCCGCACGAGTGGAGCCTCACCGAGAGTGAGAGTCGGCCATTCATCCAACAGGCGCTGGACGCCGGCATCACCACCTTCGACACCGCCAACGTGTACTCCGCTGGCAGCAGCGAGGAGATCGTCGGCCGAGCCCTAGCGGACTTCGCGCAGCGCGACGAGGTCGTCATCGCCACGAAGGTGCACGGGCGGATGCGACCCGGACCGAACGGCGCCGGCCTGTCCCGCGGGGCGATCATGACCGAGATCGACCACAGCCTGCGCCGACTCGGCACCGATTACGTCGACCTCTACCAGATCCATCGGTGGGATCCGCTGACGCCGATCGAGGAGACGATGGAGGCACTGCACGATGTCGTGAAGTCCGGCAAGGCTCGCTACATCGGGGCGTCCTCGATGTATGCCTGGCAGTTCTCCAAGGCGCAGCACGTAGCCGACCTCGGCGGCTGGACCCGGTTCGTCTCGATGCAGGACCAGTACAACCTCGTCCAGCGCGAAGAGGAGCGGGAGATGTTGCCACTGTGCCTCGACCAGGGCGTCGGAGTGATCCCGTGGAGCCCGCTCGCCCGTGGTCGGTTGACTCGTGACTGGGACGACTCCAGCACGGCCCGGAGCGGCACCGACAAGTTCGGACAGACCCTCTATGCGCAGGCCGAGTCATCGGATCGCGCCATCGCGGCAGCCGTTGCGTCGATCGCTTCGGAGCGTGGAGTCAGTCGCGCACAGGTGGCGCTGGCATGGGTTCGACAGCAGGAAGCCGTGACCGCGCCGATCGTCGGAGCCACCAAAGCGCTGCACCTCGACGACGCCGTCGCATCGCTGGATGTCGTCCTCACTGCCGATGAGCTCAAGCAGCTGGAGAGCCCGTACGAACCGCGCCTTCCAGAGGGGTTCTAGGGGCCGACTGCGCCCCCGAAACTGTCGGTGGTGACGGCAAGAATTGACCTATCGCCGCCGGACATTCGGCCCCGCGGCCAGACGATTCGAGGCTTCCCGTGGACTGCAAGATCGAGCTCATCTTCGTTCCGGTCACCGATGTCGACGCGTCCCGCGACTTCTATGCCGACCAGGTCGGCTTCCACCTCGACCACGACGTGCGAGTCGATGAGAACGTCCGCTTCGTCCAGCTGACTCCGGTGGGTTCGGCCTGCTCAATCGCCTTCGGCGAGGGCCTGGGCAACAGCATGACGCCCGGCGACCAGAACAGCATCCAGGTCGTCGTCGACAGCGCCGAGGCCGCGCGCAACGACCTGACCTCCCGGGGCGTCGAGGCGTCCGAGCTCGACGTCCAGCCGTGGGGCATCTTCACCGGCTTCGACGACCCCGACGGCAATCACTGGACGATCCAGGAGCTCCCCGCCCGCTGAGTTGCTGACGCCGTCGCGGACTAGCATCACCGCGTGGAGATCCGCACTGAAACTGACGCCGACCGGCCCGCGTGCCTCAAGGTCGTGACCGTGGCATTCGCGAAGGACGATGGCCTTGAGCCGAGCGAGACCAACCTCCTTCGCGAGCTGTTCGAGAGCGCTGCATACATGCCGGACCTGTCCATCGTGGCCGAGTCCGGCGGAGCCGTGGTCGGCCACGTCATCTCCACCCGGGCAACCATCGGCGGCCAGCCGTCGCTCGGCCTCGGCCCGATCGCTGTGACGCCGAGGCTCCAGGGGCAAGGCGTCGGCTCAGCACTGATGCAGGCCTCGATCGAGCGTGCCACGGTCGCCGACGAGTCCACGATCGTGCTGCTGGGCGACCCTGACTACTACGAGCGCTTCGGATTCGTACGTGCCGATGTCCTCGGCATCGAGCCGCCTGAGGCCTGGGGCAGGCACTTCATGGTGCTGCCCCTCAGCGACGGCCCGCTGCCGCAGGGATCGTTCGCGTACGCCGCGCCGTTCCGCAGCCTCTGAGCGTTCGGGCTCCGCGGCTAGGGTCGGATCCATGATCGCAACCCGGCCCGAGCTGCGGGGCGACTTCGGTATGGCGGCGAGCACGCACTGGCTCGCCACAGCAGCCGCGATGAGCGTGCTCGAGCGCGGTGGCAATGCCGCGGACGCCGCCGTCGCCGCCGGCTTCGTGATGCAGATCGTCGAGCCACATCTCAGCGGACCAGGCGGCGACCTAGCCGGGCTGATCTGGAGCGCGGACGACAGCGCCGCCAGTGAGATCTGCGGCCAGGGGGTGTCGCCGACCGGCGTCTCGATCGACGGACTCCGCTCGCTGGGCCTCGAGCTCGTACCCGGCAGCGGGCTGCTCGCCGCGACGGTTCCTGGCGCCTTCGGGGCGTGGCTCACGATTCTCGACCGCTGGGGCACCTGGGAGCTCCCGGACGTACTCGCGTATGCGCTGCACCACGCCGAGGACGGATTCCCGCTGCTCCCCGGAGCCGCTGCCAGCATCGCCGCCGTACGCGAGCTGTTCGTCAACGAGTGGACCCCGTCGGGCGATGCGTGGCTCGACCACGGTCGGGCGCCGGCGGCCAACGAGCTGTGGCGCCTGCCCGGCACCGCGCGCACCTATCGACGGATCCTCGCCGAGGCGACGGGCGCGACCCGTGAGGCGCGCATCGAGGGCGCGCGCGCCGCGTTCTACGAGGGCTTCGTCGCCGACGAGATCGAGCGCTTCAACCGCACGGCCTGGCTGGACTCCTCGGGCGATCGCCACTCCGGCCACCTGACTGCCGCCGATCTCGCCGGGTGGCGGGCGTCCACCGCTGCGCCGCTGTCGGTCGACTTCGCCGACTCATACACGCTGCTGAAGACCGGGCCATGGGGTCAGGGACCGGTACTCGCCCAAGAGGTGCGGCTGTTCGACGAGGTCGGGCTGATGGATCACCCGGTGCGGTCCGCCGACTGGATCCACCTGCTGACCGAATGCGCGAAGCTGGCGTTCGCCGATCGCGAGGCTTGGTACGGCGACCCGGTCGACGCCAACGTCCCGCTCGAGACGTTGATCTCACAGGCGTACGCCGCGGAGCGCTCGGCGCTGATCGGCGACTCCGCCAGCTCCGAGCTCAGGCCCGGATCACCCGACGGTCGCACCCCGGTGCTCGCGGATCTCCCGGCCGCGTCGGCCGCCGCCGGCGGATCGGTCGGCGAGCCAACCCTGCAGGCCAACCGTCCCGCACGTGGCGACACCTGCCACGTCGATGTCATCGATCGCTGGGGCAACCTGCTGTCGGTGACGCCCAGCGGCGGCTGGCTCCAGGGCTCGCCGGTGATCCTCGAGCTCGGCTTCCCGCTGGGCACCCGCGCCCAGATGTTCTACCTGCAGCCGGATCTGCCCAACTCGCTTCGCCCGGGCGTACGCCCCCGCACCACCCTGACTCCGTCGATCGTGCTCCGGGACGGCCGGCCGTGGATCGCGATGGGCACTCCGGGCGGCGACCAGCAGGACCAGTGGCAGTCGGTCCTGCTCGCCGATCTTGTGCAGTCGGATCGGGCCGGCTCATACGATCTGCAGGCTTCGATCGACGCGCCGATGTTTCACACCACACACTTCCCGTCGTCGTTCTATCCACGGGAGTCCTTCCCCCGCCAGCTCGTCGTCGAGGACCGGCTCGACCCCACCGTCATCGCCGAGCTCGCGCGCCGCGAGCACGAGGTCGTACGCTCCGGTGCCTGGACACTCGGAAGGCTCAGTGCCGTGGCCAAGGAGTCCGACCACCTGCGAGCCGCCGCCAACGCGCGCGGCGGTGCGGGCTACGCCGCCGGCCGTTGAGCGCTCACTTCGAGGGGGTGAACTTCCCCTCCAAGTGCCAGTAGCCGGTGAACCGGTTGAACGGTCCGCCCACGATCTGGCTGGCCCAGGTGATCACGTACTTGCCGGTCTTGGCGTCGTACGTGCCGGTCACCGGCGTCGTGATGCCGGGGCTCGAGCCATCGGGCTTGGGCGATCCCTGGTTGAAGTAGAGGTTGTTCCATGCCGCCGACCACGAGGTGATCTGGCCCGACAGCTTGCCGTCCTTGACCGTGATCTTGGGCGCCGGGACCTTCTTCTTGGTCTGTGGGTCGACCTTGTTGGTCGAGATGCCGAACTTGATCGCGGTGAAGCTGCCGGGCCTGAAGATCCGGCCAGCCCTGGAGTTGCCGGTCGCATCGAAGGCCTTGCCCTGTGCGGGCTGGTAGCTGCCCGTCACCAGGCCGCCGTCGGTACCTCCGATCTCGGTCGTGAAGGACTTGTCGGGGCACGGCGAGTCCGGATTCTGGAAGTAGCCACCCTTGGCGACCGTGCCGCCGGGGCTGATCATCCGGAAGTACGTACCGGTCACC
>JAOPXO010000249.1 GCA_025965115.1 Aeromicrobium sp.
AGCGCGTGGCAAACCTGGCGTCGGCGCGCGCGAGATGTTCGCTCACCGGAATCGAGTCAAGAAGGGCGACGCGGGTGACGGCTGCCGGATGATCAAGCGCAAGCCGGAGCGCCACCAGACTGCCTCGATCGTGGCCGACAAGGGAAAAACGATCGTGGCCCAATGCCAACATCATCGTCACCATGTCGGCTGCGGTGACCCGCTTGGAATGTGCAGAGTGGTCGTCTGTGGGTGTGGGCTTGCTGGAGTTGCCGTATCCGCGAAGGTCTGGGCACACGACGCTGTAGCCAGCCTCAACGAGTCTTGGTGCCACCCGGTGCCAGGTTGCTGACGTCCTCGGGTGGCCGTGGAGCAGCAGAATCGGGGGTCCTTCACCACCGTGTCTGACGTGTAAAAACCCACCGTCGACGGCGACATCTTCGCGCGCGAACCCGGCGAAGATCATGCCAAGGCACCTCCCCTTGACTCGATGTGGCGGGCCGTCCGGGCTGCGCGAGCCGGGCGACCCGCCACATCTCGGGGACGCGCCATCCGGGTCCTGTTTCGCGACTCCTCGCGAACCAGACGGCGATCCATGTCGCACATACCCCCTGCGGTCGTCGTGAAACACGCTGTCTCGACCATGTTGATAGTTTGTTCCCGTCGATGCGTACGCGGACGGCTACCGCTCATGCTCCGAACGTCTCGCCGAGGGCTGCGAGCACGTCGGGCGCGGCGTCGAGGAACTGCTCTTGGGCGTCGTCGCCAATCTGGATCAGGGCGAGGTCGGTGAATCCGGCATCGGCGAACGGTCTGGCGGCGTCAACGATGGCGTCGATGTCGTCACCGCACGGGATCTGATTGGCCACATCTTCGGGTCGTACGAACTGGGTCGCTCCGGCGAACCCGGCCGGGCCCGGCAACTCTGCATTGACCTTCCAGCCGCCGGCGAACCAACGGAACTGGTCATGAGCGCGATGGATGGCCCGATCTCGGCTGGTGTCCCAGGAGATCGGCAGCTGGCCCACCTTCCTGACGGGGGTGTCACCCTGTGCCCGGCGATCGAATGCGGCAACGGCGTCGCCGTCCGGCTCGACGGCAATCATGAAGTCGGCGCCCGGCGCAGCGACCTCGATCGACTGCGAGCCGCTCACGGCCACCCCGATGGGCACGCGCTGCTCCGGAAGGTCCCAAAGCTTTGCGGAGTCGACCCGGAAATGGGCGCCGACATAGTCGACATACCCACCGTCGAACAGCTCATTGATGATGGCCAGAGCCTCCGCAAACCGTTCGTGGCGCACGTTCACGGGGTCCCAGCCCTGGCCTATGACGTGTTCGTTGAGGTTCTCGCCGGCGCCGAGACCCAACGAGAATCGTCCTTCGCTGAGGATGCCGAGCGTGGCCGCCTGCTGAGCGACGACGACTGGGTGATACCTGCCGATGGGACAGGTCACGTACGTCATCAACTCGACTCGGTCGGTGGCATTCGCGATGGCGCCCAGGGTCACCCACGCGTTGGGGCTGTGTCCCTGCTCCTCCAGCCACGGGTTGAAATGGTCGCTGATGACGGCGAGAGAAAATCCTGCCTCTTCGGCGGCCTGTGCATGCCTGACGAGTCGACGTGGCGAGGACTGCTCGCACATCAGCGTGTATCCGATGGAAAGGCTCATGGGTTGCAGGTACCCCGCGGGACGCGGTCCACGCACCCTGATGCGTGGGCGTTGGTGCTACACGGTGGATCTGCTCAGTGTTTTGGACAACGGTTACGGGGTATTCACGCGTGTATGGACATCAAATCCATCTGGGCGTTCCTGAACGCGGTGTGGCGACGAGGCTCGACGACGGTCGAGTCCATGCCAGTTTTTCCGGCAGCTGACGATGACAACTCCTCCAGCGATGGCCGGATCGTACGACCTCCCAGCCAGACCCAGGGCTCATGATGGCTGGACGACGTAGTGCGACCCTGAAATCGACATGACCCGCGACTATGACTACCTGATCATCGGCGGCGGGATGGCAGCCGATGCCGCCGCCCATGGCATCCGCGAACGAGACGCAGACGGGTCCATCGGCATTCTCGGCGAAGAGTCGACCGCCCCGTTCCCTCGTCCGGCATTGTCGAAGAAGTTGTGGACCGACGCTGATTTCAGTGAGTCCGATGCCGCGCTGCACACGATCGACGAGACCAGCGCGGACCTCTACGTGGGCACGCGGGTCGACGCCATCGATCGAGAGGGCAAGCAGGTCACGACGTCATTGGGCGGCGTCTATGGCTACGAGCGGCTCTTGATTGCCACCGGCGGACGCCCTCGTCAGATCGAAGGACTCCCACCCGGTGATCGGGTTATCTACTACCGGACTCTTGACCACTACCACCGCCTGCGAGAGAAGGCCGCCGAGCATCCGCACGTCGCCGTTGTCGGAGGCGGATACATCGGCAGCGAGATCGCGGCGGCGCTGATTCAGAACGGATGCACCGTGACGCTCATCCATCCCGATGACGTGCTGGGGTCGCAGACCTTCCCGCCGAGCATCGCTGAGCAGGTCGACGCGATGTTCACTGACGCAGGCGTGACCATGCACGGCGGTGCGAAGGTCACGGGGGGACAGTCCTCGCCGACCGGTGTGCACCTTGAGTTGAGCGACGACACGACGGTCGCCGCAGACTACGTCGTCGTGGGGCTTGGCATCGAACCGGCCGGCACACTCGCCGCCCCCGCCGGTCTCGAGACCTCCGACGACGGCGGGATCGTGGTCGACGAGCACCTGACCACGGCCGATCCCGACATCCTGGCCGCTGGCGATGTTGCCGAATATCCCGACAAGATTCTTGGACGTCGCCGGGTCGAGCACGTCGACAACGCCAACGAGATGGGCGCCGCCGCTGGGAGGATCCTCGCCGGATCAGATGAGACCTACGACCACACGCCGTACTTCTACTCCGACCTGTTCGACGCTTGGTACGAAGCGGTCGGCACGTTGGACTCGAGCCTGGAGACCATCGAGGATCAGCAGGGCGACGGGAGCGTCGTCTACTACCTCGAGGGCGACCACGTGGTCGGCGTGCTGCTGTGGAAGGTCGACCTAGATGACGGCCTCGACCAGGCACGCGCCGTGTTGGCCGCCGGCACCCGCCCGGAATCGTTTCGCGGACTGATCAGCTGAGGATGGCTAGGTCGTTGCAACCGAGCCCGAGTCGACCCGATAGTTCGAGCCGTTGACGAAGCTCGCGCGCTCGCCGACTCGCGCCGGTTGTACGGCATCGATGTCCAGACCATCACGTACGGCCAGAGCGGCGGCACGCGCCAGGCGATCATCACGAGGTACGACGACGAGCTGATGTAGGAACGCGGGCCGCTAGTTTTCGCTCTGCAGCCGGCGCTCTCGGAAGACGAAGAACAGTGGGACGAGGAACGCTCCTGGGAGCGGCACGGCGAGGATCGCCCACAGCCACGGTCGACGCATTCCGAGACGCGATGCCTCGACGACGAGGAACACGATGACGGCGACCCCCAGGATGAGCAGGTCGATCGTGACTGTGGTCGTTGCGGCGTTCGCGAAGATGTCGTCGAGGAACGCGCCACCATCGACCTGAGTCGCTGTGACACCGACCGCAACGAGACCGAGAAGGGCAATGGCCGCCCAGACGAGCTGCAGCGGCGTCATCCTTCTTCGATCTGTCACGGGACCGTCCCGGTCAGGTGATCCGATAGTTCAGCCACGTGCCGCCGACGGCGTTGGCGACGGCGTGCAGCGCCGAGTTCTGGTCGCCGGCCCGTGGCAGGGCGAAGGTCGAACTGATGGCGGCGCACGCTGCCGTCGCATCGTCGAACGCCACCGATGCGGGGGTCACCGACCAGGTCCCGTCGGCCGCCTGGCAGGCCGCAGGGTGGGCATCGGCACACGGTGCCGCGACCCAGCGGGTGTCGGCGCCCTGAAGAGTGCATCCGCCGGCGCCTGCCTTCGGCTCATCCGGCGCCCAGCTCCACAGGGTGCCTTGGATCCGCCCGTCCTCGGGCAGCAACTGGTCGAGGCCGAACAGGTTGACCCCGCAGTTGGTCATCGACTGAACCTTGATGGGCGTCAGCGCATTCGGGTTCGCTGGCGGTGTCGTCGGGTTGAGCAGGGCCGAGACCAAGGTTGAGTCCTCGAAATACCGCACCAGCTTGGCGGCGTAGACGCTGGGGCCGTACGTTGCGTCGCAAGCCGGGTACGGCTGATAGCCCGGCGTAGAGCCGCTCTCGACGTGGGTGTCGTTCCAGTCGAAGACATCCGCCGACCAACCCGGAGCGCACGAGCCCACCAGGATCACTTGCGATCCGGAGGCAGCGATGTCGGCTCGCGAGACGCCGAGAGGGAGCGGGGTGCAACCGTTGGCCGCCCGTTGCGCCGTACTCGGGTGGTAGATCAGGCTGCTGCCGTCGGGGCGGCGCAGCACTTTCTCCAAGGTGGCGACCGTTGACGCGTACGCCTTCGCGTCGTTCATCTCGTCCTCGAGGTAGAGCATGATGACCTGGCCGTGGTGACTCGGGGCGTTCAGCCAGCCGGCGATCGTCGGCAGCAGCGTGGTGAACAACGGCTCCGTCGTACAACCGAGGTTGGCGGAGCTCGGAGGCTGTCCGTGGCACACCGTGACCGCTTTGCTGCCGAGGAGCTCGAGCCGCGGAATGTAGTGCAGGTCCAGCTCGATCGCGCGTACGTCGACATCCAGCTGCTGGGTCAGCGACAACTGTTGGTTGGAGTCGAGGTGCGAGAGCGTGAGGGAGTCGACAAGGCCGCCATCGGCGAGGTTGTTGAATGAGTTGTGGGTGCCGATCCACTGCGCGTCACGCAATGGCAGTGAGTTCCCGAGGTTGTACTGGAACTGAGCCGTGCCGTGCACCCAGGACTGCAGGTAGGCGTCGGTTGCGGCCTGAGTGACTTTGTGCGCCAGAGGCAGCACGCAAAGGCTGTCCGGCAGACGGATTCTGCGGCACTCGGCGCCCACCGCATCGGTCGCCTTGTTGAGCGCGATGCACGGGATCGCGATCGGGCTGAGCGAGTCGCACGGTGCCGTCGGCGATGGCGGTGTGGGTGGCGGCGGAACCGCCGTTGCACTGGCACTCTGCAGCGGGAGGGTGGCCGCCAAGACCACCGTGACCGCACCAGCGACGACCGCACTCTTCACCCAGTGTGTCCAAAGCATGGGGCAGTGTCGCACGGATCAGACCTGGCTGTCAGCGGCTGTCAGCCGTGGCAGTGCGATGACAGTGACCTGCCAGCGCCGCCGTCCAGAGTGGTGGACATGACAACCACGACCCCCACTCCGTCGCACACCTACCCGTCCCTGCGCGCGGCATGGATCCCACTCGCCGCGCTCTGCCTGGCCTTCTTCGTCGAGATGGTCGACAACACCCTCTTGACGATCGCGCTGCCCACGATCGGGCGCGACCTGGGCAGCGGCACGACCGCGCTCCAGTGGGTCACCGGCGCGTACTCGCTGACCTTCGGCGGCCTGCTCCTCACCGCCGGCTCGATGGCCGACCGCCTGGGACGCCGCCGCGTCCTCCTGGTCGGCCTCGCCGTGTTCGGCGCGCTCAGCCTGTGCGTCATCCTCGTGACCAGCGCCGGAGAGCTCATTGCCCTTCGCGCGGCACTCGGCCTCGCCGCCGCCGCGATGGCGCCGATCACCAACTCCCTGGTCTTCCGGCTCTTCGACGAGCAGGCGCTACGTATGCGCGCCATCACGGTGATGATGGTCGTCGGCATGTCCGGGTTCGTCCTCGGCCCCGTGCTCGGCGGCACAGCGCTGGCCCACGTCCGCTGGGAGTGGCTGCTCGTCGTCAACGCCCCGATCGCGCTGATCGCGTGGATCGGCGTACGTCTCGGAGTCCCGGCCGACCGGTCCGAAGACCTGACCGACGACGTCCTCGACCTGCCCGGCGCCGTCCTGAGCATCGTCACGATCGGCCTCGCCTGCTACTCGCTCACCAGCGGAGTCGAGCACGGCTGGCTCTCCGCGATCACCCTCTCGTCGATCCTCGGTGCGGTGGCCGCAGGCATTGCGTTCGTACGCTACGAACGCCGCACCGCATCGCCGATGCTGGATCTCGGGCTGTTCTCAAATGGCACCGTCCGCGGCGCCGCCATCGCGCAGATCGGCACGTCGATCGCGATGGCCAGCGTGATGTTCGGGCTCATTTTCCACTTCCAGTACGCGTACGGGTGGACCCCGATGCGGGCCGGACTGGCGAACCTGCCGATCATCATCACGATGATCGCGGCCAGCCCGGTGTCCGAATGGCTCGCGAAGCGGTTCGGCCACCGCATCGCCTGCCTGATCGGTGCGGCCTGCCTGGCCGGCTCGCTGGCAGGCCTCTCCTGGGGCGTCGACCACGGCTATGCCGCCATCGCGGTCTCGATGGTGGTCATGACGGTCGGACTGCGCACGGTCATGACGATCTGCGCGGTCGCCCTGGTGGATGCGATGCCGAGCAACCGTACGTCGATCGGCACGGCACTCAATGACACCGCCCAGGAGATCGGTACGAGCGTGGGAACCGCCGTGGTCGGCACCCTGATCGCCGCGTTGGTCACCACCACGTTGCCGGCCGGTACGTGGAGTAGCTCGCTCGTCGCGTCGTTCTTTCACGGCGAGCGGATCACGTACGCCGTGCTGGCCGTTGTCGTCGCACTCGTCGCCGGGGGTGGCGCACTCTCGCTCACCAACTCGCACGCCGTCGAGGAGCACCCCTCAGAGTGATGGGCCGCGGATAGACTCGTGCTCCAGCTTTCCGGGGGAGTGAACGATGACGGTGCCAACACCATTTGAGGTCCACGAGTCAGGGTCGATGTTGCACGGTACGAAGGCAGACCTGGCTGTCGGCGATCTGTTGGTGCCCGGCCGCGAATCGAATTTCGAAGTCGGCCGGATCATGAACTACATCTACGTGACGGCGACTCTGGATGCTGCGACCTGGGGTGCTGAAATGGCCGTCGGCGAGGGTCGTGGCCGGATCTATGTCGTCGAACCAACCGGCGAGCTCGAGGACGATCCCAACGTCACGGACAAGAAGTTCCCCGGCAATCCGACCCAGTCGTTCCGCAGTCGTGAGCCCGTGAGGGTCGTCGGTGAGCTCGTGGACTGGGTCGGACATACGCCCGAACAACTACAGGCGATGCGAGACGGTTTGGCCAAGCTCAAACGTGAGGGCCGCGCGGTCATCTACGACTAGGGTGTCGGCGTGGCTGAAAACGAGAACGTGTTGCAGTTGGGCTTCGACCGCTACGTAGCCGGTGTCGAGGAGATCTGTGAGAACGGGGACTGGTCGGCGTTCGCCGACCTGTTCACCGAGGATGCGACCTACTGCGAGCACGCATACGGTGACTTCACGGGCCGCGAGGAGATCCGGCCGTGGATCGTCAAGACGATGACGACATTCCCCGGCAGCGAGATGATCGCGTTCCCCCCGGCTTGGTACGTCCTCGACCCGCCTACGAATCGGGTCATCCTCGACATTCGCAACATCATGCGTGATCCGGGTGACGGCTCCGTCCACGAAGCCTCGAACATCACGATCCTGACGTTCGACGACGAGGGCAACCTGATCCGCGAAGAGGACATCTACAACCCGCAGAAGTTCGCGGACATGGTGCGCGACTGGTGCCGGGTGGCCGATGCGCACGGAAACCTGGACGCCGTCGGCAAGCAGATGCTCGCCGCCCTCGGTGGCTGAATCGTTCGATGACGGGCGCCGGTAAAGTCGCGGTCATGGCAGATGACTGGCGCGGCAAGACCGTGGGCACGATCCGAGACCTGATCCTCGACGCGGGTCCCGATGTGGTGGAAGAGATCAAGTGGCGCAAGGCGTCGAACCCCGATGGCGTGCCGACGTTCTCGTCATCCGGCCTGTTGTGCACGCTGGAGACCTACAAGGACAAGGTGAAGGTGACGTTCGCGAAGGGTGCGTCCCTGGACGATCCGACGAGGCTGTTCAATGCCAGCCTCGACGCGGGTACGCGTCGGGCGATCGACATCCAGCAGGATGACGTTCTGGACGAGAAGGCCTTCGTCGCGCTCGTACAGAACGCGATCGCCCTCAACCAGGGCTGAGCCACTACTCCGCAGGAGGCTCCCAGAGCTCGATCGGGTTGCCCTCGGGGTCGTGTATGCGCGCGAAACGACCGGTCTCGGGCGTATCCCATTCCGGCTTCGTGATGACCTCGATGCCGCTGGCCTTCAGCTGGTCGAGCAGGCCGGCGAGATCGCGGACGCGAAGGTTGAGCATGAACTGCTTGTCCGCCGCCCAGTAGTCGGTGCCCGTTTCGAATGGGGCGAAGACGAGCGGACCACCTTGCACCAGCCATGACCACTCGTCGGCCGGGCCGGTGCCCTCGGCGGCCTGTCCCGCGCCAACACCCAAGTGCTCGCGATACCAGGCACCGAGCGCGTCGGGATCCTGCGCGCGGAAGAAGATTCCGCCAACTCCCAGCACCGGCATCGTCATCCTCCTTGCAGCAGGTTGATGGCGCGGCCGGCCTTCGCCTTGAAGTCGAGGGACTTGGTCGAGAACGACGCGTCGAACGTACGGTCGTAGCCCGTGACGCTGATCTTCCAGCCATCGGGCGTACGCCGATAGGTGTCGCGATAGAAACCCGCACCGATCAGCATGAAGTCAAACTCCGGGACGATGATCTTGTCCTGGAGATACCAGATCGCCGTGGCCTCGTCACCGTTCACGTCGATCTCGGGGTTGGTGACCCAGTGCTCGCTGATCAGTCCGACGGGCATCGAGGTGCGCATGAAGTCCACCAGCGAGGCGCGGTCGGTGAAGTGGTGTTCCTCGCCGAGTGACTCGCCGTAGTCGCCGATCACGTCCTCGGTGAGAGTGTCGGCGAACTCGTCCCAGTGCTTCGTGTCGAGCGCGCGCAGATAGCGGTACTTCACGCGCTCGATGTCCTCGATGTCGCCCATATCCGTCCTTCCGTCACGGCCCCTCAGTCGAGGGAGCCCACCTCGGCCGAAACGGCCCCTTCGTTGTGCCAGCGCGGAATGATGAACAAGCCCGTCGCCTCGACTGCTGGTTCGTTGCCGCCCTCGGGCCCGATGTGAGCCGTGACGGTGACCTTGCGGCCGTCCACCTTGGTGATCCGGGCCTCCATGCGGATCCTGCCCAGTGGGAGCGGGTGCACGTAGCGCAGGGTCAGGGTGCCGGTGACGATGAGGCGGGTATGGCGCCCGCTGGCGGTCTCACCCATCAGGTGGTCGAGCAGGAGGGCCGAGACGCCTCCGTGGACGCTTCCTGGAGGGCCTTCGTACGCGACTCCGAGATCGACCTCCGAATGCACGGTGGCGTCGTCATCCCAGTGCAGGACCACCGGGGGAGCGATCGCATTGCGGACCCCCACGACCGCATTGCCCCAGTTCCAGGAGCGACCCTCGGCATTGAACTGGATGCCTGCGGGTTCGGGTGGCGCGTCCTCAGCCAGGATCTGGGTTGCCTGCCGGACCAGGTCGCGCGCCGCAGCGACGCGATCGGCCGTCACCTGGGTGCGGATCGCGACGTCGACGACCTGGCGGATGTCGCCCGCGAGTTCGCCGTAGAGCTTTTCCGAGGCCTCAACGTCTGCCGTCGAGAGCTCAGACAGGGTGAAGGACAAGGACGACAGCGTCATGCGCTGGCCTTGAGTCCGAGGCGGGCCGCCAGCCTGTCGAGATAGGTCATCACAGTTTCCTCGTCGGCATCTGGCACGCCCCAGATCAGCTCGGAGGCACCGGCCGCCGCCCAGTCGGCGTAGTCGTCGTCGGTGGGTCTCTTCGCCACGAGGATTCGTACGTCGGGCTCGCCCTCGCGCCCGGCGTCGGCCCACTCGGTGCGCAACACGGCTGCCTTTGCGGCGATGTCGGTCTCGATCGGGGTGGTCATCCAGCCGTCGGCGTTGCGGGCTATCCACTTCATGGTCTTGGGGCCACCACCAGCTCCGATGATCACCGGGATCCGGCCCTGCGGAGGCTTCGGATAGGCCCAGCTCGGACCGAAGGACACGAACTCCCCGTCGTACGACGCCTCCTCCTGGGTCCACAGTGCGCGCATCGCCTCGAGGTACTCCTTGAGCACGGTGCGGCGTTTGTCCGCTGGTACGTGGTGGTCGGTCAGCTCGTCGGTGTTCCACCCGAACCCCGCGCCGATGGTGACCCGCCCACCCGAGAGGTGGTCAAGCGTGGCCAGCGTCTTGGCCAGGGTGATCGGGTCCGACTCGACCGGGAGGCATACCGCCGTCGAGAGACCGATCTTCTCGGTCACGGCGGCGCAGGTGGCGAGGCTGGTCCACGGGTCGAGGGTGCGGGTGTAGCGATCGTCCGGCAACTCCTCGCCGCCGGTGGGGTGCAGCGCCTCGCGCTTCACCGGGATGTGGGTGTGCTCGGGTACGTAGATGGTGTCGAAGCCACGATCTTCCGCGGCTCGGGCGAGGGCCGCCGGCTTGATGCCGCGGTCTGAGGAGAAGAGCACGATTCCATTGCGCATGACACCAATGTAGAACGTGTTCTACTATTTGGGGATACTGGCTGGACACTTGTCTGGATTGCTGGTCGGTCGAGGAGGAAGCAGCCATGACGAACGGCGCCTCGATCCTGCACGTCGACGACCGCGATCGGGTACGCACCCTGACGTTGAACCGGCCGGAGGCCCTGAACGCGTTCAATGAGGCGCTCTACGACGAGCTGACCGTCGCCCTGCGCGATGCGGCCGCCGACGATGCGGTGGCAGTCGTGTTGCTGACCGGCACGGGCCGTGCGTTCAGCGCCGGCACCGATCTGGCCGAGATGGCAGACCGGGTCGCCAACCCGTCCTTCGTGCCCGGCACGTATGGATTCACCGGGTTGATCGACGCATTGGAGGAGTTCGACAAGCCGCTCATCCTGGCGATCAACGGGCTCGGGCTCGGCATCGGCCTCACCATCATCGGCTTCGCCGACCTCGCGTTCATGTCGACCGAGGCACGTCTCAAGTGCCCGTTCTCCAGTCTCGGTGTGGCCCCCGAGGCGGCATCCAGCTATCTCCTGCCGCACCTCATCGGCCGCCAGAACGCCGCCTGGGTCCTCATGTCCTCGGAGTGGATCACCGCGACGCAGGCGATCGAGATGGGCCTGGTCTGGCGCACGTGCGACCCCGATTCGCTGATGAACGTTGCTCACGATCATGCGACGCGCCTTGCAGCTCTCCCGATCTCCAGCTTGCGAGCCATCAAGCGCACGATGACCGAGCCGTTGCGCGAAGGCATTGCCGACGCTCGGCGCAGGGAAAATCAGTGCTTTGCCGAGCTCATGGGCGGGCCGGCCAACCGCGAAGCGTTGGCGGCATTCGCCGAGGGACGGCCGGCCGACTTCACCAGCCTGCCGGGGTGACCACTGTGCGATGTGTGGCCGTGAGCAAGGATGAATGACGTGACGATCGATGACCTCACCGTTGGAGTGCTCGGTGGAACCGGCGCGCAGGGCCGCGGGCTCGCCTTGCGATGGGCGGCCTCCGGACTCAACGTCGTACTCGGCTCACGAGACGGTGAACGCGCCGAGCAGGCGGCCGCCAACCTGAACTCCGAGCTGTCGTCGGTCGCCGGCGCTGCGACGGTGCGTGGCCTGGCCAACCGCGAGGCGGCGGCCACAGCAGATGTCGTGCTGGTCGCAGTCCCGTACGACGCCCACGACAAGACGCTTGCGGACCTGGTTGAAGCCCTCGACGGCAAGATCGTCATCGACTGCGTCAACCCGCTCGGCTTCGACAAGAACGGTGCGTACGTGCTCCCCGTCAAGGGGAGCGCGGCCGAAGAGGCGCAGGCGATCCTGCCGGGATCACGGGTCATCGGCGCGTTCCACAGCGTTTCGGCGGTCATCCTGGAGGACCTCTCGATCACGGACGTCGACACCGATGTCCTCGTGCTCGGCGAGGACCGCGAGGACGTTGCGGTGGTGCAGCAGCTGGCCGATCGCATCCCCGGCGTCCGCGGCGTGTTCGGCGGCCGGTTGCGCAACACCGGTCAGGTCGAGGCACTCACGGCCAACCTCATCGCCATCAACCGCCGCTACAAGACGCATGCAGGGATCCGGATCACCGGGCAGGGACTGTGACGACCGACCGCGAGATCGCACGAGCCATCGCGCGAGTCGAGAGCGCCAAGAACATCGACCTCGCGGAGGCAACCGCGTTGCTCGCTGCTCGCGGTGATGAGCTCGACCGGCTCATGACCGCGGCTCGTCGCGTGCGCGACGCCGGGCTCGTGAACGCCGACCGGTCGGGGGTCATCACGTACTCCCGCAAGGTGTTCATCCCGCTCACCCGGCTGTGTCGCGTCAGGTGCCACTACTGCACATTCGTGACCGTGCCCAGCAAGCTCGAATCGCCGTTCCTCTCACCTGATGAGGTGCTGGAGATCGCACGCGCGGGTGCCGCGATGGGCTGCAAGGAAGCGCTGTTCACGCTCGGCGACCGGCCTGAGGACAGGTGGCCCGAGGCGCAGGAATGGCTCGAGGCGGCGGGCTACGACTCGACGCTGGAGTACGTACGTGCGATGGCCATACGCGTGCTGGAGGAGACCGGACTCCTGCCACACCTCAACCCCGGGGTGATGAGCTGGGCGGAGATGAACCGGCTCAAGCCCGTCGCGCCGTCGATGGGCATGATGCTGGAGACGACATCGCGCCGGCTGTTCGAGGAGAAGGGTCAGCCGCACCACGGAAGTCCCGACAAGGATCCAGCCGTGCGCATGCGGGTGCTCGAGGACGCCGGCCGGCTGAACATCCCGTTCACGACCGGGATCTTGGTCGGCATCGGCGAGACTCTGGCGGACCGGGCCGAGAGCATCTTCGCGTTGCGACAGGTCTCGCGCGAGTTCGGACACGTGCAGGAGATCATCGTCCAGAACTTCCGGGCCAAACCGCAGACCGCGATGCGGCACGTGGATGATGTCGGCCTGGAGGAGTACCTCGCGACGATTGCGACGACGCGCATCGTGCTGGGTCCTGACGCGCGGGTCCAGGCCCCGCCGAACCTCGTCGACATGGCGGACTGTCGAGCACTGCTGGACGCCGGTGTCGATGACTTCGGTGGCATCAGCCCGCTGACACCTGACCACGTCAATCCCGAGCGGCCGTGGCCCGAGCTCGACGCCCTCGGCGACCTGTGCCGCGACGCCGGTTTCGAGCTGCGCGAACGGCTGACGATCCACCCGCCCTACCTGTCCGAGCCATGGCTCGACCCCCGTCTGCGGTCGCACGTGGACGCATTGGCTGGACCCGACGGGCTCGCCGAGCCGTCGGCCAAGCCGACCGGACTCCCGTGGCAGGAGCCCGACGGCGGCTGGGAGACCAGCGGACGCGCCGATCTGCACACCGCCGTTGACTCCGAGGGCCGCAAGCAGGATCGGCGCGGTGACTTCGACGACGTGTACGGCGACTGGGCGTCGCTACGTGGACGTATGGACTCCGCCGTCGTACCGACGCGTCTGGACACCGATGTCATGGCGGCGCTCCGAGCTGCCGAACGCGATCCGGCCGCACTCTCGCCCGATCACGCGCTGGCGCTGATGTGCGCCCCAGAGGGTCCTGAGCTGGAGGCCTTGTGCGCCCTGGCCGATGACCTGCGTCGCGACGCGGTGGGTGACGAGGTCACGTATGTCGTCAACCGGAACATCAACTTCACGAATGTCTGTTACGTCGGCTGCCGGTTCTGCGCATTTGCCCAGCGACGTACGGACGCCGATGCGTACACACTCTCGCTCGACGAGGTCGCCGCCCGTGCTCGTGAAGCGGTCGATGTCGGAGCCACCGAGGTGTGCCTCCAGGGCGGTATCGATCCGCAGATGCCGGGCACCGCGTACGCCGACATCGCGCGGGCCGTCAGGGCCGCGGCGCCCGATCTGCACGTGCACGCGTTCAGCCCCATGGAGGTCATGAATGGCGTGGCTCGCACCGGACTGTCCTTGCGGGAGTTCCTGATCTCGCTGCGTGAGGCGGGAGTGGGCTCGCTGCCCGGAACGGCTGCGGAGATCCTCGACGACGAGGTCCGCTGGGTGCTCACCAAGGGCAAGCTGCCGACGGCTGCCTGGATCGACGTGGTGACGACCGCGCACTCCATCGGACTGCCGACGACGTCGACGATGATGTACGGACACGTCGACCACCCGCGACACTGGGTCGATCACCTGAATGTCATCGCCGGGATCCAGCGGGAAACCGGAGGATTCACCGAGTTCGTGCCGCTGCCCTTCGTGCACCAGTCCAGCCCGATCTACCTGGCCGGAGTCGCCCGCCCCGGCCCCACCGTCCGCGACAACCGCGCCGTCCACGCGATGTCGCGCATCATGCTGCACGGGCTGATCGACCACATCCAGTGCTCATGGGTGAAGCTCGGGCCGGATGTGTGCACGCAGGTGCTGAATGGCGGCGTCGACGATCTCGGTGGCACGTTGATGGAGGAGACCATCAGCCGCATGGCGGGTTCGCAGAACGGATCTCGTCGATCCACCGAAGAGCTCGAGCAGATGGCGCGACTCGCGGGCCGACCGGCCAGGCAGCGCACCACCTTGTACGGACTCGTCGACGAGGGTCAGCGTGCCGTTGTCGCCTGATCGCTGTGCGGCGGTCGTCCCGATCAGGTCCTGGGCGAGAGGCAAGTCGCGCCTGGGCCTGGACGACCTGGAGCGCGAGTCGGTGGCACGAGCATTCGCCCTGGACGTCCTGGATGTGCTCTTCGCGAGCCCGGGCATCGACCTCGTGGTCGTCGTCACGGCTGATCCCGATGTGCGCACCGACCTGGATCGGTGCACGGTGGTCAGCGATCGCGGGCGGGGTCTGAACGATGCCGTGGCACAGGGCTGCGCTCACGCGATCGCAGAAGGATGCACGCGGGTTGCCGTCGTACCTTCCGATCTCCCGAGTCTCACGGTCCAGGCGCTGGAGATCGTCCTGAGCTTGGCGGCCGGCCACACGCATGCCTTCTGCCCGGACGCCGAGGGAGACGGCACGACGATCGTGGTCTCGGGCGATCCGCTCTCGCTGGTCACGTCATACGGGATCGGTTCAGCCGCGGCACATCGGTCGGCGGGGGTCGAACCTCTGGCAGCACCCGCAGAGGCTCGCCGAGACGTCGACACCGTGGTGCATCTCGGCGAGGCGGAAGCCTTGGGTGTCGGTCCGCGGACTGCTGCAGCATTTGCCGGGATCAGTGCTCGGCTGACACGTCGACCGTGAGTAGGAGCCCGTGCGCGCGGGCGAGTGCGAGCAGTCGTTGACGCAGCTCCCCGGCCGCGACGAGATGTGGCACGTCCGCTCTGATCTGGACCGTTTGTGCATCCACGGTCACGGCCAGCCCGTCGGGCACACCAGCCAGGTCGAGAAGGTCGGTCGTACTCACGTCTGTGTCGGGGAAGCCGCGCGGGGTGTCCACGTCTCCGGTGACGGCTGCGACCACCGCATCGCGCGAACCCAGACCGAACATGTCCTCGTGCTCGGGCCGCACCAGGCTCGCGGCCCCGGGACCGTCGTCATCTGTCAGCAGCTCTGCGGGCAGGCCGCGCACGATCACGACCGGGCGCCTGCCGAGCTTGCCGGAGGCCAACTCGGCCGCACCGGCGACCTCGTCGGCGACGGCCGGTGCGGTGACGATCAACGGGTTGCCGTGGGTGTCCAAGCGCCCGGCGAACCGGTCCAGCGGCTGGAGACCGGCACAACCGATCGCGATGTCGGTCTGCCCGTTCCGCCACGCCCGCCCGGCGGTGTCGCTGATCACGACTGCGACGTGTTTGCCGGTGAGACGAGCTAGGTCTGCGCGGATCGCGCGGGCTGACGCGTCCGGATCGCTGGGAAGCGGTAGGTAGGTGCCAGGATCGACGTTCGAGCCATCGATGCCGGCCGCCGCGATGGTGAGTCCGTGATGCGTACGAACTATGCGGGTCTCGCCCCGCGTGGCCACGATGCGATCGGTCTGCTCATCGAGTAGCCGATCCTTGTCATCTGCCGCCAGCCCCGCGGCCTTGCTGACGATCTTGCTGGTGACAACGACGACATCACCGTCGTTGAGGTTGACCTGTTCGATGATCAACGCCGCGATGTCGTCACCAGCCCTGATCTCACCGATGCCGTCGACGGGCTCCAGCGTGAGAGTCATCGCCGAGCCCTGAGCTCGGTCGCGAAGGCGATCGCGTCAACCGCGAGCTGCTGCGTTGTTGCTGCGTCGTTCATGAACAGCGGGACACTTCGCGCGGCGATGCGAGCCGACTCGATCGGCTCGACCTCACGAGCATCCTGCGTGTCCACGAGCCAGCCGTCGAGGAGGCCGCCGTCGACGCGGGCGCCGAGATGACGGGCGACCGCTGACGCACTGGTCTCGATGCCGAGGCCGTCGAGGAGCTGGTCGGCCATGCCTCGGACGGCAGCTCCGCCGATGATGGGGGAGACCCCGACGATCGGCGCACGGGCAGCAGCGAGCGCGTCGCGCATGCCTGGCACGGCGACGATCGGCCCGATCGAGACGATCGGGTTCGACGGTGCGAGCAACACGACATCCGCCTCGTCGATCGCCGCGAGGACCTCGGGCGTGGGGCTGGCTGCCTCGATGCCGTGCAGCTCGACACCGAGCACGGGAACGGCAGCACGGTGCTTGATCCAGAACTCTTGGAAGTGGATGACCTCCTCGCGGCCGTCGACCGTGGTGACGATGTGGGTCTCGACCTCGTCATCAGTCATCGGCAGCAGCCTCACACCGGGCTGCCACCGCTCGCACAGCTCCGCGGTCACCTCGGAGAGGGTGCGGCCGTCACGAAGCCGGGCAGTGCGGACGAGATGGGTCGCAAGGTCGCGGTCGCCGAGGCCGAACCACGCCTGAGGCTCGCCGTACGCCGCCAGCTCGTCCTTCGCGTTCCACGTCTCGTCGGTCCGACCCCAACCACGCTCCGGGTCGATGCCGCCGCCGAGCGTGTACATGATCGTGTCGAGGTCGGGGCTGACTCGCACGCCGAAGATCCAGAGGTCGTCAGCCGTGTTGGCGATGACACTGATCTCGTCATCGGGACCGATCGCGGAGCGGACTCCGGAGATGAACTTGGAGCCTCCGAAACCCCCGGCCAGCACGGTGACTCGCATGAGGCCATCGTAGGGAGACCGAGCAGATGCTTGACCGCAGGTGGGCGAACTGGTCTACTTCCGTCCTAGGACGCTAATTCCCAGGAGACATGAATGCCCGAGGCTGAGCACGACGTACACGCAGAAACAAAGATGACGGTGCACGAACGTGACGTCGAGGCGCTCGCCGGGCCGATCGCCGGCTGGCTGGAGACGGTGTTGCCGGCAGAGGACTCGGTAACCATCTCGGACCTGCACGCTCCGCAGGGAGCAGGTATGTCGAGCGTGACGCTTCTTTTCGACGCCAACGGACAGTCACTGGCCGCCCGGATGCCACCGGATGACACGTCGTTCCCGGTGTTCCCGTCGTACGACATCGTCCAGCAGTTCGAGGTGATGACGCTCGTTGCCGAGCACAGCGACGTCCCGGTGCCGCCGATCATCGGGGTCGAGACGACCGGCGACGTCGTGGGAGCGCCGTTCGGGATCATGGGGGCGGTCATCGGGCGTACGCCGACCGACAACCCGCCGTACGTCTTCGGTGGCTGGCTGATGGACGCCACGCCTGAGGAGCGCCGCGAGCTCCAGGACAACACTGTCGCGGTCCTCGCTGGAATCCACGGGATCGCAGATGCGCCCCGGGTCTTTGCCACGCTGGCGACCGACGGTGAGCCGCTGCGCGCCCACGTGGATGCCCTGCGTGCCTACTACGAGTGGACCCGCTCGACCGATGGCCTGCGCATCCCCATCATCGAAGAAGCCTTCGACTGGCTCGAGGCGAACTGGCCAGCCGACCCTGGCCCCGGTGTCCTCAGCTGGGGTGACTCGCGCCCCGGCAACATCATCTACGACCAGTTCACGCCGGTGGCCGTGCTGGACTGGGAGATGGCCGCGATCGCTCCTCGTGAAGTCGACCTCGCTTGGGTCGTGTTCCTGCACTGCTTCTTCCAGGACATTGCCAATGTCTTCGAGATGCCCGGCATCCCGGACTTCTGTCGTCGTGAGGACATCGTGGCCACGTACGAGCAGCTCAGTGGGCACACGGTCCGCGACTTCGACTGGTACATCGCCTACGCGGCGCTCCGCCATGCCGTTGTGATGAGCCAGGTCAAGCGCAGAATGATCCACTTCGGCGAGGAGCAGCAGCCCGACGATCCGGATGGATTCGTCATGCACGCGGCCCTCCTCAAGCGACTCCTGGAGGGAACCCACTCATGGGTCTGATGCCCACAGAGCTCGACGAGTTCCCGATCCACCAGGCACCGTTGCCGATCGCGCGGGCGGACAGCAGCGATCGCAACTTCTACGACCGCTGCTACCTCAACGCCCACGACAAGCTGGGCGAGGTTTTCCTGATCGCCGGTATCGGCACCTATCCGAACCTCGGCGTACGCGACGGATTCGCGACCGTACGCGTCAAGGACCAGCAGTTCTCCCTGAACCTCTCGGACGCCCTCGAGTCCAGGAGTCTCCAGCAGCAGGTGGGGCCGTTGCACCTTGAGGTGCTCAAGCCGCTCGAGTCACTCCGACTGACCTGCGACCACGAGCACATCGGGCTCGACCTGACCTGGACCGGATCGTTCCCCGCGGTGCTGGAGCAACGGCACATCATGCTGGATGCCAACGACCGCCCGACCCTTGACGCCCAACGCTTCGCGCAGGTCGGCACGTGGACCGGGTCGCTGCAGGTCGACGGGCAGACATACGACGTCCGCGACTGGACCGGCACCCGTGATCGATCCTGGGGGATCCGGCCGGTCGGCGAGCCTGAGCCGCCCGGACGTGCCGCCGAGCAGCCGCTCGAAGGGTTCTGGTGGCTCTACGCCCCGCTCCAGTTCGATGACTTCGCAGTGATCGTGATCATTCAGGAGCAGCCGGACGGCTTCCGCAGCCTCAACGATGCTGTCCGGGTCTTTCCCGACGGGAGGGTGGAACAGCTCGGCTGGCCGCGCTTCGAGATCGACTACACGTCCGGGACGCGCATACCGACCGGCGCACGCCTCCACCTGACGACTCCACAGGGCGAGCCACTGCTGATCGAGGTGGAGACGCTGTCCTTCGTGCCATTGCACATTGGTTGCGGCTATGGCGGAGATCCCGAGTGGGCCCATGGCACCTGGAAGGGCAAGGACTGGATGAGCACGGCAACGTACGACCTCACCGAACCGGACATGATCGGGCGCTTCCCGTGGGGGGTGATCGACCACTCTGCACGCGCAACGTGCAACGGCGAAGTCGGCTACGGGCTCTTCGAGCACGCCAGCGTCGGTCGGCACGACCCGACCGGCTTCGCCGACTACATGGCGGTGGCACCGTGAAGCGCGATCTGAACGGCAAGGTCATCGTCATCACCGGTGGTGGGCGGGGGATCGGAGCTGCCACGACCAAGCTGCTCAAGAGTGTCGGCGCCACGGTGGCCATCTGCGACCTGGACGAGGCGACAGTGAAGGGCGCGACCGATGCGGCATTCGGCCGGGTGGTCGACGTGACCGACCGCGTCGCGTTCAAGGGTTTCCTCGACGAGATCGAGGCTGAGCTGGGACCGATCGATGCGCTGGTCAACAACGCAGGCATCATGCCGCTCAACCGGATCGAGGACGAGTCCGACCGCACGACGCACGACATCATCGGGCTGAACCTGATGGCGGTCATCTACGCCACGAAAGAAATGGTCACCCGTATGAAGGCGCGGGGGACCGGTGGCCAGATCATCAACGTGTCCAGCGCTGCGGGTCGCATCCCGATCGCCGGCGCGGCAACATACGTCGCGAGCAAGCACGGGGTCAGCGGGTTCTCCAACTCGCTGCACATCGAGTTCAAGGCCGACCGGACACCGATCGACATCTCCGTGGTCCATCCCGCGATGGTCCACACCGAGCTGGCGGCGGGTTTCAAGGCCAACAAAGGACCGGCCAAACCCGTCACGGCCGAGGCTGTCGCCGACGGGATCCTGTCGGCCCTGCAGAAGCCGCGCCCGAACGTCTACGTGCCGAAGAGCCTCGGCACCTCGGTGCGTACAGGCGGGTTGATCCCACGTCGCACCGGCGAGTGGCTCAACAAGGTGCTCGGCGGCGAACGTGCCGCCCTCGACGCCCTCGACGACCCCGCCCGCAAGGCGTATGAAGAACGTGCCGCACGAAGCGCACCGGCAGCCGACAAGGAGTTCCACGAATGACCCTTCCCGCATCCATCACCGAACAGCGGCTCTCCGACCTGAAGGGGCTGATCACGTCGTCCGGCGCGACGACGTACGACCTCCTCGAGGTCTACACCGGCGAGGTCATCACGAAGCTGCCACAGTCCACCGCCGAGGACGTAGCCAAGGCGTTCGAACAGTCCCGGGCCGCTCAGGTCGGCTGGGCAGCGCAGCCGCTGTCGAAACGACTTGCCGTCATGAAGCGTTTCCACGCCTTGCTGCTTGACAACTACGAGCCGGTCGTCGACCTGATGCAGGCCGAGACCGGCAAGGCTCGCCGCATGTCGTTCGAAGAGGTCTGCGATGTGTGGATGACGACCAGCCACTACATCAAGGTCGCCAAGCGGGTGCTGGGCGAGAAGAAGCGTGGTGGGGTCGTCCCTCTCGCCTCGACCTCGACCGAGGTACGTGTGCCGGTCGGCGTCGTTGGCATCATCTCGCCGTGGAACTTCCCCTTGGCCACGAGCATCTCCGACGCCATGCCGGCCCTGATCGGCGGCAACGGCGTCGTGATCAAGCCGGACAACAAGAGCACGCTCTGCGTTGCGGAGTGTGTGCGCCTGCTCTACCAGGCCGGACTGCCCGAAGGGCTGCTCCAGATCGTCTGCGGCGAGGGGCCTGATGTCGGTCCTGCGTTGATCGACCACTCCGACAGCGTCATGTTCACCGGCAGCACAGCGACCGGCAAGCTGGTTGGCGCCCGCGCCGGTGAGAACCTCATCGACTGCACGCTGGAGCTCGGCGGCAAGAACCCGCTGATCGTCATGGAGGACGCAGACCTCACCGAGACCATCGCCGGCGCCACCTTCGGCACATTCCTCAACGCCGGTCAGGCGTGCATGCACATCGAGCGGATCTATGTGCCTGCGAGCCTCGCCGAGGAGTTCACCCGCCGCTTCGTGGAGGCCGCGTCGGCGATCGAGGTCGGCGCCGCATACGACTACGGCCCGACGATGGGCTCGCTCGTGTCGGTGCACCAGATGAACCAGGTGTCATCGCACGTCGAGGACGCTCGGTCGAAGGGTGCGACCGTGCTGACCGGCGGCAAGGCGCGGCCCGATCTCGGGCCGGCGTTCTACGAGCCGACGGTGCTCAAGGACGTCACCCCGGACATGCTCCACGCCACCGAGGAGACCTTCGGTCCGGTCGTGACGATCCACACGTACGACACGATCGACGAGGCCATCGCGCTGGCCAACGACACCGACTACGGGCTCAACGCCAGCATCTGGGGCTCTGACCTGAAGGCGGCGGAGCGCGTCGGCCGGCGCATCGAGTCGGGGAACATCAACATCAACGACCCGCTGGCCTGCTCCTATGCGAGCAAGGCGACGCCCTCAGGTGGCTTCAAGAAGTCCGGTGTCGGCGCGAGGCACGGAGACGCCGGACTGCTGAAGTACACCGAGATTCAGCACGTGGCCGTGCTCAAGAAGCAGGTGCTCGGAGCGCCGGTCGACAAACCCTATGAGGACCACGTGGCGTCGGCCCTCAAGGGCATGAGGTTCATGCGGAAGATTCGGCTGCGCTGATCTCGAATCTGGGGTCCATGTGGGGGACCAGGGACCAGACGGCTTTCGTGATGTCGCTGAGGTTGTCGTTCGGAAGGTCCTGCAGCTGAGTGGTCCACTGACTCGCAAGCTGACGGAGCGGGCGCTCGGCGGTCTCCCGTCCCTTGGCGGTCAGGACGACGAGCCGGGCTCGGCCGTCGCCGGGATCGGCAACCCGCTGGATCAGCCCGAGCCCCTCGATCCGCCGGAGGGTTTTCGACATACCGCTCGTGGTCTGGAGGATCACCTGGCTGAGCTGGGTCGGGGACAAGGTGTGCGGTGGACCCGCGAACCACAGCGCCGTCAGCACGGAGTGCTCGGAGATCTCCAGGCCCTCCGGCGCGAGGACCGTCTGGATCGACGATTCCACAATGCGGCCGAGATGCAGCAGGGTCAGGTGCAGCAGCGCGACGTTCTGGTCGACATCGGGTAGGCGGGCGTTCACGGCCTCGTGCAGATCAAACGGCGGTGTGCCTCGCGGCGTGCTCTCCGAAGCTTCGTTCGGCACCATCGCGGCGGACTCCTCGGCGTTGTGGACGACTATCGTCCTAAGACGCTATCAAACTGGACGAGGATCTTTTCGATGGCTCTCGAGCGAAGAGCGCACCGGCGCCGAGCCCGACCTCGGCCGCCAGGTAGGCCCAATATGTCCAGTCGGTATCGGGCTCGTCGGCCTTCAGCGCGCCGAGCCGCGCAGCCGCGGCACCGAGCCAGGTGAGACCGACTGCTCTACGGGCCTCGGGGGACCGGCTCACCAGCGCATAGGCACCGAGGGCGGCGTACGTCCCGCCGAGCCCAGCGCGGACCTCGGCCTGCCCCCGCGGTGACGTCGGCCTCAGCTCCAGGGCAGCGCCGACGCGCTCCGGCATGACAACCGCTGCCAACCCGGATGCCATGAGGGCGGCACTGCCGAGGTGCCCGATCCGTGTGCTCATACGGTCAGAGTAGGGACTCGAGCGTCGTGCGGCGATAGAAGGCGCTGACACATTCCGAAGTTGATCGACCAGTCACGCATCGTCGGCTAGCCTCATCCGTGTGAGCGACATCGTCGTCTTCTCCGGAAGCGCGCACCGGCCCCTTGCCGAGAAGATCTGCTCCGAGCTCGGCCAGGCGCTTTCGGCCTCCGACACCGTGCGATTCAGCAATGACTGCCTGCAGGTGCAGCTGTTGGCCAACTGTCGCAAGAAGGATGTCTACATCATCCAGCCGCTGGTCCCGCCGACGCAGGACCACCTGATGGAGCTGCTGCTGATGATCGATGCCGCCAGGGGTGCCTCGGCCGCATCCGTCACAGCGGTCATCCCGCACTACGCGTACGCCCGCTCGGACAAGAAGGATGCCTCACGCATCTCGATCGGTGGTCGTCTCGTCGCCGACATGCTGACCACGGCAGGTGCCGACCGCGTCGTGACGATGACCTTGCACGCGCCGCAGGTCCACGGATTCTTCAGCGTGCCGGTCGACCACCTCACGGCGATCGGCGAGCTAGCCGACCACTACCGCGGACGAGACCTCAGCAACACCGTCGTCGTGTCTCCAGACCTTGGCAACGCCAAGACCGCATCGCTGTTCGCCCGCCTGCTCGGCGTGCCGGTCGCCGCCGGGAGCAAGCAGCGTCAGGCCGACGACCAGGTGGTCATCGACGCAATCGTCGGTGATGTGGCCGGCAAGACGGCGATCATCCTCGACGATGAGATCGCCACCGGCGGATCGATCATCGAGCTGCTCAACAAGCTTGAGCAGGAGGGTTGCCACGAGGCATCCGTCGCCTGCACCCATGGGTTGTTCACCGGCAAGGCGGTCGAGCGCCTTCGCAACCATCCCAACATCACTGAAGTCGTCACGACCGACACGGTCCCGCCGCCGGTGGACTGGCCCGAGCTCCAGGTGCGCTCGGTGGCAGGCCTGTTCGCTGAGGCTATCGCCCGCATCCACGCAGGTGAATCGGTGTCCTCGCTGTTCGACGGGGTCGACCCCGCGCACGCTCCGCCCCAGCCCAAGTTGCCGCTCTGACGCAGGCGCGACGAGTCTCACACGGCGGTTCGCTAGGCCGTTACACGACGGACACGTAGTCTTTTTCGTTGTGACTGACGCTCCTATTGGCATCTTCGACTCCGGCTTCGGTGGCCTGACCGTCGCCCGTGCCGTGCTCGACCAGCTGCCGCACGAGCCGGTCCTCTATCTCGGCGACACCGCCCGTCAGCCCTATGGCCCCAAGCCGATCTCCGAGGTCCGCGAGTACGCCCTCGAGTGCCTCGACCACCTTGTCGACCAGGGCGTCAAGGCCCTGGTCATCGCCTGCAACTCCGCCAGCGCCGCGGTCCTGCGCGATGCCCGCGAGCGCTATGACGTGCCGGTCGTCGAGGTCATCGTGCCCGCCACCCGCCGCGCGGTCAGCGCCACCCGCAACGGTCAGATCGGTGTCATCTGCACCGAGGCGACCGCCACCTCAAGGGCATACGACGATGCCTTCGCAGCCAATCCCGGCATCACGCTGCACACGCAGGCGTGCCCGCGGCTGGTCGAGTTCGTCGAAACCGGCGTGACCAGCGGCCCCGAGCTGCTCGCGGCCACCGAGG
>JAOPXO010000256.1 GCA_025965115.1 Aeromicrobium sp.
GTCCGCTCGTGCTCGACGCCGCCCGTGCGGTGTGGCAGGAGCGGGGATACCGCGGCACGACGATGGCTCTGATCGCGAAGGAGGCCGGGGTCAGCAAGCCCGTCCTGTATGCGTGCTACGACGACAAGGACCAGGTGCTCAAAGCGCTCCTCGACCGCGAAGAGACGCGTCTGACCTCGGCGGCCCAGGACGCCCTGCCCCAGGCTCTCGACCTGGACGACATTGATGGCGTCATGCAGGCCGCGTACGAGGCGTTCTTCACTGCCGCGCTCAGCAATCCCGCGTCGTGG
This sequence comes from Aeromicrobium sp., assembly GCA_025965115.1. Lineage (GTDB taxonomy): Bacteria > Actinomycetota > Actinomycetes > Propionibacteriales > Nocardioidaceae > Aeromicrobium. Next base: position 291 of record JAOPXO010000256.1, read on the forward strand.
CGGGTGGTCTTCGAGGCACAGCGCATCGACGACGAGATCGCCGACCGCATCGTCAAGGCTCGCGCCATGTTCGTCGAGCAGCTGCACACCCTCGTCGCGCACTACTTCGCCGGCCAGCAGGCCGAGCTCGCCCCGCGGGAGTCGCGGCTGTTCGCCGAGAACCTCATTGCGCTTGCCGAGAACAATGCCGCGATGCTGCTCAACCAGGGATCCGATGGCAGCTGGACCGCCGCAGAGCTCGCTCGCTCGATCACCCGGTTCGTGCTGCAGGGCTGGCACGCTGGCGGCACGGTCAGCGAGGTTTGAGCGCCGTCACATACCTCGGCCGTTCGGCCAGATCGAGGTGATCGCGCACCTCGGCCCACCGAGCCGTGAAGACATCCGGCGCCGACTCCCCCTGGGCGTCCGCGTGCTCGGCGCCCACCACTCCACCGGGTTTGAGCAACCGCCACGCGGTCTGCTCCAGCACCCGCATCGCGTCGAGACCGTCGTCGCCGGACCAGAGCGCGAGCGCCGGATCGTGGTCACGCGCCTCCGGTGCCACGCTCTCCCAGGCATCCAGCGGTATGTACGGAGGGTTGGCTACGACGATGTCGACCGTGCCGTCGAGATCAGGGAACCCATCGGCCATGTCGCCGAGCCGCAGGTCGACGCCGGTGCCGTCGAGATTGCGCTGCGCCCAGCCGAAGGCGGGTTCGTCGAGCTCGACAGCGTGCACCCGGGCCGCCGGGACCTCGTGGACGACTGAGAGCGCGATGGCGCCTGAGCCGGCGCACAATTCGACCACGACCGGCGAGGTCAGCGTCTTTGCGTGCTCGATGGCCCAGCCGGCCAGCAGCTCGGTCTCGGGCCGCGGAACGAACACGCCGGGTCCCACCTCGACGTCGACGTAGCGGAATGCCGCGCTGCCGATCAAATGTTGAAGCGGGAGCCGTCGGGCCCTGGCTTCGACCAGCTCGCGAAACTTGTCCGCCTGGATCGGATCGGGCTTGGCGCGTTGCACCAGCGACATCCGCGGGATGCCGGTGACGTGGCTCAGCAAGGTCTCGGCGTCATGACGCGGGGACGCGACGCCGGCCCTCTCCAGCGATTCGGTGGCCTCGGCCAGCAACCGCTCAGAAAGCGTCCGAACCGTCACGCGCCCGCTTCCACCGCGGCAAGGCGCTCGGCCAGATCCGCCTCGACAAGTGAGTTGATGACGTCATCGAGTGCGCCGTCCATGACCTGGTCAAGGTTGTACGCCTTGAAGCCCGTGCGGTGATCGGACACCCGGTTCTCGGGAAAGTTGTACGTACGGATGCGCTCGGAGCGGTCCACGGTGCGGATCTGGGACTTGCGGACATCGGAGGCCTCGGCATCCGCCGCCGCCTGGGCCGCCTCCAGAAGCCTCGCGCGGAGGATCCGCATCGCGGCCTCCTTGTTCTGCAGCTGGCTCTTCTCGTTCTGGCAGCTCGCAACCACACCTGTTGGCAGATGGGTGATGCGTACGGCCGAGTCCGTCGTGTTGACGCTCTGCCCGCCGGGACCGGAGGAGCGGTAGACATCGATGCGCAGATCGCTGTCATGGATCTCGACGTCGACCTCCTCGGCCTCCGCCAGCACCAGGACGCCGGCTGCGGAGGTGTGGATGCGGCCCTGCGACTCGGTGATCGGGACGCGTTGCACCCGGTGCACACCGCCCTCGAACTTCAACAGCGCGTGCGGCGCCTCGCCCGGCTCGGGGGTGCCCTTGGCCTTGACCGCCATGGTCACCGACTTGTAGCCACCGAGCGCGGACTCGGTCGCATCGAGGATCTCGGTCTTCCAGCCCCGGCGCTCGGCATAGCGGGCGTACATACGCTGCAGATTGCCGGCGAACAGCGCCGATTCCTCACCGCCCTCGCCACCCTTGATCTCGAGGAGGACATCCTTGGAGTCTGCGGGGTCGCGTGGCACCAGCAATCGCTGCAGACGCTCGCTCAGCTCATGCAGACGTGGCTCGAGAGTCTCGATCTCGGCAGCGAACGAGTCGTCCTCTGCGGCCAGCTCACGCGCGGCCTCGAGGTCATCGGTGACCTGTTGATAGTCGCGATAGGTCTTGACGATCGCGCTGACCTCGGCGTAGCGCTGGCCCAGCTTCTTGGCGAGGCCCTGGTCGGAATGCACCGACGGATCGGACATCCGCTTCTCGAGGTCAGCATGCTCGGCGACCAGCGTCTCAACGGCCTCGAACATGGTGACTCCTCACGGTTTGGGTGCAGACAAGACGAAGGCACCGACCCATACACAAGGTATGCATTGGGTCGGTGCCGAAGTCGAGCTACTTGCTCTCGGGCTCAGCCGTCTTCTTGGCGTAGCGCTTCTCGAAGCGTGCGACGCGTCCACCGGTGTCAAGGATCTTCTGCTTGCCGGTGTAGAACGGGTGGCAGGCCGAGCACACATCGGCACGGAGAGTGCCTTCGGTGGCGGTGCTGCGAGTCGTGAACGTGTTGCCGCAGGTACAGGTGACCTGGGTCTCGACGTAGTCGGGGTGAATGCCTTGCTTCATGATGTCCTCTCGACGGTCGCTGGGTCGTATCGCGGGATGCGATCCGTGAACCAGAACCAAGGATTGATTGTGCCAGTTGGCACCCTCTACAAGGAAATCGAGGGCTGGAAAATTCCCCTGCTCAGGCGGGGAGCAGCTTCTCGATGTCGCCCTTGATCTTGTCGGGAGTTGTGGTCGATCCGTAGCGCTTCACGACATTGCCCTCGGTGTCGATCAGGAACTTGGTGAAGTTCCACTTGATCGCGGACGGACCGAGGCCACCCTTCTCCTGCTTGAGCCATTTGTAGAGCGGGTGGGCACCGTCGCCGTTGACCTCGATCTCGGAGAACAGCGGGAACGTCACGCCGAAGTTCTTCTCGCAGAAGGTCGCGGTGTCCTCGTCGGAGCCGGGGTTCTGATGGCCGAACTGGTCGCACGGGAAGCCGAGCACGACGAGGCCGCGGTCGACGTACGTCTCGTAGACCTCTTCGAGGCCCTTGAACTGCGGAGTGAACCCGCACTGGGTGGCGGTATTGACGACGAGAAGGACCTTGCCCTTGTAGTCGGCGAGGAATTGTTCGGTGCCATCCATGGCGGTGGCGGAGAAGTCATACGCAGTGGTCATGCCACCAGCGTAGTGCGCCATTCAACTACCGCCCGCCGGAACCGCCCCTCCACCGTGTGAGGCGCGGCCACCAACCTGGCACGGCGGCGAGATAGGCCTCGTAGGAGGCGCCGTACGTACGTCGGAGGGTCGGCTCCTCATACAGCCGGACGAACGACGCCACGAGCCCAGCGAACGCCAGGAGCCACCACCACACGGCGGCGCTGGAGTAGATGAGCGCCTGGCCGGCGATCATCGCACCGACGGCGACATACATCGGATTGCGGATGTAGCGATAGAGGCCGCCGACCACGAGCTCCTCGGTCGGTGCCACCGGCGCAGGGGTGCCGCGACCTTCGCGGACGAACTGGACGAACGCCGCGATCACCAGCAGGAGTCCCACGACAAACAATGCATCGCCGAGCACATCCGTGACACCAAATGAACCGTCGTACCGACTGTCACCCCCGAGCAGCCACGGGATCAACCCGCCGACGGTGCCAGGCGCCAGGAAGAAGAACACGACAGTGCCGATGGCCGCTCGCCTCATGGCCAGAAACTACCGTCGCCAGGCGCCACGTGCCAGGACGCATGAAACCCGGCGCCCCTCGAGGGAACGCCGGGCTCGGTGGTGAATCAGCTGCCGTTGTTGGTGCCCTGCGGCAGCGTCGTGTTGATCTGCATCAGGAACTCCACGTTGCTCGTGGTCTTCTTGAGCTTGTCGAGGATGAGCTCGAGGCCCTGCTGACCTTCGAGGCCCGACAGCACCCGGCGGAGCTTCCAGACGACAGCCAGCTCGTCCTTGGCCATCAACAGCTCTTCGCGGCGCGTGCTCGACGCGTCGACGTCGACAGCGGGGAAGATGCGCTTGTCCGCGAAGTCACGGCGCAGGCGGAGCTCCCAGTTGCCGGTGCCCTTGAACTCTTCGAAGATGACCTCGTCCATACGCGAACCGGTCTCCACAAGCGCGGTGGCGAGGATCGTCAGCGAGCCGCCGTCCTCGATGTTGCGGGCCGCGCCGAAGAACTTCTTGGGCGGGTAAAGCGCCGACGAGTCGACACCACCGGACATGATGCGTCCGCTGGTCGGAGCCGCGAGGTTGTAGGCGCGACCCTGGCGGGTGATGCCGTCGAGCAGCAGCACGACGTCGTGGCCCAGCTCGACGAGCCGCTTGGCCCGCTCGATGGCCAGCTCGGCGACCGTCGTGTGATCGGTGGCCGGGCGGTCGAACGTCGAGGCGATGACCTCGCCCTTGACGGTGCGCTGGAAGTCGGTGACTTCTTCGGGGCGCTCGTCGACGAGGACGATCATCAGGTGGACTTCGGGGTTGTTCTCAGTGATCGCGTTGGCGACCTGCTGCATGATCATGGTCTTGCCGGCCTTGGGCGGCGAGACGATCAGACCGCGCTGGCCTTTGCCGATCGGTGCGACCAGGTCGATGACGCGACCGGTCAGTCCGCCTG
>JAOPXO010000262.1 GCA_025965115.1 Aeromicrobium sp.
TTGTTCGGATCGATGCCGGCGATGATGTCCGCGATCGGCACGATGACGAACAGGAAGAACGGGCCGAAGTACCACGACAGGCTCGAGCCCGTCCAGGCGTACAAGCCCCACATGGCGACCGGGATCAGCGGCACGATTGCCCCGATGAGCCACAGGTGGCGTTTGGTGTCCCGCCATTCGATGACCGTCCCGTCGACGGTGGCTTCGATCGTCATGTCGTACCTCCTCGCGCACCCGGGGAGCTCTCACGAGCAGGTGCTTTACAGAAAGGTAGCAAATGTAAAGCCCGGTGGCAATGGTCTGCGACCGCTCGTGTCAGAAGTTGCGTCCCATCGTGATGATTGCGGGGGTCAGGATCAGAATGAAAAGCACCGGAAACATGCAGAACAGCATCGGGAACAGCAGCTTGAGGGCCACCTTCTGGGCCTTCTCCTCTGCCCGTTGGCGGCGCTTGGTGCGCATCTCCTTCGCCTGCGTACGCACGACCTTGGAGATCGGTACGCCGAACTCCTCGGCCTGGACGATTGCCTTCAGAAATCTCCTCAGGTCCTCGACCTCGGTGCGATCAGCCAGGGCCTGATAGGCATCACGCCGGTTCATGCCGAGCCGTGAGTCCTGGACGACACGAGCCAGCTCACCGCCGAGCGGACCTCTGCTGTTGTCGCCGACGCGCGCAAGCGCCGCCTCGAAGCCGAGCCCTGATTCGATCGAGATGGTCACCTGGTCAAGGACGTCGGGAAGCTCGTAGAGGATTGCTTGCTGACGTTCCTCGGCCCGACCCCGCACGATGATGTCGGGCAACGCATACAAGACGACCAGCACGAACACCACGAGTACGAGGCGGAGCAGCGACGGCCCGCTTCGATACCAGGCCGACAACGGCACGAAGAGCAGGCTCGGGACGGCGACCTTCAGGAGGATCAGCGTCGTGAGCCGCCAGGTCGATGCCTTTCCGGCAAGCACCAGGTTGCGCTCGAGCTTGCGCAGTCCCGCAGGTCGGATGAGGAAGCGGAAGGCACCGATGTTCTCGTCACGCGCGAGTATCGGGCGCTTCGCGGCAGTCGCCTCGCTCGCCGAGGATCCTGCAGTCCGGTTGAGGCGGGTCCGGATGAGGCCGCGGGTGCTCGGTCCGAAGTCCAGCGACACCGCGAACGCTGCCACCGCGCACAGAATCATGAGAGTGCCGAAAACCACTGAGAGCCCAGACGACATGGTCATACCTTCACGTTGACGACGATCTTCATCCACAGTCCGCCGACGACGAACATCACGGCAGACACCACGATCGCAATCGCCCCCGCTCGCGTCGTGAACAACGGATTCATGAATGTCGGATTGATGAATGTCAGGAGTGCGACCGTGAGGAAAGGAAGGACGGCCAGGATGATCGCCGACATCCGGCCTTCGGCAGACAACGTCTGAACCTCGCGCTTGAGCTCATTGCGCTCTCGGATCGTGTCGCCCACCCGGTCAAGGACCTCGTTGAGGTTGCCCCCGGTCTCGCGCTGGATGCCAACAGCCTCGGCAACCCAGCGAAAGTCACTGCTCTGCATTCGCTCGGCTGTGTCTGACACCGCATCGACAAGGTCGCGTCCGATCCGGTTCTCGTTGACGACACGAGCCAGCTCCTCAGACATCGGCGCTCCAACCTCCCGGGACACCGAGTCGAACGAGCGAGTCAGGCCGTGGCCCGCCCGCAGCGCCGCGGCAAGCAACTGAAGCGTCTCGTCGAGCTGCTCGCTGAACTCCTTGCGGCGCCGTCCGGCGAGATTGCGCAACACGAGCTTCGCCAGCAGAGGTACGGCTGCGGCGGCGAGAAGGGCCAACAGCAGACCCTGGGTCAGGGTGGCGACGACCATCAGGACGATGAAGCTGATCACGCCCACCAGAACGACCAGATAGCCAGGAGTCATGCGTACGGCAGCCAGCTCGAGCTCCTTCGCGGTGAACGGCACCCAGCCGCGCGAGCGAAGCACTCGGTCAACCAGCTCGACCAGGCCTTCGGTCGCCCCAGCGAGGGGCGATTTGCGCACCGATCCGGGTGGGCGTCGCCGCGAGATGTCGACCCGCGAGCTGGCGTTCGAGAGGAGGCCGAAGTAGACGATCGACAATGCGGCGAGCACGAGCACGACACCCAGGAACAAGATCATGCTGAACGCCCCGAAGGTGGGGTGAAGACGTCGAGGTTGTAAGGAATGCCCAGCTCGTCGAAACGATCGGTGAAGTGCGGCCGTATGCCGGTCGCAATCTGCCGACCCAGGAACATGCCATTCGAGTCCAGGCCGGCTGCGTAGTCGAAGACGAAGGCGTCCTGCAGGACCACAGTTTCGTTCTCGAGCCCAAGAACCTCGGTGACGTGCGTGACCCGCCGGGTCCCGTCTCGCAGTCGCGCGATCTGCACGATGACATCGACAGCCGACGAGATCTGGTCACGGATGGCCTTCAGCGGCAGGTCCATGCCCGCCATCAGCACCAAGGTCTCGAGTCTGGCCACCGCATCCCGCGGAGCGTTGGCGTGCAAAGTCGAGATCGATCCGTCATGGCCGGTGTTCATCGCCTGGAGCATGTCGAGGCTCTCCCCACCGCGCACCTCACCAACCACGATCCGGTCCGGACGCATGCGCAGCGCGTTCTTGACCAGCTCGCGAATCGAGATCTCGCCCTTCCCCTCGATGTTGGGCGGGCGGCTCTCCAAGCTGACGACGTGATCCTGCTGCAGCTTGAGCTCGATCGCGTCCTCGATCGTGACGATACGTTCATCGCTCGGGATGAACGACGACAGCACGTTCAGCAGCGTCGTCTTGCCGGTGCCGGTTCCGCCCGAGATCAGAATGTTCAGGCGGGCGTTGACACACGCATACAGCAGCTCGGCAATCTGGGGACTTATCGTCCCGAAGTCGACCAGGTCAGAGACCTGGAGCGGAACCGCCGAGAATTTGCGGATCGTCAGCGCACTGCCATTGACGGCCAGCGGCGGGATCACTGCGTTGACGCGGGAGCCGTCGGACAGGCGGGCATCCACCAGAGGAGACGACTCATCGATGCGGCGACCCACCTTCGACACGATGCGTTCGATGACCTGCCGGAGATGCTGCTCCGACCCGAACTTGAGGCCACTGTCAACGATGCGACCGTTGCGCTCTACATAGATGCGCTCGTGTCCGTTCACCATGATCTCCGAGACCGATTCCTCGTCGAGAAGCCGTTGCAGGGGTCCGAGACCCAGCGCATCGTCCTCGATGTCCCTGATCAGGGAGAGACGCTCGTCCGCGGTCAGCAGGAGCTGTTCGGACGCGATGATCCGGCCGAGCTCGTCACGGACGAACTCGTGGAGCTGCTCATCAGTCAGCGAGGAATCGCTGATGCGCCCGCCGATCGAGCTGAACAGCGTCTCGATCGCGCGCGACTTGAGACCTGCCATCGCATCGGACGCCCGCACCGAGGTCGACGCCTCAGGTACGACCGAGAGTGCGCTGGGCACTTCCGGTCGATCGGCGCCAGACCGTGCGCGGTCCAGGCGGTCGCTGAGGCTCATGCGACGTCCAGACCCTTGTGCTGGGCAGAATCCTTCTGAGCACGACGGTCGTCAGCAAATCGTTTGATCAGCTGACGCATCGACTTGACGGCAGGGCCGCCCTTCTTGTCGAGGAGGACGGGGACGCCCCGGTTTGCCGACAGCGACACCTCGGGTGAGCGTGGCACGACGACATTCACGGGCAGGCCGACGACTGCCTCGACATCACGGATGCTCATGCCCGACTGCCGATCAGCGAAGTTGAGCACGAAGTGCCGGGACGTCGGCAGGATGTTCAGTTGCGCGAGTACCTCGATCTCCTTGCGCACGTTTCGCACGCTGGAGACATCCATGCTGGACACGACCACCGCCTCGTTGGCTTCCTCCAGCGCGGCAAGGGTGTGCTCGTCCAGTCCCGCACCGGTATCAACCACGACGTAGCGGAACTGAGTCGCCAGCTGCGCGAGCAGCTCACGGACCTGCTTCGCGCCGATACGATCGGCCGCGGCGGGCGAGTCCGATCCGCACAGCACGTAGAAGTTCGACGGATGCACCGTCAGGAACGTCTTGAGGAGCATCGAATCGATGCTGCCGGACGAGGCAAATGCATCTGACAGTGAATGCGCCGGGCTCAGGTCAAGATGAGTGGCAATGTCACCGAACTGCAGGTCCAGGTCGACCAGGACGACGTCCATCGGCGCTTCGTCGGCAAGCCCGACCGCCAGATTGGCCGAGATCGTCGACTTCCCGACGCCGCCCTTGGGCGATACGACCACGATCACCTTGCTCTCAACAGCGCGTTCGGCCTTCTCTTCGACCGCACGACGGATCGTTCGCCGTGAGCTGTGATCGTGCGCCTTGATCAGCATGATCCGGAACTCTTCGTCCGAGGCATCGGGGGCGACAACATCTCGTACTCCCGAGCGCATCGCCTCGAGGACCATGCCCGAATCGGGGTCGGCGATCATCACGACGCTCGTCTCGGGATGCATGGCATCAACGAGCGAGGCGATCGACAGTGCGTTGGTCCGGTTGAGATCCGACCCAAGCACCACGATGTCGGGCAGGTGACCCTCCAACATCAGGTCGCGCACGTCGAAACTCGGGCGTTCGACCACGGCGCGGGACACCGGGACCACGAGGTTGCCGGGATATTGGCTGAGGCGGAACTCAAGCCCACCGTCGGCGCCAAGGAGGAGGATTCTGCTCATTTCAACACATCCTTCGAGTCGGTGACCTTGCGGCCGTGGGAATCGGTCTCGTCGTTCTGCATGGTGAGCCACACCTTGCCGAATTCGATCGCATTGGCGACCTTCTCGGCGTCCAGCGTCTTGACCGCCAAGGTGACGAGAACCGCGGCACCGTTGGCGTCGGCTGCCTTGCCTATTGCGCCCGTGGAGACGCGAGTCACCTGAACCTGCTGCGCGAGGAAGTTCGTCGGCCCTGCCTCACCGCCGGTGCCGTTGTAGCTGGCGAGGACACCTACGCGATCACCGGCCTTGATGTCACCGCCGAGGGCGCGTGGGGCGTCGACCGAGATGCTGATCTCCTGATACCCCGGTGGCACGGCGGACGTCGATTTCGTCGCCGACCCGTTGCCGAATCGAGAGCGGACCAGCTGCTCGCCCTTGACCAGGGCAGTGTTGGTCGACAATTTCGCGACTCCGTCAAGCGTCGTCAGCGCACCCGGGATCACGGCCACCTTGGGGACCTTCACAAGAGTCACATTGCCCGCGAGCCGGCTTGCCGGAGTATTGGCCGGCACGTCGGACTGGACCTGCAGGACGCTCACCAAGGTCGCCCCCTTGAACGCGCGGTCGTTCGCCCCGTGCGCGTAACTGACGAGAGCCAGCACGCCCAGAACTGCCAGCACCAGTGCCGCGATTGCCGCAACGATCTGCTTTCTCATCTGGATATCCCCTTATTCCGTGATCTTGATCGAGACGACCCCGAGATCGAGTGTCGTGGTGCTCTTCTGCACGTACGTGATTCCTGGTTCCTTCGTGATCGACGTGACGAACTGGCCCTGGATTCCACGGCACATGTTGATGATCAGGACGTTGGCGGTGCAGGCCTGCGCGGCATGGGCGCCAGAATCCTGGTTGTCGTTGACCGGGCTGCTGAGCAGACCGCCGCCCATGCGCCAACCCGTGACCTTGAACTTCGCGTAGCCGACAATCGTGACCGTCAGCGGGACGTTGAGGCCCAACAGCTGCCCGGTCTTGTAGACCGGAAAGAGGTACGTCTTGCCCTTGACGAGCTGAGCGACCTTCGTGGAGCAGTCGCTGGGGAACAGCAGGCTCGTCCCGGTGACCGTCGCATTGATGACGTTCAGCGTGTTGGTCGAGAAGCTGCAGTTGCCGTCCTGCTTGACCAAGCCGAGGATGTTGGGCAGCGTCTCGAACAACCCGGGGAGCCACACGGCACCCTTCTTCATCGTGAGCGATCCGCCGCCGTAAGCAGCCGGGACCGAACAGGTGTCGGCGACGAGCGTCGGCAACGAGAGAATTCCGAGCCCGGTCGAGGTCTGGTACAGGTCGTAGCGATACAGCCCGCGGGTCACCGTCGCCGGGTTCGTGAACTGATTGGCCGCATCGCGGTAGTAGTCGCACAGAGACATCGCGAGCGGCAAGAACGTGACGCCTCCCTGCGGCACGTAGTCCCAGCGAGCCGTCGCCTTCGCCACCACGGGCTTGGCGCCGATGCCAATTGCCGAGGCAAACGTGAGCGGGACGCTCTTCCGGCCGGTGATCTGGACGAAGTTGTTGGCCGGAGCCAGCGAAGTCGGCGTGTCGGCCGTCGCGCCGGACACATTGCCATTGAGCAGGAGTTGCGCGGTCGCTGCGCCCGCCGCCGAGGTGCAACGCGCGAGCTGGGTCGACGTGGCACCGGTCCTCGAAGCCGCCGCGCAGTCTTGCGCGACCGCCTCGGCCGCGCTGTCGACACCGTTCTGGACCTTGTCCTTCTGCAGCACCAGGTTGCCGACATCGACGCTGAGGCCCACCGCGGCAATCAGGAACGTCGCGCTGACCGCCACGATGATCGCCGTGATTCCACGATCGTCCCGCCGGGTACGCGCATGAATCAGCTTCCATTGCATCGCGCCACCGCCGTTCCGGTGACCGAATAGGTGGCGCCGAAGAAGCGCGTCAACGTTGCCTTGGCCGGGTTTCGTATCGTCACGAAGACATTTCCGTACGTGCCATCCGCAAGCGGTGCGCAGGACGCGTACCCAGCTGTGAACGTGATGGTCGGTGTGAGGCTCGAGGGCATGCCAGCGCCGACGGCAACGGTCTTCGCCGTGGCTGCACTGTTGTCGATCGTCATCGATCGCGCCGCGACTGAGGCGTAGTGGTTGTACATCGCCGCTGACTTGTAGCGATCGCCGAAGTCGACGATGCCAA
>JAOPXO010000029.1 GCA_025965115.1 Aeromicrobium sp.
CGGGACGGCAAGGTGCTCGGCAGTGAGCCCGTCGTCCTGGGTGATGATCCCGTACGGGAGCGGGAGTGCGCTGACGTGAGTGCGCAGATCGCGCGCGTGATGCGGCCGGAACAGCTCTGCACCACCCCCCGGAAGCTCGTCGACGTGCCACAGTGCGCTCGTGCCGTCACCGTGGCGGGCAAGGAATCGCTTGGCGTACGCCAAGAGGATCTCGGGAGCGTCCGTCAGCGGGATCAGCTCACCCCACTGGTGCGATCCGATTCGCAGCTGGGCCGTCTGGGCGTCGACGGCCATGAGTCCGAGGTCGAGGGTGCGCGAGGCAACATCGCCGCGACCATCGTCGAGCACGAACAGGAATCGTCCGGCCAGATCGGCGAACCCTGGGTCGGCGCAAAGGAGGCGATCGAGCTCGAGCGCCACGCTTCGCAGGTCGGCCTGTCCGCCGAGCCGTCCCGTCATCGGCGAGACCATGATGTTGCGGACCAGCTCGTGCGACAGCGATGGCAGCAGCCCCGCCTCGGTCAGTGCCGTGACCAGCGCCTCGGGCACCTGGCCGCCGTCGTGGTCGATGCCGCGCAGTTGGAGATTGGTGCGCTTCGTCAGGTGGATCGTGCCATCGGCAAAATCCTGTGCGATGTCGACCAGCGCATGCAATGACCTCGTCGGCAGGACGCCACCAATGAGCCGGATGCGCACGAGTGCCCCGTCGTCGGCGATCCATGGGCGCAGCACGCCGGGGCACCGGTCGGAGTAGGAGCGCGTCGTCACGAGGTCATGGTGTCACGCGCGACTGGGTGCCTCGTCAAGGACGCAGTCGCCGCAGATGCCCGCGTCCGGGACGCGATAGAACAGGCAGCACGATCGGCGCCTGAACGTGCGTCGAGCGCGATCCAGGTCGCCGGTGTCCTGCAAGGTCCCGTGGTCGAGCAGCTCCTGGAAGAGCTGGGCCGCGGCTGCGGAACGGTCAGGTCGCGCTGCGGTGATCATGGTCAGCGCACCGCCGAGACTGGAAGCCACATTGCCCCACATGACCTGCGGCGAGATGGCGTACGTGTCGGCGAAAGACTCGAGGACCGGCGCGACGATCGGGGTCAGGATGCGGGCGTCCAGCTCTGCTGCGAGCCCAGACGAGGCCGCAGGCGGCGACCCGTTCGGCGTGCTTCGCGCGATGGGCCAGGGGCCGCCGGCGACCGACTTCCACCACAGGCTGTCGAGGCGCAGGTCAGGGACGCGGTCGGCGAGCACTGCGCAGGCGGACGACGGACCAACGAGCCGGGCAGCAAGTCCGAGGAAAACGATCGAGGCCGTCGCGCGCTCCTCGATCTCGGTGACTGGCAGATGCGTACGAGAGGCCAGCGCCTGGCGTGCGCTCTCGACGCGCTCGGTCACCGCCGCGGGCTGCTCGACCAGTTCACGCAGAGGACGCCAATCCGCATCGGCCACCCACTGCTCGACGACGAAGTACGGACCGACCGCAGCAGCGAGATCGAGCGCTTCGTCATCCATTCCCTGATCCTCTCAGTCGCGGACGGAGCCCGGGTGGGGGCCGCTAGGCTGAGCAGCACTTCCACGTCGCAGGAATCCGGTGAAATTCCGGAGCGGTTCCGCCACTGTGTCCGCCGAAAGGCCAGCCAGACACTGGGCGTGGAGCAACCCACCACACGGGGCGAGAACCCCGAGGAGGAAACATGACGCGCATTGCGCTGTTGTCCACGTCCGACACGGATCTGCTGTCTGCGCGAGCGAGCGGCGCCGACTACACCTACGCGAATCCTGCCCGCGGACTTCCGGCGGACCTGGCCGGGGCCGATCTCGTCATCGCCCGGGTGCTCGGCTCGGCCAGTGACGTACGTGAGCTGGTCCTGCCCCATATCGGCTCCACGCCATTGGTCGTCCTCGGTGGCGAACAGGTCCCGAGCGCTGAGCTGATGGAGCTTTCGACGGTGCCGATCGGCATCTGCGCAGATGCGCACGTCTACCTCGCCGAGGGTGGGCCGGCCAATCTCGCCCAGCTGCACGCCTTCTTGTCGGACACGGTCCTGCTCACCGGTGAAGGATTCGAGCCGCCGGCAACGCTCCCCGAATTCGGCCTTGCCGCTCGACCGGGTGCCGCGTCCGACCTGCCCAAGATCGGCGTTCTCTACTACCGAGCGCACGAAGCCTCCGGCAACAGCGGCTTCGCGCATACCCTCGCCGATGCGATCGATGCCACCGGAGAAGCGGTCGGCGTTCCGATCTTCTCCTCGTCACTTCGTGCCGCCCCCGACGAGCTGTTCGTCGAGCTGGGTCGACTCGACGCGCTGATCGTGACGGTGCTCGCGGCCGGTGGCACCAAGCCCGGCACGACGAGCGCTGGTGGTGATGACGAGGCCTGGGACGTTGAGCGGATGAAGGCTCTCGACATCCCGATCCTGCAAGGTCTCTGCCTGACCTCGAGCCGTGAGGACTGGGAACGGTCGGACGAGGGTGTGACACCGCTCGACTCGGCCAACCAGATCGCGATCCCGGAATTCGACGGCCGCGTCATCACCGCACCGTTCTCGTTCAAGGAGATCGACAGGGACGGTCTGCCTCGCTATGTCGCCGATGCCGAACGCTCTGCTCGGGTTGCCGGCATCGCGGTCGCCCACGCGCGGCTCCGGCACATCCCGCGGGCAGACCGCAAGGTCGCGGTCATGTTGTCGGCGTACCCGACGAAGCACAGTCGGGTCGGCAACGCCGTCGGGCTCGACACCCCGGTCTCGGCGATCCGCCTGCTCAGAGCGATGCGCGCTGCCGGATATGACCTGGGTTCGCCGGGACAGATCCCCGGCCTCGAGCCGATGGCTCCGATCGAGGGCGAGGACCCCGACACGACCAGCGGCAACGCCCTGATCCATGCGCTCATCGCGGCGGGTGGCCAGGACGAGGAGTGGCTGACCAATGCGCAGCTCACCGAGAGCCACGTACGCATCCCGGCCGCGGAGTATGCCGAGTGGTTCGACGCCTTCGACCCCGCACTCAAGGAGTCCATGACCGAGGCCTGGGGCGCGAGCCCGGGCGAGCTGTTCGTCAACGATTCACAGGAGATCGTGCTGGCCACGATCCAGGCCGGCAACCTCGTCATCCTGATCCAGCCGCCCCGCGGCTTCGGCGAGAACCCTGTCGCGATCTATCACGATCCGGACATGGCGCCGTCCCACCACTACCTTGCGGCCTATCGCTGGCTCGAGAACTCCTTCGGTGCCCACGCCGTCGTCCACCTGGGCAAGCATGGCTCGATGGAGTGGCTTCCCGGCAAGAACGCCGCGCTGTCGGCGGCCTGTGCGACGGATGCCGCGATCGGCAACCTGCCGCTGATCTACCCCTTCCTGATCAACGACCCAGGCGAGGGTGCGCAGGCCAAGCGCCGTGCGCACGCGACGATCATCGACCACTTGATCCCACCGATGGCGCGGGCCGAGTCGTACGGAGACATCGCGCGACTCGAGCAGCTGCTTGACGAGTACGCCAACATTGCCGCGATGGACCCGGCGAAGCTGCCGGCGATCCGCGCCCAGATCTGGACCCTGATGCAGGCGGCCCAGATGCACCAGGACCTCGGCCTCGAGGACCGGCCCGACGACGAGGCGTTCGACGACTTCATCCTGCACGTCGACGGGTGGCTCTGCGAGGTCAAGGACGCCCAGATCCGCGACGGCCTGCACATCCTCGGCCAGGCGCCCGAGGGCGAGGCCCGGGTCAATCTGGTGCTCGCGATCCTGCGCGCCTCGCAGATCTGGGGCGGCGACGCCGGCTCCCTGCCGGGCCTGCGCGCGGCGCTGGGCCTGAAAGAGGGTGAGGTGACGTCGGCGGTCGATCAGATCGAGACGCAGGCGAAGTCGCTCGTCCAGGCCATGGAGGGCGGCGGCTGGGACGCATCGGCAGCGTCCGCGCTCCACGACGATCCGGCGGTGGTCGGCATCCTGCAGTTCGCCGCCACCGAGGTCGTGCCGCGGCTGGCCAAGACCTCGGACGAGATCGGTGCAGTCCTGCACGCCCTCGACGGTGGATTCATTCCGGCCGGCCCCTCGGGCTCGCCGCTTCGCGGACTCGTCAACGAGCTTCCGACCGGACGCAACTTCTACACCGTCGATCCCAAGGCCGTGCCGTCCCGTCTTGCGTGGGAGACCGGTCAGGCGATGGCCGACTCACTGATCGAGCGCCACCTCGCCGACACCGGCGAGTACCCGCGGTCCGTCGGACTCTCGGTGTGGGGCACGTCGGCGATGCGTACGTCCGGCGATGACATCGCCGAGGTTCTCGCGCTGATCGGGGTCGAGCCCGAATGGGATGAGGCGTCGCGTCGGGTCAACGGTTTGCGCGTCGTAC
>JAOPXO010000220.1 GCA_025965115.1 Aeromicrobium sp.
TACGACGGCGTCGTCACCCTCCACGTCCTCCAGCACATGGAACCGGATGACCTGGAGCTCGTGCTGGCGAAGGTCGCCAAGGCGCTGCGCCCGGGTGGTCGATTCCTCGTCTCGATCCCGCTCGGCCGAGGCGCTGGCTTCGAGATCGGCGAGTCCGGCAAGAAGTACTACCGGGCGCTCCGCACCGAGGTCGACTTCACCGCCGCATTGGCCCGAGCCGGCCTGACACCGGAGTGGACCGAACGCTCCAACCATGACGAAGAAACGGGCTGGCTCTGCCTCCTGGCTGAGCGAAACTGACCGCGGCGAGCCCATTCGTACGGGATCATTGGCCGCATGAGTCTGTACCCGCCGCCTCTTGGCCCACAGCCCCCATCACGATCGGCGACGCCGCCGGGCCACTCGTGGGCCCCCGATCCCGGTCCGTCCGTCGGATGGGCCGTCGGCCTGTGGATCGTCGCCGGACTTGCTCTGGTGGGCAGTCTGCTGTGCGGCGCCATGGCCGCATACGGATTTTCGACCAGCCACCACATGGCGGCCGAGGGAGTGGCGGCGACAGCCGTCGTCACCAAGGTCGATCGCGGCGGCGATGTCACGCTGCACTTCACGACTGAGAGCGGTCGCTCGGTCACCGATGACCTGGTGTGGATGCCTTTCGACGTCCCGAAGGTCGACGACAAGGTCAAAATCACCTACGACCCTGATGACCTGACCTACGTGGTGCCCGCTGGCAGCAATGAGGACCAGATCATGGGGATCGTCTTCATCGTGATGACCGGCGTCGGCCTGCTGATCTCGGTCGGCACCACGATCGGCGCGATCTTGGTCCACCGCGCGCGGTCAAGGAACGCCAAGGCCCCGTCGGGCGGGCTCACGGGCGGGCTGGTCACCTACTCAGGATGAGACCGGACGTCGGCACTCCGGTGCCAGCCGTGACGAGGACGTTCTCGACATCGGGCACTGGGTTGACCGAGGTGCCGCGCAGCTGGCGTACGGCCTCGGCGATGCCATTCATACCGTGGATGTACGCCTCGCCGAGCTGACCGCCGTGGGTGTTGAGCGGCAGACGTCCGCCGATCTCGATCGCCCCGCCGGCGATGAAGTCCTTCGCCTCACCACGCCCACAGAAGCCGAGCTCTTCGAGCTGCATCAGGACATACGGCGTGAAGTGGTCGTACAGCACGGCGGTCTGGATGTCGCTCGGCGTGAGACCAGACTGTCGCCACAGCTCGCGACCGACGACGCCAATCTCAGGGATGCCGATGTCGTCGCGGTAGTAGGACGTCATGACGAACTGGTCGGCGGCGCTCCCCTGGGCTGCGGCGATGATCGGGACGGCTCCGGCCTTGAGGTCACGGGCGCGCTCGGTCGAGGTGATCACGATCGCGACGGCTCCATCGCTCTCCTGGCAGCAGTCCAGCAGTCGCAGCGGATCGGCGATCATGCGGGAGTTCTGGTGGTCCTCGATCGTGATCGGCTTCTCGTAGAAGAACGCGTTGGGGTTCTTGGCCGCGTGTCGACGGTCTGCGACCGCGACCGTGCCGAAGTCGGCCGACGTCGCACCATACTCGTGCATGTAGCGACGGGCCTGCATCGCGACGGTGGCTGCAGGCGTGGAGAGGCCCTGCGGGTATGTCCAAGCGTTGTCCAGGCCATTGGTGTTGACCTGCTCGGCCGCCCACTTCTGCACCTGACCGAAGCGCTGACCGGAGCGTTCGTTGAAGCCGCGGTAGGCCACGACGACATCCGCGATCCCGGTGGCGACGGCCATGGCTGCCTGCTGGACGGTGCCGCACGCAGCGCCGCCGCCGTAGTTGATCCGGCTGAAGAAGCGCAGGTCACCCATACCGAGTTCGCGGGCGAGAGCGATCTCGGAGGTGCTGTCCATCGTGAACGTGACCAGTCCGTCGACATCGGATGTCGACAGTCCGGCGTCAGCAAGTGCCGCGAGAGTCGCCTCCGCAGAGAGCTGGAGCTCGGAACGTCCCGACTCCTTGGAGAACTCGGTTGCCCCGATGCCGGCGATCGCGGCCGCGCCGCTGAACGTACTCATTTGCGGATCTCCAGTCTCGCGTTGGCGTGTGTGCCGATCGAGACGCCCGCGGTGACGTCGATCGTTGTCACGCCGTCCTCCTCGGACACGATGTTGCCGGTGAAGCGCAGCGTGTCGTACGGGTACGCCGGCGCTCCGAGCCGCAGTGCGCACGACAGGATCTGCGTCTGCGGACCGGCCCAGTCGGTGATGTAGCGCTGCACGAGACCGGTGGTGCTCAGGATGTTGATGAAGATGTCCTTGCTGCCGTGCCCGATCGAGCGGTCACGGTCGTGGTGGACATCCTGGAAGTCCCGGGTTGCCAGCGCGGTCGAGACGACCAGCGTGGGTGTGATCGGCAGCTCCCAGATCGGTAGGTCCGACGTCTGCTCGGGCGCGGGCTCTGGATCGCCGGTGCCAGCGGGACGCCACTTCGCCAGGGTGACCTCGTCGTCGATCGGGTCGAACCAGACCTCGACGGCGTCGCCGATCTGCACGGTGCCTTCTTCTGGGCGACCGGCCACTTCGCCGATCATCCGGACGCCCTCGTCGAGATCGACCAGCGCCAGCGTCAGGGGAAGTTGCTTGCCGGGCACGATCGGCGCATGGTGCACGAGGAACGAGTGCACGGTCCCGCGGCCGGACGCCACGACATACCCGCGATCCATCGCATGGCACTTGGGGCAGACCGGACCGGGCGGGTGGCGGAGCTCGCCGCAGGCGTTGCACTTCTGGATCCGCAGCTCGCCGGCGGCGGTGCCCTCCCAGAAGAACGAGGTGTCCTTGCTCATCATCGGTCGCGACGACTTCGTCTTGTCGACCGAGGCACGTCCGGTGCCGGGCTTGAACTTGAGGACGCGGAACGTCATGGTCGCGACTTCTTCGTCGTCGACGGTCCAGACGCTCTTGGTCGTGATGAAGTAGCCCTCGCCGACGCCGGTCTTCTTGGGGCCGGTGACGTCCGCGAGGAAGGTCGTGATGCTCGGGACCTCGCCGGGCCGCAACGTGCGCGCGTAGGTCTGGTCGCAGTTGGTGCCGAGCACCGAGGTGAAGCCTGCATCGTCGAGCACTTGCATCGTCTCGGGCAACGGGTCGTTGGGCATGCGTACGGGGTTGAGGCCGTACATCGTCCACACCTGGGCCATCGCCGGCGGCGCCTCGGTGTCAGGACCTGGCGTCCAGCGGGGGTTCGTGTCGCCGATCGCCTCAGCCCAGTGCCGAATCATCGGTACGTTCACCGGGTCCGGGGCCAGGCGGGCGTCGCTCTTGCCGCGAGCCTTGATCTTCTCGGTGCGCTGCAGGATCTCGTCAGTCACGTCAGTCATCGAGGCACCCTTGGGAGGTCGAGGCCGAACATCGCAATCAGCTCACGCTGCACCTCGTTGACGCCTCCGCCGAAGCTCAGCACGAGGTTGCGCTTGGCGGTCGCATCGAGATATTCGGCGAGGATGCCCGTCTCGGGGTCAGCCGGATCGCCGAACGCGTCGACCACGTCTGACAACGCCAGACCCAGCTTCTGGACCTCGTCGCTCGCGAACACCTTCGACGTCGACGCGTCTGCCACGGCCGATCGCTCGGTGGAGGCGGCATTGGCCACCGCCCAGTTGAGCAGCTCATTGACACGGAATGACGCCGTCGCGCGAGCCAAGGTGTCGCGGACCCACGGCACCTCGAGGACCGGAGTGCCGTCGGGCGCCGTGCGACCCTCCGCCCATTCGTGCACCATGTCGCGCAGCCCCTCGATACGTCCCGCCGGGCCGAGCATGACGCGCTCGTGGTTGAGCTGGGTCGTGATCAGGGACCAGCCGCGGTTCTCCTCACCGACGAGCATGTCGACGGGCACTCGTACGTCGTTGTAGTACGTCGCGTTGGTGTGGTGCGAACCGTCGCTGGTGACGATCGGCGTCCACGAATAGCCGGGATCCTTGGTGTCGACGATCAGCACCGAGATGCCGCGGTGGGGCGATGCATCCGGATCGGTGCGCACCGCCAGCCATACGTAGTCGGCCGCGTGGCCGCCGGTGGTCCACATCTTCTGGCCGTTGACGACGTAGTGGTCGCCGTCCTTGCGGGCGCTCGTGCGCATCGAGGCGAGGTCGGTGCCGGCGTCGGGCTCGCTGTAGCCGATCGCGAAGTGCACGTCGCCGGTGATGATGTCGGCGAGGAACATGTCCTTCTGCTTCTCGGTGCCGTACGCCTGAAGCGTCGGCCCGACGGTCTGCAATGTCACGGAAGGCAGGTGGACATCGGCGCGTGAGGCCTCGTTGACGAACACCTGCTGCTCGATCACGCCACGACCCTGGCCGCCGTACTCCTTGGGCCAGCCGACGCCCATCCAGCCGTCGGCGCCCATCTGCTTGATGATCCGGTGATAGGCAGGCCCGTGCCGGTTGTTGCGCATCTCTTCTCGGTCGGCGTCGTTGACGAGTCCGGTGAGGTAGGCGCGAGCCTCGGCCTTGAAGGCGCGCTCGTCCTCGGTGAGCTCGGCGTTCTTGCCGGTGCTCTCGACGATCGGCACTCCCGCCAGCGCCGCCGGCCCGCCGAGGTGGCGGGTGATGTCACGGACCGCCGCGAAGTAGCGCGGCATCGAGTAGGTCTCGTCGACACCCATGCCGCCATGGAGGTGCTGGCAGATCTGCATCGCAGCTGGCGCACGGTTCGCGAACCAATACGCGGCGACGGCCAGGTCGTCGGCAGGCGGATCGCCGGCGTCGATACGACGGACTGCCTCGGTCGCCGTCAGCGTGAACGTACGAGAGGCGATGTAGACGTCGGCGATCTGTTGAGCCACTGCCTGGAACTCCGCGAGCGATCGCCCGAACTGCTTGCGGTCGCGGATGTACCCCGCAGTGAGGTCGCGGGCGCCCTCGACCACACCTGCGCCGAGGGCCGCAAGGCCGGCGATCGCGTGATCGCGTACGACTTCTGCGTCGAGCTCACCGACGACTGGAGCAGAGGAGAACGTGTAGGTCGCCTCGGTCGTGCCACGGGAGGTCCAGGTGTCGACCTTGCTGACACCCGCGCCACTGGCGTCGACGAGCGCAACGATCGAGCCCGCCGACACCAGGAGCAGGGTCGTGCCCTCGAGGACCGGGACGCCGACCTTGGTGCCGCTTACAGTCTTGCCGTCGTATGTGGTCGCCGGTGTCGTCGGCAGCGCATCGCCTGGCTCGCCCAGCGCGGGGGCGAACATCAGCTCGCCGGCCAGCACCTTCGGCACGAGGTCGGCCTGCAGGTCATCGGACCCAGAACGTACGAGTGGCAGCAGACCGCAGGCCAGCGTCTCCCAGACCGGAATGCCCGCCGCGCGCCGGCCGACCTCGTGCAGGAGTACGGCGATCTCGACCAGACCGAACCCCTCGCCCCCGAGCTTCTCCGGTGCGGCAAGGGCAAGCAGCCCGGACTCCTGCAAGGCGCGCCACGACCCATCGCCCTTGTCGAGCACGTCACCAATGACGGAGCGCACCTCATCAAGCACTGAGTCCACGCAGATCGTCTCCTTCGGGTGCACATTTCGGGCAGGTTCGTCCGATCCGAAACTATAACGTGTTCTATTCTTGGGGAAGGCCAAGCAGAGGAGTACTCGTGACCATCCCGGTCAAGCAGGCACTTGGAGCGATGCGCCACCTCCTCCCCGACCCCTCGACCTGGGACGTGTTCGACGTCCCTGAGGTCGACCTTCCCGAGGGACGTTGGCTCAAGCTGCGCCGCCGCGGCCAGACCTGGCTCACCGACGTACCCGGACCCACTCCCGACGCTCCCACGATCATCCTGCTGCATGCGGTCGGATGCACCGGTCAGCTCACCTGGTTTCCCACGATCCCCGAACTTGCCAAGCACTTCCGGGTAATCACGTTCGACCAGCGGTGGCACGGCCGCGGCATCATGTCCGAGAAGTTCCTGATCTCCGATTGCGCGGATGACGTCGGCGCGGTGATCGATGCCCTGAAACTGGACAA
>JAOPXO010000062.1 GCA_025965115.1 Aeromicrobium sp.
GACCCCGAGCTGCTTGCCGCAGAGCTCGGCCCGGCAGCCGCGGATGACCGCGCACGATGGACCAGCAACTCGCAGCGCTATGAGCCGCACGCGTCGACCTATCCTGGCGAGATCGACTACCTGACGAACTGGTACATAGCTCGCTACAAATGGATCGACGGCCAGCTCGCAAAATGAGCACCCCGAGGGGACGGTTTCTCTCATTCGGTGCTCGGACCCGGTCGATGTTCGGTACGATTTCGGGAAATTCTCAAACCACAGATTCGTCCTTGGGGGACACGTGTTCCGTCGTTCTGCACTTTTCATGGCCATCGTCCTGGCGATCGCCTCGTTCGTGGGCCTCACGAGCTCCACGGCTTTCGCTGCGCCGGCCGCACCAACGCCGTCGATCGCCACACCGTATGTGGGCCAGAGCTTCCAGCTCGTCGGCGACATCGGAGACTTCGCACTGGCTCGCTCGGTCGAGGTGCAGAAGTTCGAGAGCAGCAAGTGGACCAAGGTCAGTTCCGGCAAGACGCTGGTGGACGGCACCTACACCCTGACGGCGAGCACCACGGCACCGTCGCGCACATTCCGCGTCGTGGCCGCATCGGTTAAGAAGTCGAGCTCCCATCCCGCCCTGTCATCGGTGACGAGTGACTCGGTCACGGTCACCACACTGCCCAACTCGGTGTCGCTCACGATCGCGCGCATCGGAGACAACTTCCGGGCGGACGGCGTGGCGACTGCGGCGCTTCCGGGCCGCCTCTACACGCTGCAGGTCAAGAGCGGCAAGAATTGGGTGACGGTTTCGGATACGACGACCGCCAACCCGGTCGAGGCAGGTAGCGGCGGCGCGCTCTCCTGGACCGCGCCGACCGCTGGTTCGAAGTCCTATCGCATCTCCGGTGCGGCGGTCGATCCAGCTCCTGCTGCGGTCACCTCACCCACGATCGCGTTCAACCCCGGACCCGCCCACCTCGGCAAGAACGTCATCTACGCGACGACCAACTCGGGCACCACGCCGACAAAGAAGGGCGTTGACTACACCGGAAACGCCACGCTCGTGTCGGGCACGACCGTGACCGGCCCGCTGGCGCTCGAGACCATCGCGGTGCGCGGCAACTCGACCGCCACGAAGGTCAAGAAGCCCTACAAGCTCAAGTTCATCGACAAGCAGAAGCCATTCGGCCTGAAGAGTGACAAGACGTGGATCCTGCTGGCCAACTACGGTGACCGCACCTTGGTCCGTAGCAAGGTGGCGTGGAACGTCGGAGCGCAGCTCGATGGGCTGAAGTGGACGCCGGCGAGCGTGTTCACCGAGCTGTTCATCAACGGCAAGTACCTCGGCAGCTACCAGCTTGTGCAGTCGATCAAGATCGACAAGAACCGGGTCGACGTCAACAAGGAGACCGGTCAGGTCATCGAGTTCGACCCGCACTGGAAGGACGGTGACGGCACCTTCGGCTTCACTGGCCACTCCGGCATGGACTTCTCGTTCAAGGACCCCGACACGTACGACACGCTCGACGACGGCGTCACGCCCGATCCGGAAGGTCTGAGCGACGCCAAGCGGGCCGCGCTGAAGACCCGCGCCGGCACGTTCGAGCATGTGCTCTACGACAACCCGGGCACGACGGACAAGAAGCGCGACTGGAGCAACACCAAGGCCGACACCTATGCGCCCGGCGATCCCAATGACTGGACGACATATCTCGACATGGACTCCGCCGTCGACTACTACCTGGCTCGCGAGTTCACGAAGGACAATGACGCGGACTTCTACCGCTCGAACTTCTTCTACACCAGCAATGTGTTCCAGAACGATCCGTCCCAGTCGGACTTCACCAAGTTCTTCATGGGCCCGATCTGGGACTTCGACCGCAGCGCCGGAGCAGCGACTGGGGCATCGACGTCGATCGCCTCGCCGACCGGCTGGTGGGTTCGTGGCACTGGTTCGAAGAACCACAACACCAACACGATCCACTGGTTCACCCGAATCGCCAAGGACCCCAGGTTCCTCAATGCGTTGCACGACCGTTGGCTCGGTCAGGGCGCCTATACGAGTGACGGCCCGATGGCTCCCATGTTCGCTGATGTCTCGGCGACCGCGGTTGACCGTGCCGTCGCGTCGATGGGCGGCGTGGACCTTGCGAATGGCGTGACGCCGACGGACGTCGACGAGGCGTTGGGCTTTACCGTGGCGGGCAACGACCGCACGTTGTGGGCCAGTGGTGGAAGTCGCTACGGCACCCACAGCTCGACGTTCACCGGTGAGATCAGCTATCTCAAGGGCTGGTATCACGATCGCTATGTCTGGATGAACACCGAGCTGAACAAGACTCCGCCGCCGCTCAGCTGAGAGAGCCAACGCCGTCTTGAAGGGGTCACCGCCTACGCGGTGGCCCCTTTGACGTGAGGCCGATGTGATGCTTTAGGATGGTGAGGCTTGCCTAACCTCACCAAAGGATCCGTCTGTGAAATCAACTCTCGCCTCGCTTGGTGTTCTCGCCCTCGCGACCCTGAGCCTGACCGCTTGCGCCTCATCGGACTCGACCGCCTCGGGCGCGCTCACCGTGGCCGCCTCCGACTCCGCTTGCAAGGTGTCGGCTTCCAAGCTCAAGACCGGCCCCTCGACGTTCAAGATCACCAACTCCGGCAGCAAGGTCACCGAGTTCTACGTCTACGCCGCGGGTGATCGCATCGTCGGCGAGGTCGAGAACATCGGCCCCGGACTGTCCCGCAACCTGGTCGTCGACCTGCCCAAGGGAACGTATCAAGGCGCCTGCAAGCCCGGCATGGTCGGCAACGGCATCCGTCAGACTCTGACCGTCACCGGCAAGTCGACGAAGGCGCTGTCGGACTCCGCGGAGCTGAAGGCCGCTGCCAAGAGCTATGAGCGCTATGTCGAGTCTCAGACTGTCGCGCTGATCGCCAAGACCACCGAGTTCACCGATGCCGTCAAGGCGGGCGACACAGAGAAGGCCAAGACGCTCTATCCGATCGCGCGCACCTACTGGGAGCGCATCGAGCCCGTTGCCGAGAAGTTCGGTGACCTCGATCCGTTGACCGATGGCCGCGCCGCCGACGCCAAGGCTGAGAACCGGGACTTCACCGGGTGGCACCGCATTGAGCGCCAGCTGTGGGTCAACGGCAACACCGCGGGCATGGACAAGTACGCCGACAACCTCCTCGCCAACGTCAAGAAGATCGTGAAACTCGGCAAGAACGCCCCGCTGACGGCGCTCGAGATGGCCCAGGG
>JAOPXO010000221.1 GCA_025965115.1 Aeromicrobium sp.
GCGTCGGCTGCCGCGATCGCGGCAGCGACCTGCGGAGTCTCCTTGCCGAACCGCTTGCCCAGCTGCCGAAAGTTGCCTTTCGCGCTGTGGTCGACGAGGTCACCGGCGGCTTCGGCCAGTGACTCGAGCGAACCGACGTTGAGCTCCTCACACACCTGCGCGCGAAGCTCTTCGCCGAGCTGCTCCCAGGCGCTGGAGGCAACCAGTGCGCGGCGCAGCGGCTGGCGGATGCGAACCTTCGCCTCCGCCCGGGCGGAGCGGCCCAGCTCGGTGATCCGTCGGGCGAGCTCGACCCGCGCGCCGAGGCCGTCGACGATGAGCCCTTCGTCGGCAACCGGCCAGCCGGCGAGGTGTACGGACGAGGGAGCCCCCGGAGTGACGGGCAGGATGACGTCCTGCCAGACGCGTTCGGCGATGAACGGAGTCAATGGCGCCATCAGCCGAGTCAGGACGTCGAGGGTTTCGTGCAGGGTGGCGAAGGCCGCAGCATCGCCGCGCCAGAAACGGCGGCGTGAGCGGCGGACGTACCAGTTGGACATGTCGTCGACGAAGCGTGCGATCCGCGAACCAGCCGTCTGGGTGTCGAATGTCTCCATGGCAGCGGTGACGTCGCGGGTGAGGGTGTGGAGCTCGGACAGCAGCCACTGATCGAGCACTTCGCGCTCGGCGACAGGTGGCACGGTGCCCGTGGTCGGCGTCCAGCCTTCTGAGCCGGTGTAGAGCACGTGGAACGCCACGGTGTTCCAGTAGGTCAGCAGCACCTTGCGGACGATCTCCGACAGGGCCGTATGACCGATACGTCGTGGCGACCACGGCGATCCTGAGCACGCCATGAACCAGCGCAGCGCGTCAGCGCCGTGCTCATCCATCAACGGCATCGGCAACAGGATGTTGCCGAGGTGCTTGCTCATCTTCTTGCCGTCCTCGGCAAGGATGTGACCCAGGCAGACCACGTTCTCGTAGGAGCTCTTGTCGAACACCAGCGTGCCGACCGCCATCAGCGAGTAGAACCAGCCGCGGGTCTGGTCGATCGCTTCGCAGATGTACTGGGCCGGATAGGCCTGCTCGAACTTCTCGACCGATCCGGGAGCATGCGGGTAACCCCACTGCGCGAACGGCATCGAGCCGGAGTCGAACCAGGCGTCGATGACATCGGCGACGCGGCGATACGTGCCGGGCACGCCGTCGACCTGGAATGTCACGTCGTCGATGAACGGGCGATGCGGATCAAGGCCGGACAGATCGCGGCCGGTCAGCTCGGAAAGCTCGGCGAGCGATCCGACGCAGACCAGCTTGGTCGGGTCGACGTCATTGCGCCAGATTGGCAGCGGGGTGCCCCAGAATCGGCTGCGTGACAGCGACCAGTCGATGTTGTTGTTGAGCCAGTCACCGTAGCGCCCGTTCTTGATCGTGTCGGGGAACCAGTTGGTGCCAGCGTTCTCGCTCAGCAGCTGATCCTTGATCGCGGTGGTGCGGATGTACCACGCGGGCAGCGCGTAGTACATCAGCGGCGTGTGGCAGCGCCAGCAATGGGGGTAGGAGTGCTCGTACGCCAGCTCGCGGAACATCAGGCCCCGCGCGGTCAGATCGTCGGCAAGGGTGCTATCGGCGGTCTTGAAGAACATCCCACCGACCATCGGCAGATCAGCCTCGAAGTGTCCGTCGGCCGCGACCGGGACGACGACGGGAAGTCCGTACGCCTTGCAGACCGCCATGTCCTCGGCGCCGAATGCGGGGGACTGGTGCACCAGACCGGTGCCGTCCTCAGTGGTCACATAGTCGCCAAGCACAACGTAGTGCGCCGGTTCGGGGAAGGGGACGAGGTCGAACGGCCTTTGATAAGTCCAGCGCTCCATGTCACGGCCGCTGAAGGTCTCTCCGGTCGTGGTCCATCCCTCGCCGAGCGCCTTCTCCAACAGTGGTTCGGCAACGACCAGCGTCTCCTCACCATTGGAGGCGAGCACATAGGTGACCTCGGGGTTGACCGCGACGGCAGTGTTGGAGACGAGGGTCCACGGCGTGGTGGTCCACACCAGCATCGACGCCTTGCCGGCGTGCGGGCCAGAGGTCAGCGGGAAGCGGACGTAGACCGAAGGATCGGTGATCGTCTCATAGCCCTGCGCCAGCTCGTGATCGGACAACGTGGTGCCGCAGCGCGGGCAGTAGGGCGCTACGCGGAAGTCCTCGGTCAGCAGCTGCTTGTCGAAGATCGTCTTGAGCGCCCACCAGACGCTCTCCACGTACGACGTGTCCATCGTGCGGTAGGGGTCGGACATGTCGACCCAGTAGCCCATGCGGTCCGTCATCTCCTCGAAGAGATCGACATTGCGCAGGACCGCTTCACGACACTTGGCGTTGAACTCGGCGATGCCATAGGCCTCGATGTCGGGCTTGCCGTTGAAGCCGAGCTCCTTCTCCACCGCGATCTCGACCGGCAGGCCGTGGCAGTCCCAGCCGGCCTTGCGGTCGACCCGAAAGCCCTGCATCGTCTTGAATCTCGGGAACACGTCCTTGAAGACGCGGGCTTCCACGTGGTGGGTCCCCGGGGTGCCGTTGGCCGTCGGCGGTCCCTCGTAGAACGTCCAGTGTGGGGCGTCATCGCGCGCCTCGAGACTCGCCGCGAACGTGCCCTGATCCGCCCAGAGCGTGAGGATGTCTCGCTCGAGGGCGGGGAGGTCGATATGGGCTGGAACCGGGCGATAGCCACCCTGCGGAACGTCGGTCGAGGTCACACCGGCAATTCTACGGGTCACGAACGTGCCGTCTGCGGCGGTGCGAGTTGCCTCTGACCCTCCACCGGACTACATTCCCCGCATGTCAAAGACGACGCTGGCCGTACGTGCCAACGAAAAGCCCTGGACCGCTGCCGAGACGAAGGCGGTACGCGCCGAGCTCGAGAGCGACCTCACCAGGTTGCGTGGCGAGCTCGACCAGTCCGCCCGCGAACTTCAGGATCTGCTCCGCGACGGGGTCGACGGTGCCGGCAACGACCAGGCCGATGTCGGGTCCAAGGGTCTCGAGCGCGATGCGGAGATGTCGCTCGCGGCCAATCAGCGTGAGTTGCTCCAGCAGACCGAGAAGGCGCTCGATCGGCTCGACAAGGGCAGTTACGGCCAGTGCGAGGTGTGCGGTGAGCCGATCGGCAAGATGCGATTGATCGCATTCCCGCGTGCGACACTGTGCATGACATGCAAGCAGCGCGAGGAACGTCGCTGAGCCCTGGCAACGACCACGGCCCGACCGCCACCACCTACGTACGCCTTTTCGCCGTTGTCGCGATCGTGGTGTGGCTGGCGGACCAGATCACCAAGTTCGCCGTTGTGCGCGGGCTTGAGGGGCAGGCGAGGGCCACGGTCGTACCGCACGTCTTCTGGCTGAACGTCACCCGCAACGCCGGCGCGGCGTTCAGCACCGGCACCGGCTTCACGCTCGTGCTGAGCGTTGTCGCGATCACGGTGTGCGTCCTCGTCATCCGGCTCGCCTCGAGACTTCGAGACCGCGGTTGGGCGGTGGGTCTCGGCCTGCTGCTGGGCGGTGCTGTCGGCAATCTCACCGATCGGCTCGTGCGCGATCCCGCTCCGCTGAAGGGGCACGTCATCGACTTCCTGCAGATCCCGTTCGGTTTCCCGGTGTTCAACCTCGCCGACACCGCGCTGACATTTGCCGCGCTGGTCATCATTCATCGCACCTGGCGCGGCGTCCGCCTCGACGGCACTCGGGAACCTGGTCGATGAGCGTCGAGCAACCTGACATCGACGGCGAGCTCGACGGTGACGCCGAGGTCGAGGACCTGGCAGAAGCCACCGAGCTCGAGCACCGGACGATCCACGTGCCCGAGGGCCTGGCCGGTGAGCGCGTCGACAGCGCCTTGGCCCGCCTGCTCGGCCTGTCGCGCACCCGCGCCAGCGAGCTCGTCGCCGCGGGTCACGTGCAGCTCGACGGCAATGCGCCGGCGAAGTCCGACCGGGTGCTTCCCGGCGCGCTGCTCGAGGTTTCCATTCCCGCCCCACGTCGGGCCGTGGTCGTGGCGGCGGAGGTCGAGGGCATGCGAATCGTCTTCCAGGACGATGACATCGTCGTGGTCGACAAGCCCGTGGGCGTGGCGGCTCATCCGAGTGTCGGCTGGTCTGGTCCGACGGTCCTCGATCACCTGGCCGGCATCGGGATCCGCATATCGACATCGGGAGCGCCGGAGCGTCGCGGCATCGTGCATCGTCTCGACGTCGGCACCAGCGGTCTGATGGCAGTCGCCAAGTCCGAGCACGCCTACACCGTGCTCAAACAGGCTTTCCGCGACCGCACGGTCGACAAGACCTATCACGCGCTCGTGCAAGGCCACCCGGACCCGCATACCGGCACGATCGACGCGCCAATTGCTCGTCATCCGAAGCACGACTTCAAGTTCACGGTCAAGGACGGCGGACGCGAGAGCGTCACCCATTACGACACGCTCGAGGCGCACCGGTTCGCGAGCCTGCTGACGATCAAGCTCGAGACCGGGCGCACGCACCAGATCCGGGTGCACATGGCGGCGTTGCACCACCCGTGTGTCGGCGACCTGATGTACGGCGCCGATCCGACTCTGGCCAAGCGCGTCGGTCTTGACCGACAGTGGCTGCACGCCTACAAGCTGGGCTTCATCCACCCGCGCACGGGGGAGTACGTCGAGTTCGAGTCGGAATATCCGGCCGACCTGGTGCACGCACTCGACGTGGTTCGCGCCTCCGACTGACCGTCAGGCCAGGTCCCAGACGTACCGGCTGGTCGGCACGAGATCGAGACCCTGATCGGCGCCGAACCGCGCGACGCTGGCCATCAGCACGGTGATGCGGCGGCTCAGCTCCTCGTCGTCCCCACCGCTGCCGTAGAACTCATGCATGTCGGTCAGCCCCGACATCGGGAACAGCTCCTCGACGATCGCAGAGAGCTCCGGGGAGCCGGGCGTCAGCGCCTCCTCGACGATGTTCTGGATGTAGCCGAAGGTGTTCTGCGTCGCGATCGCGATCGGCGTGTGGTCATTGAGCCAGATGTCGAGGTACTCCTCACGAGTCATCCCCTCCGGGCGCCTGAGCACGGCGATATTCGCCAGCGCATCCGCGCGCTGCCCGTCCGCGACCGTCGGCGGCTCGATCGGACGGCGCTCGGTGACTCGCCAGGCGTGGACCGCAGGCGCAAGGTCAGCCAATACGCCGATCGCGGCGGCTGGATCGCCCTCGGTCCACAGCGTGATCACCGCCGTGATGGGTCGCCCTTGAGCGTCACCGGGACCGAATCGCATCGCCGGCGCTACGGTCTCGTCGTCGACGTTGAGCTGAAATCTGCTCACCCCCGTCGCGGTGAGTCGGGTTCGCAGAGCCGGGTCGTCGAGGGCTGGACCGGTGCCGTGCAGGGCGAGGATCAATTTCGTCACGGATGCAATCTAGACGGGAGCTGGCGGTCATACAGTGAACTTGTGATGTTTGAGGTGGCAGCCGAGAACTACGGCAGGTTCATGGGGAGGTTCTCCGAGCCGCTTGCTGCGGTGTTCGCCGACGAGCTCCAGCTGGAGCCGGGGCAGCGCGCCCTTGACGTCGGCTGCGGACCCGGAGCCCTCATCACCCAGCTCGTGACCCGGGTCGGCGCCGCGACGGTGTCGGCGGTGGACCCGTCGGCGCCGTTCGTCGACGCAGCGAAGCAGGCGTTTCCCGACGTCGACATTCAGCTGGCATCTGCCGAACACCTGCCGTACTCCGACGACACCTTCGACGCCTGCCTCGCCGCGCTTGTCGTTCATTTCATGTCAGATCCAGTTGCCGGCCTTCGGGAGATGGGTCGGGTCACCCGGCCCGGAGGCGCCGTAGCCGCGTGCGTTTGGGACTACGCCGGCGGGGCGAGTCCGCTCTCCACCTTCTGGCAGGCCGTTGTCGACCTCGATCCCGGCGCGGTGACCGAGTCCGAGCTTGCGGGCGCTCGCGAAGGACACCTCGTGGAGCTGTTCGAGGCGGCAGGACTCCACGAGACGGTGGGGGGCTATCTGACGGTGGAGGTGCCCGTGGCGAGCTTCGGCGAATGGTGGGACCCGTTCACCCTCGGCGTCGGGCCGGCCGGTGTTCACGTCAAGGACCTTGATGACGCAGGTCGCGAGAGGTTGCGGGAGCGGTGCCGAGAGCTGTTGCCGCCGGCACCATTCGTGGTGTCCGCGTCGGCCTGGTCAGCGACGGCGGTCGCCTAGGCAACGTGCCCGGGAGATGACTGAGCACGGTCGTGGACAATGGACGCATGAGCCCAGACGTGCGTCAGTCCGAGAAGTTGCGGGATGTCCTGTATGACATCCGCGGACCCGTCAACGCCCGGGCCGCCGCGATGGAGGCGGAGGGGCATCGCATCCTCAAGCTCAACATCGGCAATCCGCAGCCATTCGGGTTTGATGCGCCCGCCGAGATCCTTCAGGATGTCATTGCCGGACTGCCGACCGCGCAGGGCTATTCGGACTCTCGTGGCATTCAGTCTGCGCGTCGCGCCGTGGTGCACAACTATCAGCTCCAAGAGGGCTTCCCGACGATCGACATCGACGATGTCTGGCTCGGCAACGGGGTCTCCGAGCTGATTCAGATGGCGCTGCAGGCCCTGCTCGACAACGGCGACGAAGTGCTGATCCCCGTGCCGGACTATCCACTGTGGACCGCGGTCACCAACCTGGCGGGTGGAGTGCCGGTGCACTACATGTGCGACGAGGACAACGGCTGGAATCCCGACATCGCCGACCTTGAGTCCAAGATCACCGACCGCACGAGGGTCATCGTCGTGATCAAACCGAACAATCCCACCGGAGCGGTCTACTCCCGCGAGACGCTGACCGCGATCGCCGAGCTCGCGCGGAAGCACGATCTGGTGCTGATGTCTGACGAGATCTACGACAAGATCCTGTACGACGACGCTGTGCACATCCCGATGGCCAGCATTGCTCCCGATGTGCTGACGCTGACGTTCAACGGGCTCTCCAAGGCGTACCGCGTGTGCGGATATCGCGCGGGATGGCTCGTCGCGACCGGACCGCTCGACCGGGCGAAGGACTATCTCGAGGGCATCACGCTGCTCGCTTCGATGCGTCTGTGCCCCAACGTGCCTGCGCAGAACGCAATCCAGGTCGCGCTCGGCGGCTACCAGTCGATCAAGGAGCTGATCCTGCCCGGTGGACGTCTGCTCGAGCAGCGTGACACCGCGGTGACCGAGCTCCGCAAGATCCCCGGCGTCAGCGTGGTGTCACCCCAGGGCGCGTTGTATGTCTTCCCGAAGCTCGATCCCGAGGTCTACCCGATCAAGGACGACCAGCAACTCGCACTCGACCTGTTGCTGCAGGAGAAGATCCTGCTGACCCAGGGCACCGGCTTCAACTGGCCCCATCCTGATCACCTGCGCATCGTGACCCTCCCGTGGTCCCGCGACCTTGCTGATGGCATCCAGCGTCTCGGCAACTTCCTGAGCAGCTACCAGCAGGTCTAGCGACCCGCATTCTTGCGGGCTGCGTACTCGGCGGCTTCGTCGACGCGGAAACGTACGATTGCGTCGATCAGGTCGACGGGCAGCGGCTCGTCGAGCGGGAAACGTATCGCCGACTTGCTGGTCGCATACGGCTCGAGCTCGGTGTTGAACTTCGCGAACGCCCCAGCAGTCGGGAAGAAGTTGAGCGAGGTGTGCTCGGTGAAGCCCGAGAACTGCACCACGACGACGCCGCCCGCCTTGTAGGCCGGGATGTTGTAGCTGATCGTCTCCTCGGCACCTGGTGCTGCGGCCCGGATGATGCGGCGCATCTCGGTCAGCCGCGGCTCGACGTCGAACAGCGACGCCTCGATGTACTGGTCGACGCTGGCGAACTTCGTCTTCTCGTCTTCGGGCATGGCTAAGTATCAACTTTCGCCCGACGAATCGACGACACGGGCACGATTGGTCTGATGCGTCAGGGCGCTCGACTAGGCTGGGGCCCTTCCCCCAAGAACGCGCCGAGGAGGCCTTTTTTCCGATGTCGAGCGACTCGCCATTCGTGCACCTGCACGTGCACACGGAGTACTCGATGCTCGACGGCCACGCCCTGCTCGACCCGCTTTTCACGCGTACGGCGGAGCTGGAGATGCCGGCGATTGCGATGACCGACCACGGCAATCTGCACGGCGCCTACGACTTCTACAGCAAGGCCCGCGCGCACGGCGTCAAGCCGATCATCGGCATGGAGGCCTATCTCGCGCCCAATATCCCGCGGCACGAGAAGAAGGCCGTGCAGTGGAACAAGGGCGGCGAGGACGACGTCTCCGGGCGCGGTGCCTACACCCACATGACGCTCCTGTCGGAGTCGACCGAGGGTATGCACAACCTGTTCCGCATCGCATCCCACGCCAGCCTTGAGGGCCAGTACCGCAAGCCGCGCGCCGACCGCGAGCTCCTGCAGCAGTACGGCAAGGGCATCATCGCCACGACCGGCTGCCCGTCCGGTGAGATCCAGACCTGGCTGCGCATCGGCAACTACGAAAAGGCCCGTGCCTCGGCGGCCGAGTTCCAGGACATATTCGGCAAGGAAAACTTCTTCCTCGAGCTGATGGAGCACGGGCTCGAGATCGAGGCGCGCGTACGTGAAGGTCTGCTGAAGTTGCGGGCCGACCTCGGCCTCCCGGTCATCGCGACCAACGACTCGCACTACGTCTCGCCGGAGGATGCCGAGGCCCACGACGCGCTGTTGTGCATCGGCACCGGCACGACACTCGCCGATCCGAAGCGGTTCCGGCTCGATGGCGGCGGCTACTACATCAAGTCGGCCAAGGAGATGCGCGACCTCTGGGAGGACCGTTTCGACCTCAAGGAGGCGTGCGACAACACGCTGCTGATCGCCGAGCGGTGCAATGTCGAGTTCACCGAGTCCAACGGCGGCTACATGGCGCGCGCGGATGTCCCGGCCGGCGAGACCGAGGAGAGCTGGTTCGTCAAGGAGGTATGGCGGGGCATCGAGTCGCGCTATCCCGGCGACGCGTTGACCCCCGAGGTGCGCGCCCGCACCGAGTACGAGCTCGAGATCGTCCGCGACAAGGGCTACTGCGGCTACTACCTCGTCGTCGCGGACTTCATCAACTGGGCCAAGGACAATGGCATTCGGGTCGGCCCCGGCCGCGGATCAGGCCCCGGATCGATCGCCGCATACGCGCTGCGCATCACCGATCTGTGCCCGCTCACCCACGGACTCATCTTTGAGCGCTTCCTCAACCCCGAGCGTCCGTCCATGCCCGACTTCGACATCGACTTCGACGAGCGTCGCCGCGCCGAGGTCATCCGCTACGTCAGCAACAAGTACGGCGAAGAGCGCGTCGCGATGATCGCGACCTTCGGGCGGCTCAAGTCCAAGGCGGCGATCAAGGATGCCGCGCGGGTCATGGACTACCCGTTCGGCCATGGCGAGCGCATCACCAAGGCGCTGCCGCCCGACATCATGGGCAAGGGTGTCGGCCTCAAGGACATCTTCGACAAGACCCACAAGCGCTATGGCGACGGTGCCGACTTCCGCCGGATGCACGACGACGATGCCGATGTCCGCAAGATCTACCAAACGGCGCTCGGCTTGGAGGGCCAGGTCCGGCAATGGGGTGTGCACGCTGCTGGCGTCATCATGTCGAGCGATCCGCTGATCGACATCCTGCCGATCATGAAGCGTGAGCAGGACGGCGCGATCATCACCCAGTTCGACTACCCGATGTGCGAGGCACTCGGGCTGGTGAAGATGGACTTCCTGGGTCTGCGCAACCTCACGGTGCTCGACGACGCGCTCGAGAACATCAAGCGCAACCGTGACATCGACCTGGTGCTCGAGGACCTCCCGTTCGATGACCTCCCGACGTACGACCTGCTGGCCCGGGGCGACACGCTCGGCGTCTTCCAGCTCGATGGTGCGCCCATGCGAGCGCTGCTGCGCAGCATGAAGCCCGACAAGTTCGAGGACATCTCCGCTGTCGGCGCGCTCTACCGACCGGGCCCGATGGGCGCCGACTCGCACAACAAGTACGCCCGTCGCAAGAACGGCCGCGAGCCGATCGACCCGATCCACCCGGAGCTGGAGAAGCCGCTCGAAAAGGTGCTGGGGGAGACATACGGCCTGATCGTCTACCAAGAGCAGGTCATGGAGATCGCCCAGGTGCTGGCGGGCTTCAGCCTCGGACAGGCCGACAACCTGCGCCGCGCGATGGGCAAGAAGAAGAAGTCCGAGCTCGACAAGCAGTACGCCGGATTCCAGGCGGGGATGCTCGAGCGCGGCTACTCGCAGAAGTCGATCGACAAGCTCTGGGAGATCCTCGTCCCGTTCTCCGACTACGCGTTCAACAAGGCGCACTCGGCGTCATACGGAGTCATCTCCTACTGGACTGCCTATCTCAAGGCCAACTATCCGGCCGAGTTCATGGCGGCGTTGCTGACCAGCACCCGGGTCGACAAGGACAAGTCGGCGATCTACCTCAACGAGTGCCGCCGCATGGGCATCAAGGTGCTGCCGCCCGATGTCAACGAGTCGGTCTCCAACTTCGCCTCGGTCGGCGCCGACATCCGGTTCGGTCTCGGCGCGATCCGCAACATCGGTGAGAACGTCGTGGCCGGCATCGTCGAGGGGCGCACCGAGAAGGGTTCCTACACCGACTTCACCGACTTCCTCGACAAGGTGCCGACCCTGGTCTGCAACAAGCGCGTCCTCGACTCGCTGATCAAGGCCGGGGCCTTCGACTCTCTCGGACACCGCCGGCGCGCGCTGACTGCGATCGCCGAGGAGGCGGTGGACCAGTACATCGACCTCAAGCGCAACGCCGCGATCGGCCAGGACTCGCTGTTCGGCGGCATCGATGACGCGTTCACCGGCGTCACGATCGCCGTGCCGACGATGCCGGAGTGGGAGAAGACCCAGCTTCTTGCCTACGAGCGCGACATGCTCGGGCTCTACGTCTCCGACCACCCACTGCAAGGGCTCGAGCACGTCCTGCGCGCCAGCAGCGACTGCACGGTCGGTGAGCTGCTGACCGATGCCGAGCGCCCGGACGGCAGCACCGTACGCATCTGCGGGCTCATCACCGGCGTGCAGCGGCGCATGAGCAAGAAGGGTGACAGCTGGGCGTCCGTCACGATCGAAGACCTCGAAGGTGGCATCGAGGTCATGGTGTTCCCCGGCGCTTATCAGCTGGCGGTGCCCGTGCTCATCCCCGACACGATCGTGGTGGTCAAGGGCCGGGTGCGGCGCAAGGACGAGGGCATCGAGCTCAACGCCCTTGAGGTCACCCTCCCGTCCATGGGCAACGGCCGCCCGGACATACCGCTGGTCGTCAGCCTGCCGGTTGCTCGCTGCACGACCGACACGATCGGCACGTTCAAACAGGTCCTCGCCGCGCACCCCGGTGTGTCCGAGGTGCACCTGCGACTGATCGGCAACGGCTCCACCAAGGTGATGCGCCTCGACGACACGCTTCGGGTCGAGCAGTCCTCGGCACTGATCGCCGATCTCAAGGAATTGCTGGGGCCAGGGTGTCTGTCATGAAACGCATCATTCTCGCGATCGTCGCGATGCTCGCGCTGGGCGTTGTCGCCGCATTTGCCTGGGCACAGTTCGCCCATCCCGCCGAGTGGCAAGTACGCACTGGCGGCAGCATCGTGCTGACCGAGGTGGCGGCGGGAGACCAGTTCTCGGTGATCGTCGTGTTCATCGTGGTCGGCGCCATTGCATCGTTCGTATGGGCCTGGGTCACGAGTCTGCTGCTGCGTGATCTCGGCTGGTGGCTCACGCCATTGGTCATCGTGACAACTCTCGTGGCCGCGGTCATCGCCTGGCGGCTTGGCATCGCGGTCGGTCCGGATGGCCCGCGAGCTGCCGTCAATCCGGCGGTGGGCACCAAGATCCCGTCCAAGCTCGCGGTCGACGGGGTCGCGCCATTCCTGGTCTGGCCGATCGTCGGGCTGCTGGGTGTGGTGGGTGCGACCTGGACCAGCCGCGAGACACCGGTCGACGACTCTGGCGTCGAAAAAGGCGTCTCCGCCGCGCTCTGAGCGCTAACGCGCGAGGCGGGCGACGACTGCGTCGGTCATCCGCACCAGATCGGCAGGATCCAGCTCGGCCTCGAGACCGCGGCGTCCACCCGACACGAAAATCGTCGGCCATTTGGTCGACGAGCGGTCAATGGCGGTGCGGTGCTGATGTTTCTGGCCGAATGGCGAGATGCCGCCGATGACATATCCCGTCGCGCGCTGGGCCTGAGCCGCATCGGCCATCTGCGCCCGCTTGCCGCCGAAGGCATCGGCCAACGCCTTCAGATCGAGCGAGCCCATGACCGGCACGACGCCGACGCACAGCCGCCCGTCGACCTCGGCCATCAGCGTCTTGAAGACTCGGGCGGGCTCGACTCCGAGCGCGGCGGCGGCCTCCATCCCGTATGAGTCGGCCCGCGGATCGTGGACGTACGAGTGGGGCGTGAAGATGACATTGGCCCGGTGGAGCGCAGCGAAGGCCGGAGTTGAGTCTGCGGACTTCTTGTTGGCTGCCACCACCTCACCATAGAGGTTTCGAGAGTCAGGCGACTCTCCCGTCGGCGGGACCCGGTGTCCGTCCGTAGACTTGGCGCCGTGATGCGACGCCTCGACGCGACGAAACTCGAACCCGCTCCCGAAGAACGTGAGCGGGTCTATCGCGCTGCCGTCCCGCGCGCCGCCTTCGACATCGAGCAGGCGCTGGCCGCGGTCGTACCGATCTGTGACGACGTACGCGCCCGCGGTGCCGACGCCGTGCTCGAGTACGGCGAGAAGTTCGACGGCGTACGCCCGGCCCAGCTACGCGTTCCCCCGTCCGCCCTTGCTGACGCGCTCGCTGCCCTCGCACCTGATGTCCGTGATGGTCTCGAGGAATCTATCCGCCGTCTCCGGCTGACCTGTGAGGCCGAGCTCGAACACACCCTCGTCACCTTTGTGGGCCCCGGCGCAACGGTGGAGCGTCGAATCGTGCCGATGCAACGCGTCGGACTGTATGTCCCGGGCGGCCTGGCGCCGCTGGTCAGCACGGTGATCATGAACGCTGTCCCGGCGCAGGTCGCAGGCGTTCCCGGCATCGCCGTGTCGAGCCCACCGCAGGCCGAGTTCGGTGGGCTCCCGCACCCGACGATCCTTGCCGCCTGCGCGCTGCTCGGACTCGATGAGGTCTATTGCGCCGGCGGCGCCCAGGCGATCGCGATGTTCGCCTATGGCGCGGGGGACTGCCGCCGGGTCGACCTCGTCACGGGCCCGGGCAATATCTACGTTGCGGCTGCGAAGCGCCACCTGCAGGGAACCGTGAGCATCGACGCAGAAGCCGGACCGACCGAGATCGCGATCATCGCCGACAGCAGTGCCGACGCCGACTTCGTCGCCGCTGACCTGATCAGCCAGGCCGAGCACGATCCGATGGCCGCGAGCGTCCTGATCACCGACAGCCCTGAGCTCGCTGATCTGGTGGATGCCGCCCTTGAGGCCCAGGTGCCGACCGCGAAGCACGCCGAGCGCATCCGTAGGGCCCTGCTGGGCCAGCAGTCGGCGACGGTTGTCGTGCGCGATATCGACCAGGCGGTCGACGTCGCGAACGCGTACGCAGCCGAGCACCTCGAGATCCAGGTTGCCGAGGCCGGTGTCGTTGCCGCCCGGATCGTCAACGCCGGCGCGATCTTCATCGGGGCACACACGCCGGTTTCACTCGGCGATTACGCTGCCGGGTCCAATCACGTCCTGCCGACCGCCGGTTGCGCCTGCCACTCGTCGGGACTGTCCGTACGTGCGTTCTGCCGCAACATGCACGTCGTGACCTATACCGCCGGAGCACTTCGTGAGGTTGGCGGCCACGTCGTCGCGCTCGCCGAGGCGGAGAATCTCCCCGCGCACGGTGCCGCCGTGTCGATCCGCACCCAACGGGACACGTAGTCATGCCCGTCCCCGAGTGGGTGCCGATTCGTGACGACCTACGGGGTTTCGAGCCCTATGGCGCACCCCAGATCCCCGACGTGATCAACCTCAACGTCAATGAGAACCCTTACCCGCCCAGTGCCCAGGTCGCGGCGGACATTGCCGAGGCGGTGCGCCAGGCGGCGGCGGGACTCAACCGCTACCCGGACCGGGAAGCTCGGGAACTTCGCACAGCGTTGGCGGCCTATCTGGGCCACGACCTCACGGGCGATCGCGTCTGGGCCGCCAATGGGTCCAATGAGGTCATGCTGCAGATCCTGCAGGCCTTCGGGGGCCCTGGGCGTACGGCCCTGTCATTCGCCCCGACGTACTCGATGTATCCCGAGTACGCACGCGACACCCACACGCGCTGGGTCACCGGCATCCGCGAGCAGGACTTCACGATCGACGTCGATCGGGCATTGGCGCTGATCGAGACCGAGCAACCCGATGTCGTGCTGCTCACCTCGCCCAACAACCCCACCGGCACTGCGCTGCCGCTCGAGGCCATCCGGGCAGTGGCGGAGTCCGCGAAGGGTGTCGTCGTGGTCGACGAGGCGTACGCGGAGTTCCGTCGCGAAGGCACACC
The DNA here is from genome assembly GCA_025965115.1 of Aeromicrobium sp. Classification (GTDB taxonomy): domain Bacteria; phylum Actinomycetota; class Actinomycetes; order Propionibacteriales; family Nocardioidaceae; genus Aeromicrobium. The sequence goes on from JAOPXO010000221.1 coordinate 14,540, forward strand.
GACGGCGCTCGAGGTGCTCGATGAGTTCCCGCGACTGATGGTGTCCCGGACGATGAGCAAGGCGTTCGCGCTGGCCGGTGGTCGGCTGGGCTACGTCGCCGCGGATGCCGCGATGATCGATGCGTTGCGCATCGTGCGGCTGCCCTATCACCTGTCGGCGGTGACCCAGGCGGTTGCGCTGGCGGCGCTTGCCCACAGCGATGAGTTGCTGGCAAAGGTCGACGAGCTCAGGGTGTCCCGCGACGAGCTCGCTGCCTGGCTGAAGGGCGAAGGATTCGAGGTGGCCGACTCCGATGCCAACTTCGTGCTGTTCGGTCGGTTCGACGATCGACACGCCATTTGGCAGGGTTTGGTCGACCGTGGGGTGCTGATACGGGAGACTGGACCCGAAGGATGGTTGCGCGTGTCGGTCGGCACGCCCGCCGAAATGCAGGTTTTCTACTCGTCACTACAGGAGGTCACGCGATGACACGCACTGCCCGCATCGAGCGAAAGACCTCCGAGTCGCATGTCGTCGTCGAGCTGGATCTCGACGGCACCGGCACCAGCGACATCTCCACCGGGGTCGGTTTCTACGACCACATGCTGACTGCATTCTCGCGGCACTCGCTGATCGACCTGACCGTCAGCGCCGAGGGTGACCTGCACATTGACGCCCACCACACGGTCGAGGACACCGCGATCTGCCTCGGCGAGGCGCTTCGCGAAGCTCTCGGCGACAAGATCGGCATCCGCCGCTATGGCGACGCTCTGGTGCCCCTCGACGAGGCGCTGGCGCAGGCCGTTGTCGACGTGTCCGGTCGCCCGTACTTCGTGCACTCCGGCGAGCCCGACCGACAGATCATCGCGATCATTGGTGGCTCGTACACCGGTGCGCTGACCGGCCACGTGCTCGAGTCCATTGCACACCACGCCGCGATCACGATGCACGTCCGACTGCTCGAGGGCCGCGACCCGCACCACATCGCGGAGGCCCAGTTCAAGGCGGTCGCGCGCGCACTGCGCGATGCCGTGGCGATCGACCCTCGCGAGTCAGGCATCCCCAGCACGAAGGGTGCTCTGTGACGGGTCGGCGCCCACGCGTCGCGGTGCTCGATTACGGCTCAGGCAATCTCCGTTCGGCAGTACGTGCGGTCGAGCGCGCCGGCGCCGTGGCCGAGCTCACCAGCGACGCCGCGGTGGCGGCCGAGGCCGATGGCCTGCTGGTGCCGGGCGTTGGCGCATTCGCGGCGTGTATGGAAGGACTGTTGTCAGTCGACGGCCTTCGCATCATCGAGCGCCGGCTGATCGCGTCCCGGCCGGTGCTGGGCATCTGCGTCGGCATGCAGATCCTGTTCGCCGAGGGCATCGAGCACGGCGTACGCACCACCGGATGCGCCGAGTGGCCCGGCGTGGTCGAACGCCTGCAAGCGCCGATCGTGCCGCACATGGGCTGGAACACCGTCATGCCGGGGGAGGGCTCCCGGATGTTCGAGGGCATTGAGGATGAGCGGTTCTACTTCGTGCACTCCTACGGCGTACGCGACTGGGTGCTGTCGCAGCCGCCTGCTCTCGCGCCGCCAGCGGTCACCTGGACCGAGTATGCGGAGGACCGCTTTGTGTCCGCCGTCGAGCACGGGCCGCTCTGGGCGACCCAGTTCCACCCCGAGAAGTCCGGGGATGCGGGCGCGCAACTGTTGCGCAACTGGCTCGCGACGCTCTAGCCGCGACTCGCCCGATACTGTTCTCCGCGTGACTCTCGAACTCCTTCCCGCCGTTGACGTCGCAGACGGACAGGCCGTGCGCCTCGTCCAGGGAGAGCTCGGCAGCGAGACGACCTACGGGTCGCCACTCGATGCGGCCCTGCAGTGGCAGTCCGACGGTGCGGAATGGATCCACCTCGTCGACCTCGACGCGGCATTCGGCAAGGGATCCAATCGCGAGCTGCTCGCCGATGTGGTGGCCAGGCTCGACGTCAAGGTTGAGCTGTCAGGCGGCATACGTGATGACGCCTCTCTCGAAGCGGCGCTTGCCACCGGATGTACGCGGGTCAACCTCGGCACGGCGGCGTTGGAGGATCCCGAGTGGTGTGCTCGGGTTGTCGCGAAGTTCGGCGACCAGATCGCGGTCGGCCTCGATGTACGCGGTCGCACGCTGGCCGCGCGGGGTTGGACCCAGAACGGCGGCGATCTCTTCGAGGTGCTCGAGCGCCTGGAGCGCGACGGCTGCGAGCGCTATGTCGTCACTGATGTGACCAAGGACGGCACGTTGACCGGCCCCAATCTCGAGCTGCTGCGCCAGGTCTGCGATGCCACCGACAAGCCTGTCGTCGCCTCCGGCGGCGTCTCGAGCCTGCAGGACCTGCGCGACATCGCGACGTTGACCGAGATCGGCGTCGAGGGCGCCATCGTCGGCAAGGCGCTCTACGCCGGGGCGTTCACGCTCCCCGAGGCGCTCGCTGCTGTCGCTCGCCCCTCAGACCTCTAGCAGCCGTCCCGCATGAGTCCGGGCTTGTCGCCGAGGGTGACCTCCATGAAGCTGACCTTCGACGAATTCTTGATCGCCACGGCCTTCTCGTTGAACAGGAAGCCGAGCCAACGATTGCCGACCGCCAGGTAGGCGCCGGACTGGTCGAAGCCCGCCACCTTGACGGCCGACAGACTCGGGTAGGCGGCCCGTACCTGCGCGAGGGTGCTGCCGACGCCGATGCCCTCGGCCGTCCTGGGGCCGCCCTTCGTGACCCCGATCGAGGTGATCTTCTTGGTTTCGTCCGTGGCCACGTCGAGCGAGGAGAAGTACGCCTTCTTCCACTGCAACGGGATGACCGCCTGGCAGCCTTCTCCGTCGGGTACGGGGACATCCCCTTCGAACAGTCCGGTGGACACGGCCTGTGCCTGGGTCATGCCGGCCTGCGCAGCGCCGACCTGACCGGGGGCGACAACGAGCTGGTCGACAGTGGGCGGGGTGGGAGGCGGGGTCGTGGTCGTCGCAGGAGCCGGAGTCGTCGGTGTAGTCGTGGTCGCCGTCGGCGGATCGGCGGGCGTGTCGTCGTTCTTGTCGCCACACGCAGCTGTCAACGACAGCAGCACGACAACGATCGCAAGGGTGCGCTTCACGAATCCTCCTGGTGGTTCCGGCAGATGCTAGTGAAATCGGACCCGTGAGGGGCGGATATCCTCAACATGTGAGTCTCGCCGTCCGTGTCATCCCGTGCCTGGACGTCGAGAACGGCAGGGTCGTCAAGGGCGTCAACTTCGTCGACCTCCGTGATGCCGGCGATCCGGTCGAGATGGCCACGGTCTACGACGCCGAAGGTGCCGACGAGCTCACCTTCCTCGACATCACCGCGTCCTCAGACAGTCGAGAGACCACGTATGACGTCGTGGGCCGGACGGCCGACCAGGTGTTCATCCCGTTGACCGTCGGTGGCGGCGTCCGTACGCCCGACGATGTCGACCGCCTGTTGCGAGCCGGGGCAGACAAGGTTGGCATCAACACCGCAGCGATCGCCAGACCTGAGGTCGTGGCCGAGATCGCGCAGCGATTCGGCAACCAGGTGCTCGTTCTCAGCGTGGATGCCCGGCGCAGCGACGAGCAGCCCAGCGGATTCGAGGTGACAACCCACGGCGGGCGCAACTCGGCGGGTCTTGACGCTGTCGAGTGGGCGCGGACGGCCACCGAGCTCGGGGCAGGGGAGATCCTGCTCAACTCGATGGACGCCGATGGCACCAAGAATGGCTTCGACCTGGAAATGATTCGGGCAGTGCGCGGTGTTACACATGTGCCGCTCATCGCGAGTGGCGGTGCCGGCCGACTCGAACACTTTCCCGCGGCCATCGATGCTGGCGCCGACGCAGTGCTGGCCGCGAGTGTCTTCCACTTCGGCGACATGACCATCGGACAGGTGAAAGAAACGTTGCGAGCAGCGGGCCACAGTGTCAGATAGGGCCGTAGCAGACCCCTCGGCAGACAAAGCCTCCAGCGACCTCGGATCTGATCGCAGCGACCAGATCACCCGGCGCGGCTTTGCGCTGCTCGGGCGCGGCATCCGCGAGCAGCGACTGCTCTTCTGGGTCTCGGTCATCGGGAGCGTGCTGTTCGGCTTTATGACCGTGGCCGACGCACGCGTTCTCGGCTGGGCAACTGAGCACGTCATACGGCCATCTTTCGAGCGTGGAGACGTCACCGAGGGTGCCCTGGTCGCGGCGATTGCGATGTTCATGGTCGTTGCGGTGTTGCGAGCGCTCGGCATCGTGGGACGCCGGCTGATCGGCGGCATCGTCTACTACCGGCTGGTCGCCGACACGAGGCGCAAGGTCACGCGTCAGTACCTCACCCTCCCGATGTCGTGGCATCACCGCCACCCCACCGGTCAGCTGCTGTCCAATGCCAACGCCGACGTCGAGGGTGCTTGGGCCGTGTTCATGCCGTTGCCGATGGCGATCGGCGTGATTGCGATGCTGGTCGCAGCGATCTACGAGATGGTGCGCACCGATCTCGTGCTCACGCTGGTCGGTCTCGTGGTGTTCCCGGCCCTCTTCGTGATCAACGTGTTCTATCAACGCTGGCTCTCGCCCAAGGTCGCGTACGCCCAGTCTCTGCGCGGCTCGGTCAGTGCCGTCGCCCACGAGTCATTCGACGGGGCACTCGTGGTCAAGTCGCTGGGGCGCGAGACCGATGAGACCGATCGCTTCCGTGATGTCTCGCACGAGCTCCGCGACGCCAATATCGCGGTGGGCCGCATCCGCAGCATCTTCGACCCATTGCTGGAGGTGCTGCCCAACATCGGCATCCTGCTGGTCATCCTGCTGGGTGTTGGCCGGGTCGCCAGCGGTGCCGCAGACCCCGGCGACGTCGTGTCAGTCGCCTATCTGTTCACAGTTGTGGCTTTTCCCGTGCGCGCGATCGGCTGGGTGCTCGGCGAGCTGCCTCGCAGCGTGGTGAGCTGGGAGCGTGTCCGCTCGGTGCTCGATGAGCGCGGATCCATGGACTACGGCGACGGAAGCCTCGCAGGCGCCGGGGCCGTTGCGCTCGGCGTACGCGATGTGACATTCCGGTATGCGGACTCCGAACGCGATGTCCTCAAGGGCATCGACCTCGAGGTTGAGCCGGGCCAGGTCGTTGCAGTGGTCGGCGCGACCGGCAGCGGCAAGAGCACGCTGACGTCGTTGCTCACGCGGCTCGTCGACCCCCAGGCGGGCAGCATCCTCGTCGACGACCGCGACATCCGCGATCTGACCCACGACGACCTCGCCAGGACGATCGCGGTCGTCCCGCAGGGCACCTTCCTGTTCGACGACAGTGTTCGTGAGAACGTCACCCTCGGCGGCGACTTCTCCGACGAACTGGTCTGGGATGCCTTGCGCACCGTGCAGGCAGCCGACTTCGTGGCGGCGCTCGCCGACGGCCTCGACGCGCAGCTCGGCGAACGCGGTACGAGCCTGTCTGGGGGCCAGCGCCAGCGCCTGTCGCTGGCGCGGGCACTCGTACGCAATCCACGACTCCTGGTGATGGATGACGCCACCAGCGCAGTCGACCCCGAGGTCGAGCAGCGCATCCTTCGGGCACTTGCCGCTCACACGGCCGACGACAACGGCCCCACCGTGCTGGTGGTCGCCTATCGCAAGGCGACGATCGCGCTGGCGGACGAAGTCGTGTTCCTCGACGACGGCGTGATCGCCGACCGAGGCACCCACGACGAGCTGGTCGCGCGGTCGGCCGACTATCGCGATCTCGTCAACGCCTACGACCAGGCGCGAGAGGCGCTGTCATGAGCTCGATGGACACTGACTCCGGCCGCGTCACCGGGATCGCGATCATCCGCCGCGGGCTCTCGCTGTCACCGGCGATCAAGGACGGCATCGGACTCACGCTCCTGCTGGCGATCCTCAGCACCGTGGGCAGCTCGGTCATCCCGAT
>JAOPXO010000092.1 GCA_025965115.1 Aeromicrobium sp.
GGTCGTCGTGCTTGCCCACGTCTACGCGCCAGCCGGCCAGCATCCCCGCCGCCAGCGGAATGAGTCCGAACACGAACGCCCAGTCCGGAAACGTGCCGGGTGACGGCAGCGCCGCCAGGATCGGGAGTCCGGGCACGGCGCCGAGCTGAGCGCCGGTGAGGTCGACCGAGGTGTGGGTGCCGAGCGCGAATCCCGGACCGAGCAGGGCCGAAGCGGTCCACAGGACGAGCGTCGGCGCGGCAAGGAGGCAGATCGCCGCCAGCGCGAGCCCGCCGCCGAAGCCCGGATCGAGCGCCGCCCACAGGTCCGAGGCCCGCGGCAGGTGCCACAGCAGCAGGATGAGGACGATGAGGGCCGATGCGCCCAGGACGGCCAGGACACCGGGCACGGCGGCGCGGACCACCGCACGTACGTCTCGATTGGCGGAGAACCACAGCGCATCCGTCGAGCGGTGCCGCAGGCCCGCACCGAGCGCCGAACCCACTCCGCCGATCACGAACGCACCACATGCCGCCCGGGCGACCGAGGTGTGGATGTCATCGGAGTTGGTCGCCGATGAGGCGATGCCGGCGATCAGGCCGAGGGCACCGGCCGTGGTTGCCGAGAACGCCCAGAGCTCCGCAATCGGCTCACTGGCGACCCAGGCCGCCGTCAGCGCAACGAGTGCGATGCACACGAGCGTGGCGCCGAGCGGCACAAGTCCGAGCGAGATCGGGCCGGCATCCAGCCCCGATCCGACCGAGACGAGCCACGCCCGCACGGTGGACCGTGCGAAGCCGGCAAACGAGAGCTGGGCTGATCCGCGAGCCGCGAGCACGAACACCCCAGCGAGCGCGAACGAGGCCACCGCAGCGAGCGCGGCTGTCAGAAAGGCCGGCCGAAGGAACGTTGATCCAGACGGCTCGGGCACCGCTTCATCCTCCCTGTAAAGTCATGGCGTTGCACAGAGGCACGCCGTGACGCACGAGGAGGCTGGACATGACTCGCGTCGACGAGTTCAACAGCTTCTACGCATCCACCTTCTCCGAAGCTGTCGGAGTCACGTACGCCGTCAGTGGTGATCGACAGGTGGCCTTCGAGGCCACGGTCGACGCCTATCGCCGTGCCTGGCGTGACTGGTCCAAGATCCGCGACCGCAATCCCCTCGGCTACGTACGCAATGAGGCGTGGAAGCTCACCGCGCTGAGCCGCGGCACCCACCCGCTCCGTCGCAAGCACGAACAGGACAGTGACACCCAGCTGCTCGATGCGCTCGGCGAGCTCTCGGTCGACGACCGCCGCCTCATCGTGCTGATGACGCTCGGCAACACCGACCTCGAAGAAGCCTCGCGCGAAGTCGGTGTCCCGGCCGAAGAAGGCATCGAGAGCGTCACGAATGCACTCGGCTCGCTGGAGCGTGCGATGTCGCAGACGATCGACCAGATCGAACGCCGCATGCACAACCTGGGCGGGGCCACCGACGGATTCGAGCGCCCGCTTCCGGCCACCGTGCGCACCGCCGCGAAACGCGGCCGACAGCGCAACACCGTGCTGCTCGTGGTCGCGACGATCGCCCTCATCGTCGGCGGCGGCTTCATCGTCACGGACGGCGATGCACTCGACACTCGAGCCGCACTCCCCTATCGGGAGAAGATCGGTTCGGAGCGGTCCGACGTCGTCCTGGCTGCCCAGAAGATCGACACCGGCAACCTGCTGACCCGGACCCAAATCAACCAGCTCGACCTCGAACGCGCCTGGAGTGTCAGTTCGACCGACCAGAACGTCGACAACACCAAGCCCTATGCGACCTGCCCGGTCACACGGTTCGCCGACAAGGATCCCCTGAAGGTGCTGGTTCGCACCTATCGGGCCAATGGCACCGGCCAGGAGACCGTCGCGCAATCGATCGAGGTCTCACGCAGTGGTACCGCCGCCGCGAGCGCCTACAAGCGCCTCGTCCAGTGGTACTCCGACTGTCAGGTTGCGCGGGTGCAGCTTGTCGCCTCCTACGTCGTACGCCGCCCGGCCGGCGATTTCCAGATCCTGCGCCTGCAGTCCCACGGCACACCGGAGCGTACGTTCACCGTGGGGTTCAGCCACTCGGGCATCGCCACGAGCACCCTCGTCCATGAGGTGGACGGCTCCAAAGGCCCCGATATCAAGACGTTCGCGCGCACGCTGAACGACTCGGTCTCGCGGGTGTGCCGTGAGAGTGGCGGCACCTGCGCCAACAACATCACGGTGACTCCGACCGAACCCCCGCGAACCTCGACCGACCCCGCGTTCCTGGGCATTGTCGACCTTCCTCCCATCGCCGACATCGACAAGGTATGGGTTGGCGTCGCACCGTTCTCGGCGCGTAAGAACCCCACCGCGACCGTGTGCGACAAGGCCGACTTCAGTGGTGATCCGTCCGCGCGAGCCAAAGTCTTCGTCATCCCGGAGGACAAGGAGCTCCCGAAGGAGTTCGGCGTGTCCGAAACGGTGGCGCACTTCTCAACGGTCAAGATCGCCACCGGATTCGTCGACACGATTGCTGCACGGGTCAAGGACTGCGCCGACAAGAGGCTGTCGGCGCACATCGACCAGGCCAGCAGCTTCAAGACCGCCGACTACTCCGGCAAGGCCTGGCGCATCGGCCTGGAGATCACCAAGGGCACCCGAGTCTACTACCGGATGTCAGTCGTCCGCCGAGGCGACGACGTCGCACAGGTGACGTTCACCCCGACAACGGGATTCGACACCAGCGCCAAGGAGTTCGCTGCAGTCGCGGCTCGTGCCGGAGCGCGGCTGCGCTACATCGCCAACTGACGCAAGAACGCCCTCCCACGATGGTGGAAGGGCGTTCTCGATCGTTGACGTGCGTGAGCTTCAGAG
>JAOPXO010000123.1 GCA_025965115.1 Aeromicrobium sp.
GCCCGGGTTGCGTGAAGACCAGCGTGTCACCGAGCCGACTGTCCAGACCGTTGGCAGCCAGGCCGCCGATCACGGCACCGACGACCTGGGCGGCGACCAGCGGCAGGATCGTGGCGCGGTTGGCGCGACCCACCAGGGTGAGGGCGATTGCGGCGGCCGGGCTGGTCAGTGCGAGTCCGGACTCCTCCTCGGTGCTGTGCAGACCGGCGAGCCAGGTGACCACGACTGCCATCGCGGCAACCGCGAGGACCGCGACGGTGGCGTCGGGTGCCCGTAGAGCCAGTGCGGCGACAAAGGTCGTGAGGGCAGCAAGGATCGCCGCCACGGAGAGTGGACGCATTCAGGACTCCAGGTGTGGCGTGGTGCGAGCGACGATGCCGGCGAGGTCGAGTCCGCTGGGGAGCGTGCCGAAAGTGCCGCCCCAGTCGCCGGCCAGCCGCGAGGCGCAGTACGCGTCGGCAACCGCCGGGTCTCCGTGCTTGATCAGGACGGCAGCCTGCAGGCAGGTGGCCATGCTGGCCGCGATGCGCCGCGCGCGGATCTCGACGTCGGTGAGATCGGCCAGCTCGGTCAGCACGCCGTCGACGGCGGTGTCGAGACGCGGGTCCTCACCGCGTACGCCCGCCACCTCGGTGATCCAGGCGTCCAGCGTCTCGGGCTCGCGGCCCAGCGCGCGGAGCACGTCGAGGGCATTGACGTTGCCGCTGCCTTCCCAGATCGAGTTGAGTGGCGACTCGCGGAACATCAGCGGCATACCGGACTCCTCGACGAAGCCATTGCCGCCGAGGCACTCGAGAGCCTCGGCCACCATCATCGGGGTGCGCTTGCAGACCCAGAACTTCTCGAGGGCGAGTCCGATCCGGCGCAATGCCTGCTCGTGCGGGTCGTTGGGTTGGTCAACGGCCGACGCCAGACGCATCGCCACGAAGGTCGCCGCCTCGGTCTCGACCGCGAGGTCGGCGAGCACGTTGATCATGGCCGGCTGGTCGGCGAGCGTGGCGCCGAACGCCGCCCGGTGGGACGTGTGCCAGGCGGCCTCGGCGAGCGCTTTGCGCATCAGTCCGGCCGAGCCGAGGATGCAGTCCATCCTGGTCGCTGACACCATCTCGATGATCGTGCGGATGCCGCGGCCTTCGTCGCCGAGCCGGCTGGCGTACGTGTCGTTGAACTCCAGCTCGCTGGAGGCGTTCGAGCGGTTGCCGAGCTTGTCCTTGAGCCGCACGATCGACAGCGTGTTGCGGGTGCCGTCGGGGCGAACGCGTGGCACCACGAAGCAGGTCATCCCCTCGGGCGCCTGCGCCAGCACCAGGAACACATCGTTCATGGGTGCTGAGGTGAACCACTTGTGGCCGGTGATCAGATATTCGCCGTGCGTCTCGGTCGGTCGCGCGATCGTTGAGTTGGTACGCAGGTCCGAGCCGCCCTGCTTCTCGGTCATCCCCATGCCCGCGAGGAGTCCGGCCTTCTCTTCGGGCGGTCGGAGTCCGAAGTCGTATGTCCTGGAGGCAAGTCCGGTCGTCCACTGCTTCGCCAGGGCGTCGTCGGCGCGCAGGGCGGGCACGACGGCGTACGTCATCGTGATGGGGCACATGTGTCCGGCCTCGGACTGTCCCCAGGTGAAGAATCCGGCCGCGCGCTTGAGGTGGGCGACCGGGCTCTGCGAGATCCACGGCTCGGCGGTGAGCCCGAATCCGACGCCCTGGGTCATCAGCCAGTGCCACGACGGGTGGAACTCCACTTCGTCGATGCGGGTGCCGAACCGGTCATTCGTACGCAGGACCGGCTCGTTCTCGTTGGCGAGGTGCCAGTGCTCGCGGGTCTCGGCAGATCCGGCCAGGTGGCCCATCGGTGTGATGGTCTCGACGATCTCGTCGGTGCTGGTGCCGCCAAAGGCCCGGACGGCGTCCATCAACGCGTTGTCGCTGGTCGCGATGTTGTATCCGACGAGTGGCGTGGCCTGATTCTCAGGTACGCGTTGCAGGGGATCCATGTCGCTACGGTAGATGCATGGTGGTCGAACCGGTAGACCGACCGGGCGTCCCAACGCTGGTCAAGACGGTCGTCATCCGGACCATCAGAAGCTGTTTCCGCTATCGCGTGACCGGCCTCGCCGCCGAGGCCGCCTTCTTCGCGATCCTGTCGCTGCCCCCGCTGATCTTCGGGCTCGCCGGCACGATCGGCTTCATCGCCAACCGCTACAACGTCGATCAGGTCGACGTGGTCAAGTCCCGCATCCTCGACATCGCCTCGAAGGCGTTGACGCCCAGCACCGTCGACCAGGTCGTCAAACCAACCCTCAACGATGTGCTCGGTAACGGCCGTATCGACGTCATCTCGATAGGCTTCGTCCTGGCGTTGTGGTCGGGGTCGCGAGCGCTCAACGTGTTCATCGACACCATCACGATCATCTACGGCTTCGCCGGCCATCGCGGCATCGTCAAGACTCGCGCATTGTCCTTCGCGCTGTATGTCGTGGCGTTGCTGGTCGGCATCATCGTCGTGCCGCTCGTGCTGGCCGGTCCGGAGGTGGCCGCCGATGTCATCCCGCAGCGGTTCCATTTCCTGAAACACGTCTATTGGCCGGCGGTGCTGTTGCTGTCGGTCGGGTTCCTGACGACGCTCTACCACCTGGCTGTGCCGGTGCGCCGCCGCTGGCGGGTGGGGCTGCCGGGCGCCATCTTCACCCTGACGCTGTGGATCTTCGGCAGCTACTTCGTCCGCTGGGCGCTCGGATTCTCCACGGGTGGCACCTCGATCTACGGTCCGCTGGCGGCGCCGATCGCCGTACTCCTGTGGCTGTATGTCCTCTCGATCGCGGTGTTGATCGGCGCCGCGCTCAACGCCGCGATCGACGAAGATGTGCCGATCGGTGAGGTTGTGGACAAGCCCTACTAGGCTTCCGGCCATGAGAAGAGCGCCGTACGTCATTGCCTACGCGATCGCCACGGCGTTGATCATCGCGGGGCTGATCTACGGAATTCGCAGCAGCTGGGGCCAAGGCGACAACAAGTCGGGAGCGTCATCGACTCCAACGGCCAGGCCGGTGAGATACATGTCGTCGGACGGCATCATCGAGAACATCGAGCGACGACTGACTCAGCACCAGGGTCAGCAGATGAAGGCGACCTGTCCGAAGCGGGTGCCCACGACCGTCGGCACCACGTTCGACTGCAAGGTCTATTTCGTCGGACGCACGGACGTGATCGCCGCCGCCCACGTGAAGATCGGCGTCCGCGGAGAGTTCGACTGGAAGTCCGAGCCCAAGGTGAAGAGCACGCCGACACCGTCGCCGACACCGACGAGCTGACGGATCGAGCTGAGGGATTGGGAGCGGGCTACCTCAGGACCGAGTAGGCGATCACGCTCGGCACGACGATCCAGATCGCGAGCAGCAGGATTGTCGCGACCACGGCAAACATCCGGGCCTGATCCTTCGGCGGCGAGCCGGCATCGCCGATGACCTCCCACAACGCCTGGAATGACGCGTCGATCGCAATGTGCCCTCGGCTGCGGGCAATTCCGGCGGCCTTCAGCACGCACCAGAACACCCCAAGGCCGACGATGGTGAATCCAGCGGCGAAGCAGAACCGCCCGATGTCGCTCGTCAGGCTGTCGCCGACGAAGGACAGCGTGCCCGAGATCGCGGCACCACCGACCAGGAACGCTGGCAACGGGAGGCTCGTCTTGTTGAGATCCGGCGCGATCGCGTCGACCTGTATGCGGGCAGTCGCCAACAGCTGGTATTCGTCAGATCCGACGGGGGAGTTGGCCTCACGCAGGGCATACAGCTGGCGCAGATGGCTGACCAAGCGCTTCTGGAAGCTTCGTACGATCACCGTGATCAGGATCTGCACGATCCAGTTGGTGACCGGCCTGAGCAGGCGAGGGACCTTCAGCGCCGAAGGCGGGCGCGGGCCGTTGCGGTCGAAGACCTCGAGAGCACGCATCGCGCGGCGGTGGGCCTCGTCGAAGCGGCTCGCGTGCAGCAACGGGACCTTGCTGCTGAGCTCCTTCAGCATCTGGCTCTCGATAACGCCGCTGCTGCCGAACGCCTCCAGCAGCGCCTCGTCCTGGGCGTCGTCCCCACCACGCAGCATCTGCAGCGACTCGAGCCGGTCGCTGAGGTCGTCGATCAGCAACGTCTCTTCGGGCTTGACGGCACGCTCGATGGACATAATCCGAACAGTAGGACTCCACGCCGCGGGTTGTCATGCGAATAGGACAGACCCGTCGGCACAGGGAATTCAAACGATCGGGACGATGACCCATCCGGACGTCGTCGAGAAGCGCTCCAGCACCCATGAGTAGATGCAGCCACGGGTGACTTCGCGGGCGGCAGCGATGGCGTCATTGTCATTGCGCACGTGGATCGCCAGCTCATCGCCATTCGCGAAGGCGACCCGGTGCATACCTTCTTGCGGGTCGTCGAGTCCGAGCCTGAACAACGGGTTGGCCCGCGCGCGTTCGAAGTCCGCTTCGCTGTGCCGTGGGGTGGTGTCCTCGATCGCCATGGGGACGATTGTGCACGGCTCGAGCCTGGGCCGCAGGCGTATGACAAAGGCCGATTCGGACTGCTCCGAATCGGCCTTGGATGCCGTGTTGGTGGGCGATACCGGGATTGAACCGATGACCTCTTCCGTGTCAGGGAAGCGCGCTACCGCTGCGCCAATCGCCCGTGCGTGGTGCCCGTTCGTATGAAATTGTGTTTGAGGTGGGTACGGGATTTGAACCCGTGTAAACGGATTTGCAGTCCGTTGCCTCGCCTCTCGGCCAACCCACCGCTGGATGGGTATGGAGACCCGCTCCGAGCGGACAACGAGATTCGAACTCGCGACCCTCACCTTGGCAAGGTGATGCTCTACCACTGAGCTATGTCCGCACTGCCTCAATGAGGCGACACGCGACTTTAGCCGATTCCGGCGGGCGAACCCAAACCGGGGTGCCGATACGGTGAGGCCATGAAGACGTGGTTGAACGGCCGTTTGCTGCAATCTCCGGACGAACCCGCGATCAGTGCACTGGACCACGGAATCATCGTCGGCGACGGCGTGTTCGAGACCGTCAAGGTCGAGCTGGATCAGCCCTTTGCGCTGACCCGCCACCTGGACCGTTTGGTGCGTTCGGCAGAGGGTCTTGGCATCGGGACGCCCGACATCGGAGCGATTCGTGAGGGCATTGCGGCAACGCTCGAGGGTCAGGATCTTGCCTTCGGTCGCATCCGCATCACGGTCACGTCAGGACCCGGTCCGCTCGGCTCGCCGCGCGGTGCGGCTGGGCTGACCACGGTCGTGATCGCTGAGCCGTCGGAGCGTCCACCCTCGATCAGCCAGATCGCCACCGTGCCGTGGACCCGCAATGAGCACGGTGCGCTCTCAGGGCTCAAGACGACGTCATACGCAGAGAATGCGTTGATGGTCGAGTATGCGTTGGCGCGCGGTGCTTCCGAGGCGGTCATGGCCAACACTGCCGGCCAGCTCTGCGAGGGGACTGGCGCCAACATCATGTACGTCATCGGCGACCAGCTGGTGACCCCGACCCTCGCGGCAGGACCGCTCGCCGGCGTGACCCGCGCGCTGGTGCTCGAGTGGTGTGCCGGTGAGCTGGACGTGGTCGAGCGGGACGCACCGATCGACGTACTGCAGACCGCTGACGAGGTGATCCTGGTCGGCACGACGCGCGATGTGCAGGCGATCTCGAAGGTCGATGATCGTGAGGTCCGGGCGCCGGGTCCGATCACGGCGAAGGCTCAGGAGATCTGGGCGCGCGAAGCGGCCAAGGGTATCGATCCGTAGCTGGCCGCTTGACGGCGCTCGGCGCGTCGCCACACACTCGACGGATGCCAGACCCCGTTGAGACCAACCCGTCGCTGTACAATGTCGTGTTCGAGAACGAGCGCGTACGAGTGCTGGAATATCGCGACCAGCCGGGTGATCGGACGACGCCACACTCGCATCCGGACAGCGTCATGGTGACGATGAGTACGTTCGACCGCCGGTTGAGTGTGGGCGACCAGGTCCGAGAGGTATCGCTCGAATCGGGTGCCGCAGCATGGCTTCCGGCGCAGACCCACGCAGGGGAGAACATCGGCACGTCAGAGACGCATGTCATGTTCGTCGAGCTCAAGGAGCCAGGACAGGCTTCGGGTGAAGCCGCTCTTGGTCCGCAGTCTGCCTAACGTCAGCTCCGGCTGATCGCCAGCTCGGGTTTCCGGTCGGTCACTTGGGCCTTGCGCATCTGGCGTTCGTGTCGGTGGCGGGCGACTCTGACCTTGAATTCGGCTCGGATTGCGCGATTGTCATGGTTGGCGAACCGGAATCCGTGGAGCGCATTGCCGCTGACGATCAGCAGCTCGCGATGCACGAGGTGATGGCACCTGCTGCAGAGGCCGATCAACTGGTCGAGGTCGGTTTTGCCGCCCTTTGACCACCAGATGACGTGATGGATCTCGAGGTGGGTGTTGCGGCAACCCGGGGCGGCACACTCGTCGTCTTGACGGGCGGTGATCGCGCGGCGCTGCCTGAGTGTGGCAAGGCGCTGGGTGCGACCAACGTCCAGGACCTGGCCATTGCGCGTGTGGACCGGAGTGATGTCGGTGCCGCATGAGAGGTAGTCGAGCAGGCGCGGACCGATTGAACCGTATCCAGCCAGCTTGGCCGGCGTGTCGGTCGCCGTGTCGAAGGTGATCGACAAGTGGGGACGTACGCCTTTGTCTGACGGGAGGCCGCTTTCGAGGATCTTGGTCAGCACCGTGTCGAATCCGTCGACGCGGCGCTCGGATCCGGGCCGGCGGTCGTCGGCGTCGATCGGCTTGGCGACCGAGTCGAGAACGGCCTTGAACTTGGCGCCGATCGCGACGGATAGGAAGCCGGTCACGTGCCAACCATCGGGCACGGGGACGACCTGAATGTCCTGACGGTCCATGCCTTCGGCCCAGGCTTTGTCGAGGTCATCGGGGAAGACTGCTTCACGCAGCGCGCGTACGACCCTGAGCAGCTCGAGCGGTGCGCAGGTGCGAGCGACCTCGAGCAGCCAAGGCTCGGCGTCAATGATCTTGCCCGCGCCGATGTGCTTGATGCCGTAGGTGAATGCGGCGACGTGCTCGGTGCGAATCGCACCTGATGCGGCCGCCTCAGCAACAGCGGGCAGGTAGGTCAGGGTCGAGGAAGCCCGCACGAGATCGGCGGTCTGCCTGGTGCTGAGCCGCAGTTCATTGCGCACCCAGGTGTTGAGTGTCGAGGCGCCTTCGAGCTCATAGGCCCGAGTCTCATCCATCCTGGCGAGCCGGTCGGCTTTGGCGGCGTCGAGGGCATCCTGCGCGGCCTGAATCGCGCGTACGGCCTCACTGTCTGAACCCATCGTGAGGGCGCGCGCGGCGGTGCGAAGAGTCGCTATTGTCGCCCCCGAATCCATACCAAAACACTACCCGAACATACATTCGATTACCAGTGGAAATACCCTGTGAATTCAGGAAGTTCGTCCACAATCTCTAGGCGAGATGTGGCGACGTATGCAGCTTCGTGCGACGCCACAAGACGTACACAATGACCCCCGAGAGGATCGACCCGAGTGAGCCAAGACTGAGATCTCCGAGGGTGTCGGTGTAGGCCGTCTTGAGCTCGGGGGAGTGCCGGATGAAAGCGAAGTATTCGGCGATCTCCCAACCCAGCGCTGCGGTGACTCCGAAGGCCAGTGCGCGCTCCATCGTTTCGCGGAG
>JAOPXO010000132.1 GCA_025965115.1 Aeromicrobium sp.
AGGAGATCCTCCGACTCCTCGCCGAGGTGGCGCTCGGATCGGGCTCCCTCGCGGTCATCGGCGGCACGGTGGGCGTCATCACCGCGATGTGCTTCTTCACCGGCACCGAGGTCGGCATCCAGGGCTATGCGGCACTTGACCAGCTCGGCACGGCAGCCCTGACCGGGTTCGTCTCGGCCTACTTCAACACACGTGAGATTGCACCGATCGTCGCCGGCATTGCGCTGGCCGCCACGGTCGGTTGTGGCTTCACCGCGCAGCTCGGCGCCATGCGCATCAGCGAGGAGATCGACGCGCTCGAGGTCATGGCGATCCCGTCGGTGCCGTTCCTGGTCACCACGCGCGTCATCGCCGGTCTCGTCGCCGTCGTCCCGCTCTACGTCGTCGGTCTGCTGTCC
This sequence comes from Aeromicrobium sp., assembly GCA_025965115.1. GTDB lineage: Bacteria > Actinomycetota > Actinomycetes > Propionibacteriales > Nocardioidaceae > Aeromicrobium. The sequence goes on from JAOPXO010000132.1 coordinate 399, forward strand.
TCCTTCTTCGCCACCCGGCTCACCGTGACCAAGATCAATGGGCAGAGCTCTGGCACCTACGACCACTACTTCACGACATTCCTGCCGCCAGGCGATGTGCTGTGGTCATTCGCGAAGGTGCTGATCTTTGCCGTCGTGGTCATCTTGATCCACTGCTACTACGGCTACTACGCCAGCGGCGGACCCGCCGGTGTGGGCGTTGCCGTGGGTCGCGCAGTCCGTACGTCAATTGTCGCCATCAACGTGGTCGACCTGCTCGCCTCCATGGCGATCTGGGGCACGAACGTCACCGTGAGATTGGCCGGCTGATGGCGCGCACACCTGTGCTCGAACGCTCCGGATCCCTCAAGATCCTTGGAGCGGCTTTCGTCGCCCTGATGCTGTTCTTCCTGTGGCTCACCTGGGCGTTCTTCAACCAGAAATTCGTCTCGTCGGTGCCGGTGACCCTGGTGAGCCAGTCAACCGGCGTCAACCTGCCGCAGAACGCCGACGTGAAGCTGCGCGGCGTGATCGTCGGTGAGGTGCGCTCGGTCGAGCCCGACGGCAACGGCGTCAAGCTCACGCTGGCGATGAACCCGAAGCTGATCAAGGACGTGCCCGCCGGCGTCACCGCCGAACTCGTCCCCAAGACGCTCTTCGGCGAGAAGTACGTCTCGCTGATTCCGCCGGCGACTCCGGGTGGGGAGTCTCTCAAGGCCGGCGACGTCATCCAGAAGGCCGATGTGCCGATCGAGGTCGAGACGCTGCTCGACAACCTCTATCCGTTGCTCGATGCGGTCGACCCAGCCAACTTGTCGTACACCCTCAGTGCGGTCTCGACCGCGCTCGAAGGCCGTGGCGAGAAGCTCGGCACGACGTTGGTCACGCTCAACAGCTACCTCCAGAAGACCAACCCGGACGTGCCGCAGCTGATCGATGACGTCAACAAGCTCGGCACCGTCTCCGACAACTACGCCAAGGCGATCCCCGACCTCGGACGACTGCTCCAAAACACCGTCGTCACCGGCAACACCATCGTCGCCAAGAAGTCGCAGCTGGCAGCCTTCTTCGACGAAGGCACCGCGTTGTCCAACACGCTGACTGACTTCACCAAGGCCAATGGCCAGAACTTCAAAGAGCTCGCCATCGACGGCCGCCCGGTGCTGGACACCATTGCCGAGTACTCCCCGACATTCCCCTGCTTCCTCACCGCGATGACCGATCTGATCCCGCGCCTCGACAGCGCCTTCCGCGGCGGTGAGCTGCACATCAACGTCCTGCTGATCCCGCAACCGACCCACTACAACGCCAACGAGTACGCCTCGGTGACCAAGGCCGCGCTTGATGCTGCGTCCTCCGGGGCTCCGGCCAAGAACGGCCATGACATCAACGCAACCAATGCTGCCGCTCCCACTTGCCTGGACCTCAACCAGATCAACAACGGCAACGACGGGGCCAGCAACCCCTACTCCTCGCCGGCCCACCCGTTCTCGGTTCCGCCTGACGTCTACAAGCTGGTGGGTGTCAAAGCCGCCCACGGCAAGTTCGGCACGGCTGCGGACTTCAACCGGTCCGCCGCCGCGAGTGGCTCGCTCCAGGACCTCGTGCAGCCCAGCATCAGTGGCATCGACTCGGCAAGCCAGCGCGCGGCGATCAACACCTTCCTCGGCGGCACTCTTGGCATGCAGCCGTCGAGCGTCCCTGACATCGGCTCACTGCTGATCAGCCCGATCCTCCGCGGATCGGATGTGGTGATCAAATGAAGCAGATCGACCGCGAGTCAATATCGGCCCTCGTCAAGCTGGGTTTCTTCTTCGCCATCACCGGCATCTCCACACTGGTGCTCGCCCTGACGCTCAGCAACGGGTCGTTCGGCAGCCGCACGACCTACAGCGCGATGTTCTCCGATGCCACCGGCGTGACGAAGGGCGATGACGTACGCATTGCCGGTGTGGCAGTCGGATCGGTCAAGAAGATCCAGATCGTCGACCAGAACAAGGCGCTGGTGACCTTCGGCGTCGATCCGAAGGTGCCGCTGACCACCAATACCCACGTGACGCTCAAGTTCCGCAATCTCGTGGGTCAGCGCTACATGGCTCTGACCCAGGGCGCCGAGGGCGCCAAGGCCACTCTCAAGCCCAACAGTGTGATCCCGGAGAGCCGCACGACCGAGGCGCTCGACCTCAATGTGCTGCTCAAGGGATTCAAGCCGGTGTTCCAGGCGCTGTCGCCGAGTGACACCAACAAGTTCGCGTACGAGATCGTGCAGACCCTCCAGGGCGAGAGCGGCAACGTCGAGAATCTGCTGGCCCGCACCTCGTCACTGACCAACACGCTGGCCGGCCGCGACAAGCTGATCGGCGATGTCATCGACAATCTGAGCGAGGTGCTCGACACGGTCGGCAGCCGCGACAAGGAGCTCGGTGACACGATCGACACGCTTCAGCAGTTCGTGACCGGACTCAAGGACGACCGCCACGCGATTCTCGACTCGGTCGACTCCATCTCGGATCTGACCGATGAGACGTCCGACCTGCTGGTCCAGGGTCGGCCGGCGCTCGCCGAGGACATCAGCCAGCTCAACGCCCTGACCAAGAACCTCTCGACCAAGAAGAACCTCGCCACCGTCGACACGGCGCTCCGCATCCTGCCGATCAAGCTCTCGAAGATCGGCAACCTGGCGTCATCGGGCAGTGAGTTCAACTTCTACCTCTGTGACCTCAAGGGCAGCGTCACGCTCCCCGAGGTGAAGGTCGGCGCCGTCGTCCTCCTGCCGGAGACGACTCTCCAGCTCACCGGCCCGACCGGCATTGCCGTCGGCGGCGAACGCTGCAACCAGCCGGGGTACGCCCAATGAAGCCATTCCGCGAACGCAATCCCGTCGTCATCGGCATCATCGGCATTGCCGTGATCGCCCTGCTGATGCTGGGTGCCTTCCGAGCCGACCAGCTCCCGATCATCGGCAGTGGTGACACCTACCACGCCGACTTCGCCGAGATCGGCGGACTCAAGTCGGGCAACGAGGTCCGCATTGCCGGCGTACCTGTTGGCAAGGTCAACAAGCTCGAGCTCGATGGCAACACGGTTCGCGTGACGTTCAAGATCAACAAGGGCACCAAGTTCGGCACCGAGACCGGCGCCGACATCAGGGTCCGCACACTCTTGGGCGCCGAGTTCCTCGCGCTGACGCCGTCCGGTCCTGGCCGGCTCCCGAAGGGCGCGACGATCCCCAAGTCACGGACGATTCCGCCCTACGACGTGGTCGAGGCGTTCTCCCAGCTGAGTCAGACCACTGACGCGATCGACGTGCCTGAGCTTGCCAAGGCCCTGAGCGCCCTGGGCAAGGTCGCGGCCGACACCCCCGAGGAGTTCCGCGGGGCGATCAAGGGCGTGTCCGATCTGTCGGTCAACCTGGCTGACCGTGACACCGAGATCAACACCCTGCTGACCAACCTCAAGAAGGTCTCGGGTGTGCTCAACTCCCGCGATGATCAGCTGGTCAGCCTGTTCAAGGACTCTGACGTGCTGTTCCAGGCGATCAGCGAACGCCGCGACTCGATTCACCGCCTGCTCGTCTCGACGACAAGCATCTCCGACCAGTTGCGCGGACTCGTCAAGGACACTCGTGCTGACCTGAAGCCGGCGCTGACCCAGCTCGATGTCGTGACGTCGATGCTGACCAAGAACCAAAGCAGCATCGACGAGGC